>NZ_JBFTNY010000003.1:0-335342 GCF_056397705.1 Variovorax sp. 05L425 | reverse complement strand
GGCGGAGGCGGGCGGTGTGCGCTGGGCCGGCCGACGTCACCGGCCGCTTCGCGGCTGCCCTGCGCTGCTCACGGTACGCGGGGTCCGCGCGAAACTCGCTTCGCTCAAACACGCGCAGCCCTGATCCGCGTACCGCTGCGCTGCTCGGCGGTGCCTCAACGGCCGGCCCAGCGCACACCGCCCGCCTCCGCGGAAAGGGTGGGGGTGAACTGTCCGCCGCTACCGCTCTTGTTGTGGGCAGGCTGTCGACGTCGAGGAGGTGGGCTTGTCCGGCGGAACTTCCGGTTCGGGCCCGTTGCAGACGCTCGACCCGCTCAGGAAGCGGACGCTCAATCGCCTTCGCAGAATTGCAGCCGAAGCCATAGCCCTCCTTGACCCGAACGTATCGGGGTAGGCATGATTCAGTATCGACGCCTCCAATTCGGGGACGTTCTCGAGGCGCTAGGAGGTGGGTATGGTTGGGCGTCGTCGAATCATCTCTGGCTTCGCATGCGCCCTTGGGGCCGCGGCGCTGGCCCAGGTTCCGGGCCGGACCTATCACATCGCCTGGTTCGGATACACGGCAAAGAACACTGCGGACGAAGACCGGTACCTGGCGGCGTTCATCCATCGACTGGTTGAACTCGGCTTCGTGGAAGGCAGAAACCTGACCATCGATTGGCGCTACGCAGAAGGAAAGAACGAACGCTACGCTGAGTTCGCCGCGGAGATGCGGGACAAGGGTGCCGACCTGATCGTGACCGTCACTGCGACGGCGGCAGGTGCGGTGGTTGAGGCAAGCCACAACATCCCCGTAGTCACATGCGGAATATTCGAACCGCTACGTACGGGTCTGATCGCCAGCTTCGCACATCCGGGCGGGCAGGTCACTGGGGTGTCGAGCTTCACCGGCGACCTCGTGCCAAAGCGGATCGAGCTGTTCAAGGCTGCTGTCCCGACCGTCTCCAAGATTGCTTTTGCCCGCTGCTCGGAATGCGGGCGGCTGTCGGGCCTGAGCAGCGCAAGTATGGACGCGGCTGTCGAGAGCTACCGTGAAAGCGCGCGATCGATTGGAATCACCCTGATTCCCGTGGACATCAACGCGGTTGCTGATTTTTCGGCGGCGGCCGCCTTGATCGTGGACAAACAAGTTGACGGAGTACTCATAAACCCAACCTCGATCAACGCGAAGCTACTAGACGATTGGGTCGCATTTGAGGCAGCGCATCGAATACCGGTGATGACGGAATATCGCCTTGGATGTCTCCTGTCATACGGCCCCGACTACGCAGCGATGTTCCGCCGCGTGGCGGAGATTGCGGTGCAGATACTCAATGGCGCCAAGCCCGGTGACCTGCCGATGGAGCAGCCGACGAAGCTGGAGTTCGTTGTCAATCTGAAGGTTGCCAGAGCCATCGGCTTGACCATCCCGCAGGGTGCGCTCCTTCGGGCTGACGACGTCATATCGTGAATCCAATCCTTGCGGTGGCTTCTGTCGCGAGATTGACGAGCCGCGATCGGCTAATGAGTGCCCCGTGAACGTCGGGTATCTGGCAAATTCTGTAGCGCGGCTGACCGGCTGCTCATGGCCGAACTTTGCCACACGACAGACGATGGTCAGTCTTGCCCCAAACACCTGAGCAGCAGGCACAGCGGGTCAGCGGTTTGCGCCGGAGCGCTTCTTCGTGGCGACCTTCCCCACTGACGCCTTCTTCGCGGCCGGCTTCTTCTGAGGCACCTTCGTCGCCGCCATCTTCCCGGCAGCCGGCTTCTGTCGCGCGGCCGCGCCGCCCTTGCGCAGGACGGCCTCCCAGGCCAGGCGGGCCCAGCGCGCCGCTTCCTCGCGGTCTTCGTAGATTTCGGGCGGCGCTTCCACGTACGAGGTCGGCGTCAGCTTGCCCGAGCGCATGTACTCGAAGGGCGCGAGCCCCTTCGCCTCAAACTTCGCTCGGCTCTCCTCGTCGGTCTTGAGGTACAGGCGCTCGCCGCTCACCAGGCCGAACATGCGCCCCTCGTGGAAGATGCCGTGGCCTCCGAACATGCGGCGGGCTGACACACGGCCGAAGCGCTCGAACACTTCGGGGAGTTCCTCGGCCAGCTTCACCGCTTTGTGCCCCGTGTCATGAGGAAGTGCTGGCGGACCGATAACCAAGGGTTCATGGCGGTAGGAAAGAAGAGTGGTTCGGAGCGAAATTCTGACCGAGGTCGGAAGGTGCGGAGTTGGCCGCATCTTGCCCCATTCAATGGCGCACCCTACTTGCGCGCTCGCGCGCCCCCAACCGCATCTTCCTTTGGCCCCACCGCTTCGGCTATGCAAGTCACGGACGCCCTCGACGCATTGCAAGAGGCATATCGCGCCGCCTCATGCGTCCACTGCTTGCTCGTGCACATGAAGGACGTACGCGAAAGCCAGCGCTACTTCACCCGCTCCGAATTGACGGCGCTGCATGCGGTCGTCGATTCGGAAGTCGAACGCCGAAGGCAGATCGCCACGCGGCGATCCAATCCGCACCCGCGTCGTCGTGATCGGCGCGCAGGCTGTCGGCATTCGAGACGCACGCATCCGTCGCACACCCACGGAGCCCGGTATGCGGTGCGGGCTGTGCGACCCTTCTGCGCCGCCGAAGCGCGCAGCCTCAGGCGGATCAGGGCCGCGTGTGTTTGAGCGAAGCGAGTTTCACGCGGACCCCGCCTGAGGCGAGCACTGCAGGGAAGCCCGAAGGGCCGGCGCAGCGGGGTCGCACAGCCCGCACCGCATGCCGGGCGGACCCCAAAAAACGCGCGAAGACATTGCAAATCCAACATAGCTCCCTCCAAAACCGAGCGCCTCCGCCTTCCACACCCGCGCTACGATCCGCCCAATCAACGACCGCGCTGGTCACAAAAGGAGACATCCATGCCAAAAATCCTCGAAGCCCCACGCTGCATCTGGCCCGCTGGCGCCACCCTTGGCGAAGGCACCCTGTGGTCGCAGCGAGAGCAGGCGCTGTACTGGGTCGACATCCTCGAACGCCGCCTGTACCGCCTCGACCCCGTTACCGACGCCCGCGCAAGCTGGCAGTTCGACGAAGAAATCTCCGCCGTCTCCGAACGCGCTTCGGCGCCCGGCTTGATCGTCACCCTTCGCCGAGGCTTCGCCCTCTTCGACCCGGCTGCGCCCGATACGCAGCCCAAGTACCTTCACCAGCCGGAGCCCGAGCTCACCGCCAATCGCTTCAACGACGGTAAATGCGACCTGCAAGGCCGCTTCTGGGGCGGCACCATGGACGCCGCCTGCGAAGCGCCCACCGGTTCGCTCTATCGCTTCGACCCGGATGGAAGCTGCAGCCGCCATGACCAAGGCTTCGCCGTGACCAACGGCCCTACCTGGTCGCTGGACGGACAGACCATGTACTTCAACGACACCGTCACCGCCCGCATCCTTGCCTACGACTTCGACGCAGCGACCGGCACCGTCACCAACAAGCGCCAGTGGCATCGCTTCGCGCGCGGCGACGGCTACCCCGACGGCATGACCACGGACGCCGCCGGCCGACTCTGGATCGCCCACTGGGGCGGCGCCTGCGTCACCTGCCATGACCCGTCCAGCGCCGCCGAACTCTGCCGCATCCCGTTGCCGACCAGCCACATCACCGACTGCGCGTTCGGCGGACCGGACCTGAGCACCCTCTACATCACCAGCGCCACCAGCGGCCTCACGCCTGCCCAACGTGAAGCCGAACCGCAAGCCGGTGGGCTCTTCTTCGTTCGGCTTGACATCGCCGGCTTGCCTGCATCGCCATTTGGCGGTTGAAGAGAAAAAAACTTCAATTCTGAAAACAAACAGGTTAATTTTTCAAGCCCCTTACACCAAAGGGCAGGTTGCCATGCCCTTTGCCTGCGTGTTCAATGCACCTCGGTTCTCGCTGAATCAGCACCCCAAACCTTGAACAGCCACCGGCAGACGGTGGCCCCGGAGATGTGGAATGAGTGAACTGACCGACCTGAATCCCGTGGATGAAACACCGATCGTCCGCCTGATCGACGACGACGTGTCGTTCCGACGCGCCGTCCAGCGCCTGCTACGAGCAGCCGGGCATCGCGTCGCGGAATACAGCTCGGTCGGCGCCATGCTGCTCGAAGGCATCGGACCATCGCCTGGTTGCCTGGTGCTCGACATCCACATGCCCGGACCGAGCGGGCTCGACCTCCAGGAAATGATCGCCACGCAGCCGGAGCCGCTGCCCGTCATCTTCGTGACCGCCGAGGCCACCGTGCACGAGACCTTGCGCGCCATGAAGGCCGGCGCGGCCGACTTCCTCTTCAAGCCAGTGGACGGCGATGCCCTGTTGTCGGCCGTGAACAAGGCCGTGGCCGAAGACGCCACGCGGCGCCAGGCGCACAGGCGCCTGAACGATCTGCAGAACCGCTACTCGCGACTCAGCCCCCGCGAGCGGCAAGTGCTCGATATGGTCGTCAACGGTGCCCTGAACAAGCAGATCGGCGCCGAACTCGGCGCCGCGGAACGGACCGTCAAGGCCCATCGTGCGCACGTCATGGAAAAAATGGAAGTGACTTCGCTGGCCGATCTCGTGCGCGCCGTCGGCCAGTTGGGCGCACCCGGCAGGCAACTGGGCCGCGTCGGCGCCTGACGCATCGAACACGCCCAGCGTCATCTTCATGTTCATGCCGCCCAAGCCCGCCGCGGGCATCGCGGCATCCGCCCTCGTCATGCTGATGTTCACGATGGTCCGGTCCGTCCGGGCTTCGCGCTTCGGTCGGCGCAAGCCGCTGGGCAAGCCTGCCGCGAGGCAACGCACGGGTTCCGCCGGCGGCATCGATGCACCGAGGACAGCGATCACCAGCGAAATCAGCCAGCCGCTCAGCGCCATCCTGGCGAACGTCGACGCCGGCACCCTGCTGTGGAAGCAAAAACCGCTGCCCGCCGACGAACTCAGGAACATCCTTGCCGACATCCGCGACGACGTCCTGAAGATCAGGGAAGCCATCCGGAAGCCCGCGTCGGGGCAGGACGTGGCGGCAGCCAGTGAAGCGCCCCGCGCGACCCGATTGCCCCAAAGGGCAACGCGCGCTGCCCGTCGGTCCGATGGGCAATGACCCCGGGGCACTCCATCATCGCTTCGTGAACACTCCCACTCGCGCCGGCATGGTCTGGATCCCCGATGGCGCCTTCCTCATGGGATCGGACCGCCACTATCCGGAAGAAGCCCCGACGCACAAGGTTGCGGTCAAGGGCTTCTGGATGGATGCCCATACAGTCACCAACGCCGAGTTCAAGCGCTTCGTCGAGGCGACGGGCCACGTCACCCTCGCCGAGCGCCCGGCCAATCCGGACGACTATCCCGGCGCGGACCCGGCGATGCTCGTGCCCTCTTCCGTCGTGTTCCGCAAGACCGCCGGGCCGGTCGACCTGCGCAACCCGCACAACTGGTGGACCTATCAACCGGGCGCCAACTGGCGCCATCCGCGCGGCCCCGGGAGTTCCCTGCAGGGCCTGTGGGCGCACCCCGTGGTGCACGTCGCCTTCGAGGATGCCGAGGCCTATGCGAAATGGGTCGGCAAGGAACTCCCCACCGAAGCGGAATGGGAGTACGCGGCTCGCGGCGGCCTGGCGGGCAAGGAATACTGCTGGGGCGACGAGTTCAAGCCGGACGGGAAGTCCATGGCCAACACCTGGCAGGGCCAGTTTCCGTGGCAGAACCTGCTGGAAGACGGCTACGAATGGACCGCGCCGGTGGGCTCGTTCCCGCCCAATGGCTACGGCCTGTACGAGATGGCCGGCAACGTCTGGGAATGGACCATCGACTGGTACCAGGAACACGAGAAGATCACGCACGCCTGCTGCACGCTCGACAACCCGCGCGGCGGCAAGATGGACGAGAGCTACGACCCGCGCACGCCGCAGGTCCGCATTCCCCGGCGCGTGATGAAGGGGGGCTCGCACCTCTGCGCGCCGAACTACTGCCACCGATATCGCCCTGCCGCGCGCATGGGACAGCCGATCGACACCGCGACCAGCCACCTCGGTTTTCGCTGCATCGTTCGAGAAGAAAAAGCAGCGTGAAAGGAAGAACGATAGTGACGCGATTTCTCCGCCGGCCCCTGCTGGCGGCCATGATGCTGGCGCCCCTCGGCGCCGCGGCGACCGAAGGTGGCATCGGTCGCCCCATCACGGGCCAGCAGGTGACTTCCGACGCGGGGATCGTGCCGCCGACGCCGGGCTTCGCGCTGACGCTCGCCAGCATCTACTTCAGCGGCGACATCGACGGCTCGCGCCAGGTTTCGATCGGCCGCGTCATCAGCGCCGGGGTGGATGCCACGGCCGGCTACAACATCGCCAACCTGACCTACGTCTGGAACACAGGCCCGGGCCAATGGAACTTCGCATCCGCCATCGGCCTGCCGGTGCAATACACCAAGGTCGAGCTAGGCGTATCGAGCAACCTGCGGCCGGGGCTGAGCAACACAGACAGCGGCACGCAGTTCGCCGACATCCTGATCAACCCGATCGTCGCCGGCTACCACTTCAGCGAAACGGAGCACATGGCGCTCTCGCTGCCGATCTATGCACCCACCGGCGCCTACAACCCGGATCGCCTGGCCAACGCGGGCCAGAACACCTGGACCTTCTCGCCGACCATTGCCTACACGCAGCTTCTCAAGGGCGGCGGCGAGTTCACTGCCCTCGCAGCCATCGACATCTACACACGCAACACGGCCACCGACTACAAGAACGGCTCGGTCTTCCGCATCGACGCCATGTGGACGACCACCGTCGCGCCGCAATGGCACCTCGGCGTGGTCGGCGGCTGGATCGAGCAGTTCCAGGACGACACCGGACCGACCGCCGACAAGCTCAACGGCTTCAAGGGTCACTCGATCGGCCTGGGGCCGATCGTGACCTGGGGCGGAAAGATCGGCAACCAGCCCGCGGCGTTCTCCGCGCGCTGGGTCTACGACGTCGAGGCAAAGAACCGGCCCAAGGGCAACGGCGTTTCCGTCTCCCTCACGCTGCCCTTCATGTAAGTCTCAGCTCAGCGCGGCAACACGCGCGCGTTCTCGCCGCTGCCCTCGATGTAGACAGCCTGCCCCATGCGCAAGGCGGGATTGACGGGCTGGCTCACCGAGACCAGCACGCCGCTCTTCACCCGCACGACGATCTGCTGGCCCGGCGTCGGGCGGTCGTAGCGCTTCGCGATCTCGTTCCCGGCGATCGCGCCGCCGATCGCACCTGCGACCATTGCAACGTCGCGGCCCGTTCCTCCGCCGATCAGGCTGCCGAGGCCCACACCAGTGAGACCGCCGACGACCGCGCCCACGCCCGTGTGCTGCGAACTCTGAAGGTCCATCGGCGTGATCTGTTCGATCACGCCCTGGCGTATCTCCATCGATCCTGGAGCCTGGGAACCCGGCGCCGCGCAGGCCGCCAAGAAGAGGGCCAGCACGACTGCGCTGATGCGAGAGAAGAGTTTGATCATCAGATTTCTCCTTAGGTGGATAGAGGCTTCGCACGAATGCCGGCGACAAGGTAAGTCAGACCTAGCGCCAGCGTCAACATGGCGACGAGCGAGCGGCGACCGTCGTCCGTCGAGAAACCGAGCACCAGGGCGACTCCGAAGAGCAAGGTGCACGCGCTCGCGATGAGAGCCGGCAATGCGCCGGTACGGCGGCCGTCCACGGCTCGCCGCTTGCTCATCGAAACGTAGATCAGTCCGATCGCGCCCAGGACGATGCACGCGACGACGATCGCGCCCAGGTAGACGACGGCGCCCAGTACTCGCGACTGGATGTTCGGGGCGATGAAAGTCACCACGCCGGTGACGAGCCGCATGGCCCCGTCCGCGAATGCGAGCCCCGACAGCCACCGGCCCGCGGGATCCTTCGACAGCGCAAACCAGAGCGTCAGGCCCAGCACGCCATCGAGCAGCGCGAAGTAGCCGTTGTGACCGGTCTGCTGGTCCGCGGCCGGCATCACGAACATCAGATACGCCCCGAAGAGCACGCTGATGGCCCCCCGCAGCAACAAGACAGTTCGCAGGTTCATGAGATGGCTCCCGGAACGACGGCTTTCAGAGGGCGCTCGCCGGCTGGACAACGAGCGCTTCGCCCTGGAGCAGCGTCGCCTCCACCTGGTCGCCCACCTTCAGCGAAGCGAGAAGCTTCGGATCGTTGACGTCGAACTTCCGGGTTTCCCTCACGCCGCGCAGCGTGACCTTTCCCGTCTTCCGGTCGATCGCCGTCACGTTCGCAACCGCCTGGATCCGGTGCCTCACCACGACCCCGGGCCGGTCGCCGGGCTGCGCCACGTGCACCTCCACCCAATCGGTGCGTTCGCGGATACCACCCGCCACCTTCCGGAGACCGATCAAGAGCGCTTCACCCTGTTTCAGGGTCACGCGATCGCCGACCTTCAACTGGTCGAAGTTCTTCACCGCTTCGCTGGCATGGATCACGACGTCCGGGCCGTTGGGCCGCGACAGCGTGACGTCGCGCGTCGCCGGGTCGATGGCCTTGATGGTGGCTGTGCGCACGCGCACGCTCGCCGCCATCGCCTCGCCGGGCTCCCTGCCGATCACGGCCGCCCCTTCATCGGACGCCGGAACCGCGAGCTTGTCCTGCGACCACGCAGGAACGGCCAGGGTCGCCGACAACGCCAATGCAAGACCGAGAATGCGCTTGTTCATGCAGAAGACTCCTTGTGAAGCTGAATCGGGCTAGGGCCTGTTAACAGGCCCTAGTTGGGAGACCAAGGACTGACCAACTGCCACGGCACCGCCTTGTCGTTCTTGTTCTTGTTCCGGCAGAAGATGAAGTCCCCGGCGTTCTGCAGCGATCCCGCCTTGTTTTCGACGCGCGCCATCCTGCACCCCGGGCGCCCCTTGGGGTCCTTGGCGGGCGTGACGCTGCCGCTATTGGACGTGCCGGCGTGTTCCCATGTGACCGTGACGCCATCTTCGCCGCTCTCCAAGGCACGATTGACGGCCTGGGTCATCAGGTCGATGTCGGCTTGCTTGAACCTCGTGATCGGCGTGTCGCGCATCGCGTTGTAGCGCTGAAACGGCTGCGCTCCGGCGACAGCCGTCGCCAGCATGGCCGCGGCGAACGCCAGAAGCCTCATTGTGCGGATACCTTGCATGGTGGCCCTCCTTGTCCTTATTTGGGAAGAATGAAGTTCACCTGGAAGCGCACGAACCAGTCCGATGCGTTGTCAGGCCGGATGACGTTGTAGCCCGCGCCGACAACAAAATCCATCGGTACGAAGGACTCCGGCTTCACCAGCAGCGAATAAGAGACACCCAGGGGCACCGTCCAGCGCTGGCTCTGCCGCTTCTCGCCACCGCTGCCGGACCGAGGGACCATTTGTCCTGCCCCAGCCGGTCGTCGGTGGCGGAGGGCATCGATGTCCGCGATCGGATTGGCCAGCTTCTCCTGGAGATCCTCGTCGCCTTGCTGGGCCCAGGCACCGCATGCCGCCAAGCACCCGTGAGCCACGCAAACGTTCCGGAGGGCGCAAGGGACATTCGACACTGATGTTTCAAATTGGAACCTGACGGCGATGGGCCCATCTTGAGGGTGGCCACCGAAGCTGCAAATTGGCCTGATGGGCAATGCCGTCTGCCCCTTCGGGCAGGTCAAAGAAACATGCCGATCAGTTTCTGCACCAGCTTGTCGAACGGCACCAGTGCAAGTACGACGATGCTGAACGGCAAAGCCGTGGCGACGGCGAGCGCCAGCAGGCCCCGCAGGTCGAGCGGCATGATCCGCATCGTGTAGACGTTGTTGGCTGTCTGGTAGAAGTCGGTCGCCGCCGAGAAGTCGCCGGTCGAGAGCGGATCGGCGGTTTCTTCCGCGGGCGGGCCGTGCATCCACTTGTCCTCCAGCGCCACACCGATGCGCTGGGCGAGCGCGCCATAGATGACCACCCCGCCCTCCCAGGCGCGCATCAGCGGGGCGATGAATACCGTCAGCGGCGCGACGAAGATCACGAGGACAAAGACAACGGTCCCGAGCGCTGCCCCGGCGAGTGCTTCGGGCCTGCCGGGCGCGCCGGCCAGGACGTGCGCCAACTCCGTGGCCGCCGCGATCGCGCCGATGGCCATGCCGAGCACGAAGAAGGCGCGCAGCGAATAGCTGACGAACATCAGCCCGGCGGCGCCTTCCGGATGCGACGCCACCAGCCGCAGTTCCAGGCGGGACACCCTTCGGAGGTAGAGCGCCCAGAGATACACCCGCCAAACCCAGCCCAGCAGCAGTATCAGCACCAGCGGCAGGCTCACCAGCGCATGCCACCAGCTCGCCAGCGATCGACCCAGCGGCGCGCTCGCGCTGCCGTGATGCCAGTCGGGCAGGAAGGACGACGGCACATAGCGCACCACCAGAAGCGAGAGCGCATAGGCCAGCACGACGGCGAGCGCCTCGATCAGCCACCAGTCCCGCAGCCGGAGGATGGACCTCACGACGGCTTCGTAGGCCTGCGACTGTGAATCCGGAACGATGCCTCGCTGGCGAAAGATCTGCGCGATGGCCCCGAGACGGGGAATGCAGGCGGCTTCGGCGAGCAACAGCATCGGGGCGACGACCAGCGACCGCGCATGAACGGACGCGTCGCGCAGGAACGCGAGGAAGACGTCCTGCTGCCCATCCGCATAGGAAAGCAGCGCCAGCACCATCAGCGGCAGCCAGCCCACGCACACGACGACCAGCGATCGGAACACGACGCGCCGGTGATGCGGATCGAAGCGCCCCCAGAGACGCAACAGGCGCAGCGGCGGCCCGCCGTCGAACATCTCGGCTTCCACGTCGGCAGACAAGGGGACATCGCGGGTCGATTGCACGTCAGGCAAGCCTCCGGGAATCGCAGCGCAGTCGCGCCGGTACGAACAATAGGCCACCTTCCCCGCAACGCACATTGGTACTCGGGGCAACGCGCTCCGCCCGTTCGGGCAGTTGGGCAAGAGGCGATCGCATCGGCGCGTGACCAGTTCACAACAAATGCACGCGTGCCCCGCAATAGATCGCTTGGCAGATGGTGTCGCTGGTCGACGCGGCATTAGGATGAAGTGAGCATCAACACATCGCAGGCAAGCAGGGAGCCCCGCATGAAAACGAGTTTCAGCATCGAGGCCATCCTCACGGCGACGGCGGTCGCCATCTTCGTTCCGTTGACGACGAACGCCCAGCCCGTGTCGGCGCCCGTGCCCGCGGAACAACAGGAAGCGGACTATCGCGTGATCGCGGCGCGCTGCGGAACCCCGGCTTTCGAAAAAGCCTTCTACTACCAGTCGCGGGCCGCTGTCGCCGCCGGCCTGGTCAACAAGAACCGGCCGCCTGCGGATGTGGAGAAGACCGTCACCGCGCTGCGGCGCAGTCCCTTCGTGCTGATCGCGGCGAATGCCGATTGCCCCGTCCAGCTGAAGCAGCTTGCCAACCTTCAGAAAAGCCGGAGCGAGCTCATCAGGACATCGCGCGGACGCAAGTCGCCGGGCAAGTAGGCGCGCGGCCGCGCTCAGGCGAGATAGTCGAACTCCACGGTGCCGAGCGCGAGCGTCATGTCGGCGATGTAGTGCACGGCGGATTCGACCTTGAGCACCGGCAATTCGGCCACCGGCGCCAATGCGTGCGGATGCAACTCCAGCGATGCCGGGCCGCTCCAGGCACCGTGCAGCGTGACGTTGACCATGTGATAGCGCACCAGCTCGCAGATGCGGGCCGTGCCGTCGACGTGCGGAATGATCTTGAGCAGGAAGTTCGGCTGCGCGATGGCCGCAAGGATCGGTGCGGGTTCCAGCGTGCGGTGCTTGAAGCCCATCGTTGCCTTCGCCACGCGCACCTTGCCGTAGTCGAGCGTGCCGACCACGACATCCGTTTCATAGTCGAGCACGGGCGAGGCCAGCTTCTTGGGAAAGCCCCAGAGCTCGCGTCCTCCCGCGATGGGCGGGTGGTCGTTCAAGTACATCGCGTGCACATAGGCGCCCTGCTCGACCCCGCGGTCGGTTCGCAACTGCACCGGAATGACCTGCCCTGACTCGGTGTAGTCGCCGAAGCCGGTCGAATCGGGCATGCGGATGAACTCGTACTTGACCAGCGGCTCGACGACTTCGAGCGGCTCCGGCACGACCGCGCGCAGCGCGTCCGGGTCCGTGCGGTAGGTGACGACCATGAATTCGCGCCGCACGAAACGATAGGGCCCGGGCGGGAACGCCGGGTTCGTGAGGGGCATGGCGAAGGCCTTGCGTCTGACGTCTTGGATGTTCATTGGCGCTTTCGTTGATGGTCTGCCGACAGGGCGACCATCCCACAAGCGTCAGTGTTCGTCGAGCGGCAGGCGCCGGCCGGGCGGCTAGAGCCCGCCGAAGACGCTCGCGTCGGGGTCGGCGTGCTCGTGCCGCTTGGACGCGCTCCGCAGGCTCTGCACCCAGAGCCGGGCGTGGCGTTGCTCACGACTCTCGAAGCGCTCGGCAAAACGCCGGATGGCCGGCCGCTCGATGGCGGCGATGGTCATCCAGTCCGTACCACCGAACGAGGCGGCCTCGCCGCTGCGGTCGACCAGCGCCGGCCGCAGTGCCATGACCCATTCGGTGGGAACGCGCGGATCGCGATCCAGCGTCCGCAACGCGATCTTGGCGGCCATGGGGCTGAGCGATGGAATCTTTTGAAGATGGAATTCGAGGTCCAAGACAGCACCCTCCTTTCAGACACAGGACGATACATCTGTATCTGAAATTTACGCAAGGGTGTTACTGGGTGTTTTTTGCCGGAACAGCACCCGTCGCTACTGCGTACTCATTCGTTTGTATTCATTCCGCTTCATCGCCAGGTAATCGTCCCGCTCGACCTCGTGGAGTTGCCGCGCATAACGCTCCGTGCTGTCGAACCACAGCGCGAGCCGGTCCGGCAACTTCGCCTTCGTCGGATGCTCCATGAAGGCGTCGATCGCGAGGTAGTAGCGCATGGTGTTGCGCTCGACCACGCCGAGCACGCCGCCGACATAGTCGGGCTGCCCCGAGGCGCCCTTGCCGGTGGACGTGAAGCCGACCTTGTCGCTGCCGATCGTCTTGAGATAGCCCTGCATCGCGATCCGAGCCGCGGTTCCATAGGCGTACGAGTAGCCGAGGTGCATGAAGGTCTTGCCGTCCGGCGTTGGGGTCGCCTCCAGTTCGATGCGGTAGTCCCGCGTCGACAGCGGCCCCTTGTCCGCGCTCAACCCGACACTGAGATAGTCCGCCCCGACCGTCGCGGGCTGCCAGACGAAGTCGATGCGCTGGGCTTCCGACAAGGGCTGATCGAACTTGCGGCCCGCAAAAACGGCCAGCGTCTTCGCGTCACCCGTCGACTTCACGGTGCAGCCCTTGGTATTGAGGTGGAGCATCAGCACGTCGCACCAGACCGTGGGCTGGCTGAGCGCTTCGCTCACTTCGCTGAAGGGATGGTTCAAGACCGCGAAGATGTTGCCGCTCAACTGGCCCGATGCCTCGGCCGATTCGAGCACCAGCGGCCGTCCGAAGATGTTCTGCGCAAGCTGGGACTGCACGGCGCCGTATTTGGCCTGCAGGGCTTCGGCACTGCCGAGCTGCCTTTGCGCCAGCGCGACGGCCGGCAGGAAGAGAAGGAAGAGCCAGAGCGCCAGGCGGCGGAACGTCGAGTGCTTCATGATGAATGGCATTCTTTCCGCACGGCGGGAGCTCGGCTTGCAGGTGGACCTGCGCGGGGCAAAGGCACGCTGCGCGCCGTGCGCAACGCAGCATGCCCGCCCCGTGGCGTCAAACCGCCATGATCGACACGGCCTTGGTCACCAGATAGGCCTCCATGGCTTCGGGTCCGCCCTCGGAACCATAGCCCGAATCCTTCACGCCGCCAAAGGGCATTTCCGGCGTCGGCGTCGCGGGCTGGTTGATCCACAGCATGCCCACTTCCATGTGCTGCGACAACAGGTGCGCGTTCTTGATCGACTTGGTGAACGCGTAGCCGGCCAGACCGTATGGCAGGCGGTTCGCTTCGGTGATTGCCTCTTCGAGCGTGTCGAAGCCGCGGATCGCGGCGATCGGGCCGAAAGGCTCGTTGTTGAACACGTCGGACTTCAGCGACACATCGGTCAGTACGGTGGGTGCGAAGAAGTTGCCCTCCGTCCCGATGCGCTCGCCGCCGGTCGCGACCTTGGCGCCGGTGGCGCGGGCGTCGTCGATCACCTTGGCCATCGCCGTCAGGCGCCGGGCATTGGCCAGCGGGCCGAGCGTCGTGCCTTCCGTCAGGCCGTCGCCCAGCTTCAGGCCTTCGGCGTGCTTGACCATCGCGCGGGCGAACTCTTCGCGGATGCTGTTGTGAACCAGGAAGCGGGTCGGCGAGATGCAGACCTGCCCCGCGTTGCGGAACTTCGCGGCGCCTGCGGCCTTGACCGCCAGCGCGACGTCGGCGTCCTCGGCCACGATCACCGGGGCGTGGCCGCCCAGTTCCATGGTCGCGCGCTTCATGTGCGCGCCGGCCAGCGCGGCGAGTTGCTTGCCCACCGGGGTCGAACCCGTGAAGGTCACCTTGCGGATGATCGGATGGGGAATGAGGTAGCTCGAAATCTCGGCCGGATCACCGAACACCAAGCCGACCGTACCCTTGGGCACGCCGGCATCGACGAAAGCCTGGAGCAATGCGGCGGGCGATGCCGGGGTTTCTTCAGGCGCCTTGACCAGGAAGGAGCAGCCGCTCGCCAGCGCGGCGCCCAGCTTGCGCACGATCTGGTTGATCGGGAAATTCCACGGCGTGAACGCAGCCACCGGACCGAGCGGCTCCTTGATGACCAGTTGCTGCGCCGCCAGGTTGCGCGAAGGCACGATGCGGCCATAGACGCGCCGGCCTTCGTCCGCGAACCATTCGATGATGTCGGCGCCGGCGAGCACCTCGCCACGGGCCTCGACAAAGGGCTTGCCCTGCTCCTGCGTGAGCACGCGGGCGATGTCGGCGGCGCGTTCGCGCACCAGCGCGGCAGCCTTGCGCATCGTGGTCGCGCGCTCGTTGGCCGGGATCTTGCGCCAGGCCTCGAAGCCGCGCTGCGCCGCGTCGAGCGCGCGATCCAGGTCGGCCGTGCCCGCATGGGCAACCTTGCCGATGGTCTTGCCGGTTGCCGGATTGACGACGTTCAGGGTCTTGCCGCTGACGGCGTCGCACCACTCGTTGTCGATGAGCAGGCGCGTGTCGGGATAGCTGGATGTGGTCATGCTGGGTCCTTGAATCCATGAAAGAGGGGTGTGTCGATTCGAGCGGGACGAATGCGACGGAGGCCGGGATGCCGGATGCGGCATTGGGCGCAAGGCCGATCCTAGCGCTGTTTGAAGTCAGACCGGGCGGCATGGGCACTGGGGCGGCCCGCTCTCAGCCGCCCTCACCTTCTAAGGCTGCTTCTTGTCTTTCGCCTCGACCATCCCGACGGGCCGTGGCGTCATCGAATCCGCGATGTCCACCCAACCCCCGCCCATCGCCTGATAGACATTCACGACCTGCGTATAGCGGTCGGTGGTCAGCGACACCAGCGCGAGTTCGGCCGCGAAGAGTTCGGTGTCGGCGACGAGCACTTCGAGGTAGCCGATCAGTCCGCTTTCGAACTTGAGCCTGGACAGCCGCGCGAATTCGCGCAGTTGAATCACGCGCTCGGTCTGGAAGGCCACGCCTTCGATCGTCTTCTGCGTGCCGATGAGCGCGTCGTTGGTGTCGCGGAAGGCGTTGAGGATGGCTGATTGATAGATCAGTTCCGCCTGCGTCTTCTGTGCCTCGGCCGATTGGACCTGCCCTTCGATGGCGCCGAAGGTGAAGATCGGCCCGACCAATCCTGCTGCGGCCTGCCACGCGGTCGCCGGGCCCGTGAGGAAGCTGCCGGCGGCGGTGCTCGTCGATCCGTAGGCGCCGGTCAGCGAGATGGTCGGGTAATACAGCGCGCGCGCCGCGCCGATGCTGGCGTTCGCAGCCACGAGGTTCTGCTCGGCCGCCAGGATGTCCGGCCGGCGTTCGAGCAAGGTCGACGGCAGGTCCGCGGGGATGAGCGGCGCGGCGAGCTGGTCGATCGTCTTGCCGCGCGGAATCGGTCCCGGATCGCGCCCGAGCAGGATCGAGATCCGGCCTTCGACCGCGGCGATCTGCTGCTCGATGACCGGGATCGATGCGAGCGCCTGCTGGTACTGCGAGCGCACCTGCGCCACTTCCGTCTTCGACACGATGCCGGACTTGAACCGCAGATCGAAGATCCGCGCCGTTTCGCCGAAGTTGGCGGCTGTGGCCATCGCGATCTCGCGCTGGCGGTCCAGGCCGCGCATCGCGAAGTAGCTGGTCGCGACACCCGTCACCAGCGTGAGGACGACGCCGCGTTGCGCCTGCTCGCTGCCATAGACCTGCGCCTGCGCGGCTTCGCTCAGGCGCCGCACCCGGCCGAAGAGATCGACCTGCCAGGTGGCGCCGAGCGCGGCCTGGTAGAGCGCGAAGTACGGATCGGCCGGCTCAGGAAACGGCGGCTGGCCCACACGGCTGGCACGGGTCCTGCTCGCGCCGCCGCTGTAGGCGAGCTGTGGATAGGCCTGCGACTTGGTGGTTCCGAGCGTGCCGATGAACTGGTCGACACGCGCCGCCGCGACACGCACGTCGAGGTTCTGGCGCAGCGCGGTCTCGATCAACTCGTTGAGCACCGGATCGCCGAACTGCTCCCACCACTTCGTGTTGGCGACATCGGCGGCCTTCGGGTAGTCGATTCGCCATGCAGCGGGCACCTGCACGTCGGGGCGAACGTAGTTGGGGCCGACCGTGCAGCCGGCGATGGCAAAGCAGACGGCAGCCAGCGCTGCCAGCGTGAACGTCTTCATTTGGCTTTCCTCACTGGAATGTTCGACAGGGAGATCGATATCGTTTGAAGCATCAGGAGATCCGCCAGGGCATGCAAGTGTTTTTCAGGGTCAGGCTGCGACTGCGAGCAGCCAGACGAAGAGCAGCGTGATGACGAGCAAGGCGATGCAGGCGATCGGCCAGCGCCGCAGGAAGGTATCGCTGTGTTCGAACCCCGCGGCGGCTGCCAGGCTCGCCCCCTTCAGCCCGCCCAACGCGATGCCGATGTCGCCCGCCGGTACGCGCGGGAGAAGCTGTCTCGACCGATCCAGCACGAAGGCAAGCGCGGCGCCCACCAGGACCGGCCACAGCGCTGCCCACAAGGCGTCGGGCGCGAGGGCCTTCGGCAGTGCGTCGACAGGGAATTCGAGATACAGCATCCACGGCACCGCGAGCGATGCCAAGGCCATGACCAGCCACGCGCCGACCAGCACCCCGGGCGCGCGTGCGTCGGCATCGGGCGCCGCGTTGTCGCTCAGGCAACGAAGGAAGTGGATCATGAGCAGCGTGGACGCGACCGACGACACAACCGCGACGCTGCCGGCCAGCCCGTCGCCCAGCAGATCCTTGGCCGCGTACTTGGCGAGCGAACCGCCGGTCAGCGGCAGGCCACCCAACCCCAGCGCGATCACCGCGGCCGGTATCAGCATCGGCCACAGATGCCGCCGCCCCGTGAGACCGATCACGCCGACGGCGAGGAACAGCCCGCCCTTCACCAGCAGATGGTGCGCGGCATAGAAAACCGCGGCCATCGGTGTGCTGCCATCGCCGGCGGCCAGGCCCATGCCGATCACGGCCGCGACGAAGCCCATCTGACTCACGCTCGAATAGGCAAGGACGACTTTGGGCCGCGACTGCGTGATGCCGATGAGCACGCCGTACAGGGCGCCGAACAGGCCGACGGTGGCGAGCGGATAACCAAAGTCCGGCAGCGCCACGTCCAGCGGCAGGAAGCGCACCATCGCGATGACGCTGGCCTTGACCACGGCGCCGCTCATCACCGCGGCGGCCGGGATCGGTGCGGCGCCGTAGGCCAGCGGCATCCAGAAATGCAGCGGCACCAGGCCCGCCTTCATGCCGAGGCCGATGAGCAGCAAGGTCAGCGTGAGGTCACGCGTCGGCGACGTGGGCAGCGCAGCCACGGCATCGCGGATCAACAGGCTGCCGTCCGGCGTCGCGTTCGCCATCAGGATCAGGCCGGCGAGCAGGAAGGCTTCGGCGAGCAAGGCCAGTCCGAGGTAGAGCGCACCCGCACGCAATGCATCCGGCCCCTCGCCCTGGAGCACGAGCCCGCTGGCGCCCACGCTCAGCACGGCGAGCAGGAAATAAAAGCCGATGAGGTCCGCTGCGAGGAACACGCCGACGCAGCCGGTCAGCGTCATCAACCAGCACACGATGAGGCCGTCGGGCTCGGACTTGTCGCGCAGGAAGCGCGCGGCATACACGCCGGCGACCATCCACAGCAGCGTGGCAACACCCAGCAACATCGCGCCAGGCGCATCGACAGCGAAGCTGAGCGCGAAGCCTGCATTGCCCACCACGAGGCTCGTTCCGTCGTTGTCGAACAGGGCAGCCAGGAGCGCCGGGATGGGCGCGAACACGAACAAGCTCGGCATGCGGCGCCGCAGCGGCTTCCAGGCGCAGGCGATCAACAGCATGAGCGGAACACCGATCGCGAGCGGCACCATGACCTGCACGCCGAGCAGGATCGCGAGGAAGGTCGCGGAACCGATGATCATCGCGCCCCCGTCGGCAGCAGCGCCGGCCGGCCGATCTGCGCCACGTCGACCGGACACAGCGCAGCCGCACCCAGCAGGAACGAGCACAGCGCCAGCACCAGCACGGCCACTTGCTGGTAGCGCGGGACGGCCTTCTTCGGCGTCCAGCCGGGCTCCGCGGGCGCCATGGCGCGCACGACCACCATGAACACGTAGGCACTGGTGAGCAGCCCGCCGATGAGCATCACGAGCACCCACCACCATTGCGCCGTCGCAATCGCGGCGGAGAGCAGCAGCCACTTGGCGAGGAAGCCGCCCGACGGGGGCAGGCCGATCAGCGACGCGCCGCCGAGCGCGAACGCGAGCAGTGTCATCGGCAGTGCACGGCCAACGCCGCGCAGGTCCGCAACGCGGTCGTGCCCCAGCGTGGAATAGATCAATCCCGCCGCCATGAACATCGCGGCCTTCGCGGTCGCATGGGAGATGGCCTGGAGCATGCCGCCGGACACGGCCGATGCGCTGTCGATCTGCGCAGCCTCCAATCCGGCGACGAGCGGGAACATCAGGAACAGATAGCCGATCTGCGCGACCGTCGAATACGCGATCAACAGCTTCAGCCGCGCCTGCCGCAGTGCGACGACATTGCCGACCAGGATCGCCGCAGCGCCGAGCGCCGCGAGCAACTGCGTCGAGGGCAGCGTCAGGACATCCGCGAACACGTCGAGCCACAGGCGCACCACGAGAAACCATGCGCCCTTGATCACCAGTGCGGAAAGCACCGCGCTGGCCGCGGCCGGCGCACCGGCATGCGCGGGCGGCAACCACAGGTGCAGCGGAAAGAGCGCGGTTTTTGCGAGCAGCCCGACCGTCATCAGTGCGGCCGCCGACCAGGCGATGGGCTCGGGCCGGATCTGCGCCGCCAGCAGCGCCATGTCCATCGTGCCGTAGGCGCCGTAGAGCAGAAAGGCGCCCAGCAGGTAGAACATCGAACCGAGCAACGCGAACAGCAGATAGCGCAGCGCCGACTGCAAGGTTTCGCCGCGCCCGTCGAGACTGACCAGCGGAACGCCGGCGAAAGTCAGCAATTCGAGCGCGACGTAAAGCGTGAACACGTCGCCGCTCACGAACACGAGGTTGAGCGAGCCCCAGACCGCCAGCAGCAGCAACCAGAACATGAACGGCGCCCGTGCCTCCCGCACGCCGGCCGGCGTCCCGAAATCGCCGCGCGCATAGATGCCGATGACGCCGATCACCACCGCCACCGCGACCAGCATCACCACCGACAAGCCGTCCGCCCGCAGCGCCACGCCGAGCGGCGGCACCCAGCCGCCGAGGAGATACACCAGCGCGCCGCCCGATTCCACGAGCGCGTCGGCAATGGCGATGGCGATGCCGAGCCCGATGAGGAGCGTCACCATCGCCACCCGTTGCGCGTGGCGGCCGCCGAGCACGAGCCCGACCAGCACGCCCACGAAGGGTACGAGCACGGCCAGCACGAGCAGCAGGCCGCCCGGTGTGGTCAGGTCCATCGGGGCGGACACCGGCACCTAGTGCCCCCCAAGGGCATCTGTCGCCTCGGGCCTGGGAGGCTCGACGATCAGCGTTGCCGAGCCGGCCTCCTCGAACAACCGCAGCAGCAATGCGACGGCCAGCGCGGAAGCCGCGAAGGCGACGACGATGGCCGTGATCAGCAGGGCCTGCGGCACCGGATCGCCGCCCATCCCGGCACCCGCTCCCCGGCGCGCGATGACAGCGCACACCAGGAAGATGCCGTTGCCGATCAGGTTGAACGACAGGATCTTGCGCAGCGGTTGCGGGCTCACGATCAGGCCGTAAAGCCCGAGGCCGACGAGCACCGCCGCGCAGAGTCCGAAGAGCGTGGGCGCGTTCATTTCGGCTCCGCCCTTTGCGGTGCGCCCGCGAGCAGCAAGCCCAGCGTGAGCGCAAGGGAAGGCAGCAGCGCGAACTCGACCACGAGAATCCACGGCTTCGCGTAGCCCTCGGGATAGGCAAGGAACGCACCGGCCGCGCCAACGCCTGCCAGGCCGATGAGGATGAACACCACGGGCCCGATGGCGAGCCCGATGCGCAGCGACGTGCCGCTCACCGGCGGCGCATCGGCGAGGCCCGCCATCATCACCAGCAGCCACATCGCGGCCAGGATCGTCGCGCCCTGGAACTTGCCGCCCGGGTTGTCCGCGCCCACCCACAGGATGTAGACGGCGATGACGATGCCGATCGGTGGCAGCACGCGCGCGAAGTAGGCAAGGATGCCGTTGGGATCGGACACCGGCGCCGCCCCCGGCCGTCCGCCCCAGGCCCGGTCGGGCGCGAGCGACCACACGCCGATCAGCGCGAACAGCAGCACGACGGCCTCCAGCAAGGTGTCCATGGCGCGGAAGGAGAGCAGCACCGCGGTGATCGGGTTGCCGACGCCGGTCGATGCGATGTTGTCCGCCACCGCTTGCGCGAGCGTCGGCGCAGGGTCGGGCAGCAGCAGCACGCAGGCAGCGATCACGGCCGCCACCGCGACGGAAACGATCGCCGCCGCCACGCGCGTCAGCACCCCCGGCCGCCGGGCGACGGACTGTGCCTCGGTCGCACGCAACCGCGCCGCCGCGCCGACCAGCAGCGCACCGGTCAGACCCGCACCGATCGCAGCCTCGGTCATGGCCACGTCGATCGCCGACAGCCGCAGCCACACCGCGGTGAGCAAAAGTCCATAGGGAATGAATCCGGCGACCGCCGAGAACGTGTCGCGCACGAAGACAGTCCAGGTCGCGAGCCCGAGAAAGAGCAGCACCAGCGCGACATTCAACGTCAAGCTCATCGCGATACCTCCCGCGGCGTGGCCGACCCTGAAGCGCCGCTTCGCTCACCGCGTCGAATCGCACGTGCGATCAACTGCGACGAGACCGCAGACGCCAGCAAGACCAGGAACCAGATGAAGATCAGCTTGAGCCCCAGCAGCACGCTGCCGACTTGCGGGAGCAGGCCCAGCACCACGAGACCCAAGCCCAGGTTGTCGGCCTTGGTCAGCGCATGCAGCCGCGTGTACGAATCCGGGAAGCGCAACAGGCCGACCACGCCGGCAAGGAAGAAGAATGCACCCGCCGAGACGGCGACGATGGTGAAGATGTCGGCGACTGCGCTCATGGCTTGTCACCCTCATCGGCATCTTGGTCGACGAGCGAGGACCCGGCCTTCACGAACGCGATCGCGCTGAAGGCCGCAAGGATCGACAGCGTCAACACCACATTGATCACGGACTCCATGTCGTGCAGCGCACCCAGCAGCAGCATCGCCGCGATCCCGCCTGTCCCGAAAAGCTGCGCCGCCATCATGCGGTCGACGTTGCCCGGGCCGCGCAGGACGCAGACGAGCCCCGCGGCCACCATCAGGAAGAC
This sequence comes from Variovorax sp. 05L425, assembly GCF_056397705.1. Classification (NCBI taxonomy): domain Bacteria; kingdom Pseudomonadati; phylum Pseudomonadota; class Betaproteobacteria; order Burkholderiales; family Comamonadaceae; genus Variovorax; species Variovorax sp. 05L425. The sequence continues at coordinate 313,384 of NZ_JBFTNY010000003.1, read as the reverse complement.
AAAGGAGGAAGCGCCGAGAAGGAAGTCATCCATGGCGCTCCCCTGTCACCAGCGCGCCCGTGAGCAGCTTTTCCTCTTGCGCCATCTGCTGCGCGAGCGGCTGGGTGATATCGAGGCAGTGGAAGACGATCGCGTGCTCCGATTCGCCGACCGGCACCGAACCCGGCATGAGGCTCATGATCGAGGCGAACTCGTTGCGCGCAAGCCCCGGCGGGAAGTTCACCGGGCAGTCCACGAAGCCCGGGTTCAGGGGCATGCGCGGATCGAGTGCGCGGCGCCCCACATCCACGCCCGCCAGCACCGACTGCCAGAGGAAGTGCGGGACGAACGCCAGCAGCGAGCGGAAGCGCACATGCCCCGCCTCGCGCGGCAGAAGGCGCACGCTGGTCCACGTGGCGGCGACGGTGGAAATCAGCCCGATGGCAAGATCGCCGGGCTTCGCGCTCGGCATCAGCACGACCCACATCGCGAAGAACATCACGCCGCGGGCCAAGGCGGTGCCGGCCGGCGTCGGCGCGCGGGCCTCGACGTGATCGGATGAATCGGTGGTCAAAGCGATCACCTCCGCCGATCAGGCCGTTTCGATGGCCGGTTCCGCCGGCTCGTCGGGCGGCGTCGGCTCTTCCTTGCCGAACACCGCCACGTACACCGTCGGCAGGAACACCAGCGTCAGCAGCGTGGCCACCAGCAGGCCACCCATGATCGCGAAGGCCATCGAGCCCCAGAACACGGTGGGCGCGATCGGTATCAACCCCAGCACGGTCGAGATCGACGTCAGCATCATCGGCCGCAATCGCGAGGTGCCCGAGGCCACGACGGCGTCGTAGACGCTCTGCCCCTCGGCGCGGTTGGTCTCGATCTGCACGATGAGAATCACCGCGTTCTTCGCGATCATGCCGATCAGCGCCAGGATGCCGAGGATCGCGACGAAGCCCAGCGGACGGTTGAACAGCAGCAGCGTGATGACCACGCCGATCAACCCCAACGGCATGATGCAGACCACCATTGCAAGGCGCCGGAAGCTCACCAGCAAGATCATCATGCTCACGAGCATGAGCACGATCATCAAGGGCACGACGGCGTAGACCGATGCGCTCGATGCGGCGCTTTCCTCGAACAGGCCGCCGGTCTCCACCTTGTACGACGTCGGCAGTTTGGCGTTGAACTCCTTGACCCGCGAGGCGATCGCCTCGACCACCGTGTCCGGCAGGACGCCGTGCACGACGTCGGCACGCACCGTCAGCGTCGGCACGCGATTGCGCCGCCAGATGAGCGGCAGTTCCTGCTCTTCGGTGAAGGTCGCGAACTGGCTCAATGGCACCATCCGGCCGGTGGGCGTCGGCACCTGCAGCGAGCTCAGCGTCTGGAAGGACACCCGCTGTTCGTCGGTCGCGCGGGCCACCACGTTGACGAGGTAGATGTCGTCGCGCACCTGCGTCACGGCCGATCCCGTGATGGCGGCATTCAGGATGGCCGACAGCGTCGCGGTGCTGACGCCCAGTTGCCGCGCCTCGTCCTGGTTGATGCGCACCTTGACCTGCCGGGCAGGCTCCATCCAGTCGAAATTGACGTGCCGCACACGCGCGTCGGAACCCAGGATGTCGGCCAGCTCGAGCGCATGCTTGCGCACCTCGTTCTGGTCGGGGCCGCTCACGCGGTATTGCAGGGGCCATCCCACGGGCGGGCCGAGCTCGAGCGGCGAAACGCGCGCGACAACATCCGGGAACTGCTCCGCAAGCGCCTTTTCGAGCTTGTTCTGCAGCCTGTCGCGCGCATCGAGGTCCTTGGCGACCACGACAAACTGCGCGAAGAAGGGATTGGCCAGCTGCACATTGAGCGTGAGGATGAAGCGGATCGCGCCACGCCCGACGTAGGTGCTGAAGTGGTCCACATCCGGGTCGTCCTTCAGCAGCGCCTCGAAGCGTTCGGCCTGCGCTTCGGTCGCATGGATCGACGCGTTCTGCCGCAGGGTCATGTCGATGGTCAGCTCAGGCCGATCGGAGGCCGGGAAGAACTGCTGCGGCACAAAGCGGAGCAGGAAGATCGTCGCGACAAAAGCCGCAATGGTGAACGCGATGGTGATCCACCTCGCGCGAATCGCGGCCTGCAGGAAGCGGCTGTAGAGCACCAGCACCTTGCCCGGCTTGGCCGGCGCGGCATCGGCCTTGGGCGCCTTCAGGATCGCCTTGCCCACCAGCGGAGAGAAGATCACCGCGCCGAACCACGACACGATGAGCGCGATGGCCACGACTGCGAAGATCGAGAAGGTGTATTCGCCCGCGGAACTCTGTGCAAAGCCGATCGGCACGAAGCTCGATATGGAAACCAGCGTGCCGATCAGCATCGGCGCGGCGAGCGTCCTGTACGCGAAGGTCGCGGCCTGGTCCTTGGTGTCGCCCGCGGCGAGCCGGTTGATCATCGCGTCGACGGTGGTCATGGCGTCGTCGACGAGCAGTGTCAGCGCGATGATCAACGCCCCCAGCGAGACCCGGTGCAGGTCGATGTGCAGGACATCCATGATCGCGAACACGATCGCCAGCGTCAGCGGGATCGACAACGCGACCACGGTGCCGGGCCGCACGCCGAGGCTGACGAAGCTGCACACCAGGATGATGATGATGGCCTGCCACAGCGACGCCATGAAGTCGTTGATCGCGACGTCGACCGTCACCGCCTGGTCCGCGACCAGCGTCGGCTGGATGCCGTGTGGCAAGTTCGCGGTGATGCCGTCCATCTCGTGCTTGAGGTTGCGGCCGAGCGCCAGGATGTCGCCGGCGTCGCGCATCGCGATGGCCAGGCCGATGGCAGGCTTGCCGTTGACGCGGAACATCGGCTGCGGCGGATCGACGAAGCCGCGCCGCACGGTGGCGATGTCGCCCAGCCGGATCATGCGGTTGCCGAGAACGAGGTTGACGGCCTCGATGTCGCGCTCGGAATCGAATGAGCCGCTCACGCGCATGAAGACGCGCTCCTGGTCGGTCTGGATGGTGCCGGCCGGCCGGATGACGTTCTGCGCCTGCAGCGCGCCGACGATCGTCGGATAGTCCAGCCGCAGGCCGGCAAGACGCTCGGTCGAGAACTCGATGTAGATCTGCTCGTCCTGCGCGCCGAGCACTTCGATCTTCGAGACGTCCGGCACCTGCAGCAGTCGCGAACGTGCCGACTCGACGTAGTCACGCAGTTCGCGGAAGGTGAAGCCGTCGGCGGTGAACGCGTAGATGATCCCGTAGGTGCTGCCGAAGTCGTCGTTGAAGAACGGCCCCACCACGCCCGACGGCAGCGTCTGCCGCATGTCGCCGATGTTCTTGCGCACCTGATACCAGATGTCGGGCACCGCGGCGGCCGGCGTCGACTGCAGCAAGTCGACGAAGATCGTCGTCTGGCCCGCGACCGTGTAGCTGCGGACGCGGTCGAGATGGTTGGTCTCCTGCAGCGTGCGTTCGAGGCGTTCGGTGACCTGCTTGAGGGTTTCATCGACCGTGGCGCCGGGCCACCCGGCGGCGACGACCATGGTGCGGAAGGTGAAGATCGGATCTTCAGCGCGCCCGAGGCGAAGGAATGCCAGCGTTCCAGCGGTCACCGCGATGATCATCAGGAACAGCACCAGCGAGCGCTTGGAGAGCGCCCATTCCGACAGGTTCGGGCCGATCACTGCGCAGCCTCGAGCATGCGGACCTGCTGGCCGGGGCGTAGCGCCTGCACGCCCGCGGTCACGACGATGTCGCCGGGCGACAGGCCGGACGTGACCTGGACGCGCGCCGCGTCAAAGGCACGGACCTCGATCGGGCGCGCCGATACGATTCCGGTCTTCGGGTCCACCACCCATACGGATGCGGCCTTGCCCGAGCGATTCAGGGCCGAGGCGGGGATATCGATCGCGGGCGCGGTTTCGAGCTTCATGCGCCCGGTGACCGTCGAACCCAGCCGCATCGCGGCGGGCGGGTTGACGAGCCGGACTCTCACACTGAATGTGCCCGTCACCGGATCGGCGCGCGGCGAGACTTCGCGCACCTGGCCTGCGGCCGTGATGCTCGGGTCGCTGGTGAGCGAGACCGTGATGGAAGGATTGGAAGGCGCGCTGTTCTTGACCGCTGCAGGCACGTCGAACACCGCGTCTCGTGCGCCCTCTCGCGCCACCTGGACGATCATGCGTCCGGCCTGCACCACTTCACCGGGCTCCGGACCGCGCGCCGTCACGACACCCGAGACACTGGCGTTCAGTCGCGTGTAGTTCACGCGGTTCTGCGCCAGCGTCACCTGCGATTGCGCCGTCTCGACCTGCGACTGCGTGACCTTGAACAGCGCATCGGCCTGGTCGAAAGAAGCGCGCGAGACCGCGTTCTCCTTCAGCAGATCGCGCAGCCGACCTTGATTGGTGCGCGCTTCGACGTTCTGTGCCTGCGCCGCCGCGAGCTGAGCGCGTGCAGACTGCAGAGCCGTCTCTTCATTGAGCGGGTCGAGGCGCGCCAGGAGCTGGCCCGGCTTCACGGTGTCGCCGACTTCGACGTTGCGCTCGATCAGTCTTCCATCGATACGAAACGACTGGTTGATTTCGGTCTGCGCCTGGACATTGCCGGTCAGGCTGACCGTGTCCCCGGCCACCCGTGTCTCGATCTTGATCACGCGCACCGGACGGATCTCCGCGACCGGCGCCTCCTCCCCGCGTTTGCAAGCTGACAGCAATACCAGCGCGGTGAGAGCGAGGAGCGTCGTCGTTCTGGGCAGGCGACCAAGGTCTTGAGAGGCAAGTTTCACAGGCACGAGTGACGTCCTATCGAAGAGGTTGACCACGGTCAGCAGCAGGCGGGACCTGCGACATGCGTGACTTAGCATCCGTGGCGCGCAAATCTTTGTCAAGTCGACGAAAGCGAGGCCTGACCTCTCACGCTGCCCGCATAGAGCGGAAATTCGTTCGATTGCACAACGAATTCAATGACGCCGGCATGACGCCGGCGACTTCAAGACACGCCTGCTAGAAGCTCTTGCGCACGTTGATCCAGTACTCGGTCGAGCTGTAGTTGAAGCCGATCGAGTTGCTCTGGTCGCGAATCCAGAGAACCTCCGGCCGGAGCGACCACGTCGGCGCGAAATCCCAGACCAGATAGGCACCGACTTCGTAGAGGTTGTCCCGGCGTCGCAGAAGGACGGTGTTGTCGAGCGTGTCCGGATGAAAGTGCTCGACGTTGTCCGCATTGAAGAGGTCACGTTCCCACCACAGGAACGTTCCCCAGGCCAGTTTGTTGCTGACGGTGAAGTCCAGCGCCACTGTGGCTCCGAAGACGTCGGAATCGCCGTCAGGCCGGCTCGTTGCATAGTTGTGGCCGGCATGTCCGGTGACGGACAGGCTTCCGTCTCCCTCCATGAACGAACGGACCCAGCCAGCGGAAACGAGCGCGGTGGTCCGGCTCAAGTCGCGCAACGTACCCTCGGGGTAGCGGCGCCGCCGGATGTCCGCTCCCACGCTGAACTGGTTGTCCGGGTCGTACCGCATGCGGTAGTCCGTGTAGATCGAAACATCGTTGCGGTAGTCGCCATTGCCGCGGTAGCTCGTCCGGCCCCTGAAGCCGGCCGCGAGGTTGTTCTCGCCGAAGGACTTGCTGCCGGCCAGGTTCCAGCGCAGGTCGGAGTCGTTCCTGCTGTTGGAGTTGTCGTAGTTCCGGTAGCGATAGTCCAGCGTGGCATCGATCGCATAGCCGTTCTCCAACGCGTAGTTCACACCGCCGCCCGCGCGTGCATTGAAGAAGGTGTCGCGCCGGTCGCCGCCGCCGAGCGCATTGGTGCCTACCGTGTTGTTCACGCGATATTGGCCGACGCCCGTCTCCGCATAGCCGAAGTGCGTCAGTGCCTTGTTCTCGTCGAGCGCCTGCCGCGCGGCCTGGTCGTAGATCTGGACTTGCGAGAGAACGTCTTGCGGCACGTTGTCGAAACGCAGCACCGTCTCGAACTCGATCTTCGCCTCCGCGTACCGCCCGAGCAGGGAGTAGGCACGGCCCAATCCGAGGTGCGCTGCCGGGAAGTCCGGTCGCGCCGCGAGGCTGCGTTCGAAGAGTGTCTTCGCCCTTTCCCCCTGCTGCATGCCGAGAGCAGCGCGGCCGAGCAGATAGTTGAAGTCGGCATCGCCTGCGCTGGCGCCCTCGAAAGGCGCGAGCAGATCGAAAGCCTCCTGGTACTTGCCGTCGCCAACCAGTTGCCGGGCACGCGCAACATCGGGATCAGCGGCGAACACGGCATTCGCGAACAGCACGGCCGTCGAGATGACGAGCGTCCTGAATGCGGGCCGCCACCGCGGATGAAGATTGCCACGGCCTTCAGCACGGATCTCGGTCATTTGGATGTCTCCTCGCATGCTCGAATCGCAGCCCGGCGCAGCGCCCTGGGCTCGAACCCTCTTCGCAAGGGCATTAAACACGCGGGCTGCCTCATGCGCAACGCGAACGATCGAGAGGCGCAAAGTCGTCGGATGGGCCATGATGCCGGGCCCCGACGGGTGGCGAATCTAGGGCTTGCCGTTGCGCGACAGCAGGACCGCAAGGGGCCGCGTGCCCGGAAACTCCGAGAAGATGATGGTCATCATCGCGGTGATCGGCACGGCGAGGAAGGCACCGGGAATGCCCCACAGCGCGACCCACACGGCAAGGCTCACCAGGATGGCGAAGGCGCTGAGGTTGAGCGAGCTTCCCATGACGATGGGATCCAGGAAGTTGCCGATGAGGAACTGGACGATGGTCAGCCAGAGCGCGATCGACACGACGTCGCCCGTGGCGCCGAACTGCGCCATCGCCATGGCGCTCGGCAGCAGGATGCTCAGCACCGAACCGACGTAAGGCACGAAGTTGAGCAGCGCGATCACGACCGCCCAGAACGGCGCGAACTCGAGTCCTTCGTATCGCATGATCACCCAGCTCAACGCGCCGAGCAGGACCCCGAGGAAGGTCTTGAGCGCGAGATAAGCGCCGACACGCGCATTGATGTCGGAGATGACTTGCTTGATGCGCAGCGCATGCTGCGGACTGCGCGCAATACCCGCAATCTTGGCGTCGAGATGGTTCCTCTCGACCAGCAGGAAGCAGGCGTAGAGCGCGACCACGCCCACGCTTGCGAACAGCGACGACACCGATGACAGCGCCGAGCCCACCACCCTTTGAAGGCTCACCTGCGCGAGAAAGTCCCGCCGCAGCGTGGTCCATGTCGGCTCCCCCTCGAAGCGCAGGAACACCGCCACTTTCTGAACCCCGGCGAGCAGCGACTCCTGGTAGCGCGGCGCCTGGGCGATCACGCTGTCCTTGTTGGCGAGGATCGTGTAGACCACCATGCACAGCCCGAGGGCGATGATCAGCACTGACAGGATCGAAATGACCGATTCCGGCAGTGCGGGCCCGAGCAGCGGAATCCTGCCGATGAGGCGCGAGAGGCCGAGGATCACGTACACGACGAAGACGCTGAACATGATCGGCACGAACACATCGCGCCCGACGTAGAACACCCAACCGATCATCAACGCAATGGCGGTGCCATACACGAACGTTTGAAACCGGTGGTTCATCTTGAATGCAGCTCCGTGAAATGGATCAGGAAACGACGGCGGGGCCGATCTTATTCGCGCACAGCCCGTCGAGACCGCGCCGATGCGAGGCCTTCGAGATGCGACAAGAGCAATTTCGCCGCCGGCGACAGTTGCTTCTCGTCGAGAAAGCAGATGGTGAAACTGCGCTGCGCCCATCGATCGGTCAAGGGCAGCACCTTCAGGCCGTAGGCGGCCGCTACCGGTTCCGCCACCTCGCGCGGCATGACGGCGATGCCCAATTCGGCGCGCACGCAGCGCAGGGACGCATCGAAGGTCGACACGACCGCCCGATAACTCAAGGGCCGGCCGATGATGGCCGCGGCGCGCGCCAGCATGGTGTGCACAGCCGTGTTGGCCGGAAGGCCGACATGGTCGAAGTCCACGGTGTCCTCGAACGCGCACCGCTTTCTCCGTGCAATCGGATGCGCGGGATGAGCGACGATCGCGAGATGATCGTTTCTGTACGGCCGCGTCTGCAGGCCTTCGAGGTCGGCAGCATCCCAGCACACGCCCAGGGGTGCGAGGCCTTCGCGTAGGCCACGCACGAGATCGCGGCTCAGGCATTCCTCGATGTCGACGCGAATGTCGCGGTGCGCGGAAAGCTGCAGGAAGGCCGCGATGTCATCGGGAAGAAACTCCGCGATAGACGACACGGTCGCCAGCACCCGGACCTGCCCCTTGATGCCTTTGCCGTAGGCGGCCATGTCGCGCGACACGCGGTCCTGCCCGGCGAGCATCGCGCGCGCATGTTCGAGCAGGATCTCGCCCGCGCCGGTCGGCACGACGCCCCGACGCTTGCGCTCGACCAAGACATTGCCGACGACGCTTTCGAGCTGCGCGATCCGCTTGCTGACGGCCGAGGCCACGATGTGGTGCTGCTCCGCCGCACGCGCAAAGTTCCGGGTTTCGCACACGGCCACGAAGAGCCGCAAGGTGGTCAGGTCTAGATCATGCATACGAGTCATGAGATTCCGATGCGGAACGTCCGGCGTTCCAGAATACCGCTTTCATCATCACTCTGGAATCCCTAAAGTCCTCCCATCGGCGCTGCCCGACCGCACGCGCCCCGAGATGGAGACACACATGACACCCCGACATCCGCGCCTGCCTGCGAGCGCCGTGATCCGCGAAGTGGGACTGCGCGACGGCTTGCAAAGCATCGCGACGATCCTGCCGACAGAGCACAAGCGCGAGTGGATTCGCGCTGCGCATGCGGCAGGCCAGCGCGAGATCGAAGTCGGCTCCTTCGTGCCCGCACGACTCTTGCCGCAGCTTGCCGATACCGCGGAGCTCGTCGCTTTCGCGAAGACACTGCCCGGTCTTTTCGTCTCGGTGCTGGTGCCGAATCTGCGCGGCGGCGAGAACGCCATCGCAGCGGAGGCCGATCTGATGATCGTCCCCATGTCGGCCAGCCATGCGCACAGCCTCGCCAATCTGCGCAAGACGCCGGATGACGTGGTCGCCGAAGTGGCGCGCATTCGTGCGGCTCGCGACTCGACGGGGTCAAGCACCTTGATCGAAGGCGGCGTGGGCACGGCCTTCGGCTGCACGATCCAGGGGCAAGTCGAGAAGAGCGAGGTGTTGCGCCTCTTGCAAGCGTTGCTTGACGCCGGCGCCGATCGTGTCAGCCTTGCCGACACCGTCGGTTACGCAGACCCCGCGATGGTCCGCGACCTGTTCGAGGAAGCCTTGAAGATCGCCGGCGAACGTTTCTGGTGCGGCCACTTCCACGATACGCGCGGCCTGGGGTTGGCCAACGTCTACGCGGCACTCGAAGTCGGCGTGAACCGCTTCGACGCCTGCCTCGCCGGCATTGGCGGTTGCCCCCACGCACCCGGCGCGAGCGGCAATGTATCCACGGAAGACCTGGCCTACATGCTCGGCAGCATGGGCATCGCAACGGGTGTCGACATTGCTCGATTGCTCGCGCTGCGCCGGCGGGTGGCCGGTTGGCTCGCCAGCGAGAAGCTGCATGGCGCGCTGTGGCAAGCCGGGTTGCCGAAGACATTCCGAAGCACTCAAGGCACATTCCAATGACCGACTTCACCTCGCTCCCTCTCGCCGGCATTCGTGTCGTCGAATTCACCCACATGGTCATGGGCCCGACCTGCGGAATGATCCTGGCCGACCTTGGCGCCGAGGTGATCAAGATCGAACCGCCCGGCGGCGACAAGACGCGCAAGCTGCCCGGCCTCGGCATCGGCTTCTTTCGATCGTTCAATCGCAACAAGAAGAGCGTGGTGCTTGACATCACGACCGAAGAAGGCCGCGCGACAGCGACCGAACTGGTCGGTGAATGCGACGTCGTGCTGGAGAACTTCAGGCCGGGTCTGATGGAGAAACTCGGCCTCGACTATCCATCCCTGTCGAAGAAGTTTCCGCGGCTGATCTACGTCACGCACAAGGGCTTCCTGCCGGGGCCCTACGAGCATCGTCTCGCGCTGGACGAGGTGGTGCAGATGATGGGCGGGCTGTCGTACATGACCGGGCCGGTCGGCCGGCCGCTGCGGGCAGGCACGTCCGTCAACGACATCATGGGCGGCATGTTCGGCGCGATCGGCGTGCTGGCCGCGTTGCGCGAGCGCGATGCGACCGGCAAGGGCCAGGAAGTGCAGAGCGCATTGTTCGAGAACTGCGTGTTCCTGAGCGCACAGCACATGCAGCAATACCTGATGACGGGCGAAGCCCCGCCACCCATGCCCTCGCGCGTTTCGGCCTGGAGCGTCTACGACGTCTTCACGTTGGCGGAAGGCGAGCAGCTCTTCATCGGCGCGGTCAGCGACAAGCAGTTCGTGACGCTGTGCAACGTGCTCGAACGGCCCGATCTTCTCGATCACCCGGAATTCGGAACCAACGCTTCGCGCGTCGCCGTTCGGCCGGAGCTCCTGCTGAAGCTCGGCGAGATTCTTGCCGGCCACCGGGTCGAGGATCTGGCCCCCAAGCTCGAAGCAGCCGGCATTCCCTACGCGCCGATCATGCGGCCTGAGCAACTGGTCGATGACCCGCACCTCAAGGCCAGCGGCGGACTCGCACCCATGACGACGGATGAGGGCGACGTGACGGACGTGGTTCTCCTGCCGCTGATGATGGGCGGACGCAGGCCCGGTGTCCGATCGGCACTACCGAAGGTCGGCGAGCACAACGAGGAAATTCTTTCCAGGCTTGCATCACGAAGCCAACCAGCCTGAATACGGCGATGGTCGAGATCGGCCGCACATACCTGCAAGGAGACAAGACGACATGAAAGACGACAAGAGTAGTTTCGGCGCTTCCAGCGCGGTCATTTCGCGCCGCACGCTGCTGGGCTTGGGCGCCTCGGCGCTGGCCGCCACCGCGCTTCCCGCGCTGGCGGAATCCGACAAGCCTGTGCGCATCATTCTTCCGATCAGCGCGGGGTCCGGCGTGGACGTGATCGCGCGTGCCGCGGCCCCCGCACTCGGCAAGTCCTTCGGCCAGCCGGTGGTGATCGAGAACCTGCCGGGCGCCGGCGGCATCACGGGCGCATCGGTCGTCGCGAAGGCGCTGCCCGACGGGTCGACCCTGGGCCTGTTCTCCAATAATCACGTGATCAACCCGGCGGTCTACAAGAAGATGCCCTTCGACGCGATCAACGATTTCACACCGATCAGCGTGATCGGCGCGACACCGCTCGTGCTGGTGGCCACCAAGACCCTGCCGGCGAAGAACGTGAAGGAACTCATCGCGCTGCTCAAGGCCAAGCCGGAGGAATACAACTTCGCATCGTCCGGCAACGGCACCGTGATCCATCTCGCAGGTGAACTCTTCCTCGATCAGGCGGGCGCGAAGGCGCGCCATATCCCGTACAAGGGCACCGGCCCGATGGTGACGGACCTGATCGCCGGCCAAGTGCAGTTCGGCGTGGTCGCGCTCCCGGCAGCGCAGCAGCACATCAAGAGCGGCGCCGTGCAGGCGATCGGGCTGTGCGGCGCCAAGCGCTCGCCCGCGGCGCCGGACATTCCGACCATCGCGGAGCAAGGCCTGCCCGACTACGATATCGAAGGATGGTTTGCCGTGGTGGGCCCGGCCAAGATGGCGCCCGCCGACGTGAAGCACATCCACGAAGCCTTCGTCAAAGCCTTCACGAGCCCCGAAGTGATGGACACGATGAACAAGCAAGGCAACGTGATCAAGCCCACATCGCCCGAAGACGCCGCCAGGCTCTTTCGCAGCGAAGCAAGCCGCTATGCGGTGCTCGCGAAGAAGGCGAACGTGACGCTGGATTGAGCCACGCGCCTAGACCCAGATCTGCAGTACGTAGTCGAACGGCGCCTGGCCGTTGAACAGGTCGACGCGTTGCAACGCGATGCGCAGCGCGCCGGCCGCATCTCGCACCAGCGTGTGCCGATAGGTACCGCCGAAATGGCGCATCGTGTCGCGCCGCAGCTCCATCATGTGAAAGCGCGAGCGCACCTGGATCGTCGTGCCGTCGACGGATTCGATCGCGACATTGCCGACGACGTGGTGGGTCTCCCACATCGGCGCCTGCGACCACGCATTGGGGTGCGAGACGCGGCCCTTGCGGATTTCCATCATCAGCTTGTCTTCGGCAAAGATCGACGGCGAGCCCTCCCATTCGGTCTGTTCCGGCGTCACCGGCATCCAGTAGACGCCGCGCTCGTCGAACAGGTCCATCCACGCTTGCCAGTGCTTGCCGTCGAGCAGTTCGGACTGGAGGTAGAGAAGTTGCTCGACCTCGCGCTGCAACTCGACGCTCGCGCCTGTGGCGATGATCAGGCCGGCGCGAGGCAGGGCCGCTGCGGTGTCCACGGGCGCGCGCGGCGAATGGTCCGGTGCGATCACCTGTGCGCCGGTGCGCGCCTCGCCCGGGGTCGCCTCGATCACGACCTCCTGCGCGAGAAGATGCTCGAAGTCGGGGCCGGCGTTCGGGATCGCCGCGGTCTTGCTTGATGGGTCCTGGGTACTCATCGCGTGCTCCTGACCTATGCAGCCTGCATGTAGGCCGACCAGGCGCGAAACTGGCTGCGCATGACAGCCTCGGAGGTGCCGTGATTGGAGTAGGTGACGCCACCCTCCTCCCGGTCATCGCCGAAGTAGCGATGGAAGCTGACCCAGTCGCCGCCGTTGGACTGCAGTCCCCATTGGCCTTTGGTCCAGTTCTCGAGATCGTCGGCATTGATCATCGTGGCCGGCGAGTTCACGAGGTTGTAGTACCAGAGGCTGCGACGGTAGATCGCCTCCGGCGCACCCTTCAGGCGGAAGTGCCAGATCTCCGACAGCGTCTTGTCCGCCGAGATCGGCCGCAGGCATCGCAACTGCTGCAGCGGCGATTGCACCGACAGGTACGGATAGACGAGCACATGATGGATGCTGCGCGAGAGGTACTCCTCAGTGCGCTGCTCGCCGTAGGCTTGCTTGAGCAGCGCCTCGTATTCGAGCGTATCGGGGTCCTGGGGGCGCAGGCCCATGTAGGCCTTCAGGATGCCGTGGCCATGCGGGAAGTTGATCGTCTGCACTGAATTCCACTGATCGAAGCTCGACGCGAAGGTCGACAGGTAGTGGTAGTACAGCGGCGGGGAAACTCCCTCGGCCTTCAGGCGCTTCTCGACCCTTCCCGCGGCGATGCCGGTCGACTGGTGCGTGACCGAGGGGTGCAGCGCATCGAGTTGGTTCTCCATGAAGAACTTCCAGTTCGAGTGCTGGATCACGCGATGGCAGATCGGGACAACCTCGACCTCGCCCACGGGCGAGCGGTCGCACATGTCGTCGAAGGCGATGCGCGCCTCACCGAGGAAGTCGAGCAAGGAGGGCCCGTCCGCGGCCAGGCTGGCAAAGACGAAGCCGCGGTAGCTGTCGACGCGGGGCGCGCGCTTCACGCTGCAATCAGGGTTTTCGCGTGTCATGCGCGTGCCCTCGTAGCCCTGCGCGAGCGGAATCGCGCGCACCTTGCCGTCGAGATGGAAGCTCCATGCATGGTAGGAGCAGACAATGCTGCTGCCGGTGTTGCCCTTGAGGTTGCCCACCAACTGCACGCCGCGGTGCGGGCATCGGTTGTAGAGCACCTGCACGGAGCCGTCGGTCTGGCGGACCATGATCATCGGCTGGCGGCCGATCGTGACGGCGTAGTAGTCGCCCGGATTCGGCACCTGCGACACATGGCCGCAGTAGACCCAGGTGCGTTCCCAGATCTTTTCCATTTCGGCATCGAAGATCTGCGGGTCGGTGTAGACGGTCTTGTGGACCCGGTCGGGTTCGACCAGCGAATTCAGCTTCATCATCGGCTTCCCTTCATTCATCGGGCGAATGGGCGTCGCCCTGCGCCTGGCGCGCAGTTTGCTCCCCGCTGCGGCCGGCGAGGTCTCAGATTTACCCGCACCACCCCTTCGGCGGGCTCTCGGGGTAACTCAGTGGCCGCTAACCTCGCGTGCTCGGCCATCATCGCTGTGAAGTGGCGCAGACCCGAAAAGGAGCCCCCATGGCATCGCTTGCACTGTTCGACACCGCGGTCGCCGCGCTGACATCGGCGCTGTCGACACCGACGGGCATCGTCGCGCTTTGCTCGGCGGCCATCGCCGGGGCCCTGGTGATCGTCAGCTCCTTCGTCAAGACGATGATCCCGTTGCGTTGCCTCGCGGTGGGCGGCAACCTGGGCTTCCTGATCTACGGCGCGCTGCATCCGTCGCTGATCATGGTGTTGCTGCATGGCACGCTGCTTCCGATCAACATCTATCGGACGGCCGAAATGATCCGGCTCACACGCCGCGTACGCGCGGCGTCGGCATCGAGCGACCTGTCGGGTGTCTGGCTAAGACCCTACATGCGACGACAGAGCCTGAAGGCGGGCGACGTGCTGTTTCACAAGGGCGACGAAGCAACGCACCTGTACTTTCTGGCGCAAGGCCGCATCGACTTTGTCGAGATCGGCGAGACGATGGAAGCCGGCCGCCTGTTCGGCGAGATCGCGTTCTTCGCGCCGAACAAGCGGCGCACCCTGACCGCGCGCTGCGCCACGAACTGCATCGTGCTGCGGATCGACGAGACGACATTCAGGCAGCTCTACTACCAGAATCCGGCCTTCGGCTTCGAGGTCGTGACGATGGTTGCCGGCCGCCTGTTGGCCGATCGGCAGCGGCTGGAGGAACGGCTGGCGGCCGCTCCTCCAGCCGCGTGACGGTTCAGGCGAGATCGAACCGGTCGAGGTTCATCACCTTCGTCCACACGGCCACGAAGTCATCGACGAACTTCTTCTTCGCTCCCGAGGTCCCGTAGACCTCCGCGATGGCGCGCAGTTGCGCATTCGAGCCGAAGACCAGATCGACGCGCTTGGCGGTCCACTTCAGATCGCCCGACTTGCGGTCGCGGCCTTCGAACTCCTCACTGGCATCCGATACAGCCTTCCACTCGGTACGCATGTCGAGCAGGTTGACGAAGAAGTCGTTGCTCAGCGTGCCGGGCTTCTGCGTGAAGACGCCGTGCTTGGCCTGGCCCGCATTGGCGCCCAGCACCCGCAAGCCGCCGAGGAGCACCGTCATCTCCGGCGCGGTGAGCGTCAGCAACTGCGCCTTGTCGACCAGCAGCGCTTCAGCGGGCACGGCGAAACGACCCTTCAGGTAGTTGCGGAACGCATCCGCCACGGGCTCAAGCTGCGCAAACGACTCCACCTCGGTCTGCTCTTGCGAAGCGTCCGTGCGCCCTGGCGAGAAGGGCACGGTGACGTCCTCGCCGGCATCCTTCGCGGCCTTTTCCACACCGGCATTTCCGGCCAGCACGATCAGGTCGGCGAGCGAGATCTTCTTGCCGCCGCTCTGGGCGCCATTGAACTTCTCGCGGATACCCTCCAGCACCTGCAGCACCTTTGCCAATTGCGCAGGTTCATTGGCGGCCCAGTCCTTCTGGGGCGTCAGGCGGATCCGCGCGCCGTTCGCGCCGCCGCGCTTGTCGGAGCCTCGGAACGTGGAGGCCGAGGCCCAGGCCGTCGATACCAGTTGCCCGACGGTCAGACCGGACGCCAGCACGTCCTTCTTGAGGGCCGCAACGTCCTTCGCTTCAACCAGCGGGTGGTCGACCTTGGGGACCGGATCCTGCCAGATCAATTCTTCCTTCGGAACTTCAGGACCCAGGTAGCGGGCCAGCGGACCCATGTCACGGTGGGTGAGCTTGAACCAGGCCCGCGCGAAAGCGTCGGCGAACTGGTCAGGGTGCTCCATGAAGCGACGCGAGATCTTCTCGTAGGCGGGGTCGAAACGCAGCGACAGGTCGGTGGTCAGCATGGTCGGCACCAGCTTCTTCGACGGGTCGTGCGCATGAGGAATGGTCGCGCCGGCGCCCTTGGCGACCCACTGCTGCGCGCCGGCGGGGCTCTTGCTCAGTTCCCACTCGTAGCCGAACAGGTTCCAGAAGAAGTTGGTGCCCCACTTGGTAGGCGTGGTGGTCCAGGTCACTTCCAGGCCGCTGGTGATCGTGTCGCCACCCTTGCCGGTGCCGAAGCTGTTCTTCCAGCCCAGGCCCTGTTCCTCCAGGCCGGCCGCCTCGGGCTCGTGCGCGACATTGGTTGCGGGAGCAGCGCCGTGCGTCTTGCCGAACGTATGGCCGCCGGCGATCAATGCCACGGTTTCCTCGTCGTTCATGGCCATGCGGCCGAAGGTGTCTCGGATGTCCTTCGCCGCGGCGAGCGGATCGGGATTGCCGTCGGGGCCTTCGGGGTTGACGTAGATCAGGCCCATCTGGACCGCGGCCAGCGGGTTCTCGAGATCGCGCGAGTGCGGCACCATGCTGTCGTCGTCTTTCACGAGCACGGCATGATCCTCTTCGACCCCGGGCGAGCCCTTCGAGTAACGGATGTCGCCGCCCAGCCATGTCGTCTCGCGGCCCCAATACACATCATGGTCCGGCTCCCAGACATCCGCGCGACCACCCCCGAAGCCGAAGGTCTTGAAGCCCATGGTCTCCAAAGCCACGTTGCCCGTGAGGATCATCAGGTCGGCCCACGAGATGTTCTGGCCGTACTTCTGCTTGATCGGCCAGAGGAGCCGGCGAGCCTTGTCCAGGCTGACGTTGTCCGGCCAACTGTTGAGCGGCGCGAAGCGCTGCTGCCCGCGGCCGGCGCCCCCGCGGCCGTCACCGATGCGATAGGTGCCGGCGGCGTGCCAAGCCATCCGAATGAACAGCGGACCGTAGTGCCCGAAATCGGCCGGCCACCAGTCCTGGGAGTCGGTCATCAGCGCGGCCAGGTCCTTCTTCACCGCCGCGTAATCCAGGCTCTTGAACGCCTTCGCGTAGTCGAAGTCATTGCCCAAGGGGTCGGACTTCGATGAATGCTGATGAAGCAGGTCCAGGCGCAGTTGGGTGGGCCACCAATCGCGGGTGGTCGTGCCTCCGCCGGCAACTGCGTGGAATGGGCACTTCGCCTCTGTCTTTTCGCTACTCATATAGGGCTCCTATGTTCGTATCGCGGGTGGGAAAGCGGAAAGGAGATTCTGTGGCAGAACCTGCGCCGGCGCGAGCCCAAAAGGCTATCGCCGCGATAGCTCGTCATCCTCCCTGGACGTCAGGAGACTTGGGCAGCGGAAGATTTGCGCGAGCTGACGAATGTGCTTCTAACGCAGGCGCTCACTGATGGCAACCGCATCAATGTTGGTTGGATCGGATGGGCTCAATCCGGGGCCAGATCGAGGATGTGGTTGGGCGCCGCCACCACGCACGCAGGCGTGACGACTGCGACCGTAACGGCAGAGCCGTCTGCGCGCTTCAATGTTCGCGTTCCGGTCTGCTGACCGACAACACCAATTTCGCCCCGCTCCGTCAACTCATCTTCGCGAAAAAGTCTGGCGTTCTTGTCGATCGCCACCACCGCCTGGTGGTCGCGCAGGCGAACGAGGAGAATCTCGCCCTGGATCTGCTGGACCATTGCATCGAAGTAGCCAACGCCCTGAGGCGCGCGATAGGCAATTCGACTGATTTCATTTGCCTGAAGCTGGTACCGGTCCAGCCCCCGACCGACCATCCACTGCGCACAATTCTTGGGGGTGATGGTTCCTGCCTTCAGTCCGGCAAGCAGTGCTTGACGACGGGTCTCGTAGTCGTCCGCCTCCTTGCGCGCCTGCGCGCCTTTCGCCCGTTCTGACTCCGCTCGCCGACGCTCCTGCGCCGAAGCTGCTTGTTCCTTGTTCCTCTCGTCCTCGTCAAGGGTGGCTGTGCACTTTGCTACCAGCTCGCTCCAGCCACTCCCTTGCACTTTTGCCGGTCGAAACGGGTTCGCGGCCAGTCCGCACCATGAGTCTGAGCCCATGGTGGTGCCGGAATTGCGTTTGCGCTCTCTTGCCTCCTTCACCACCGCTTCCAAGTTTGGCGCCGAATCCACGCCACCTGCTGCACCAGGGTCTGCTGCCCGTTGTGCTCCGCCGGCCCCAGGTTGCTGCAGTCCTTGGAGCGCCCCGAAGAACTGATTGAGCCCCTTCTGAACATTGTCTGACTGCGCTACGGCGGCTTGCACGCACAGCGCGATGGCAGCACCTATACACGCGCGGCGCCAAGTAACTCTGGGTCGTTGCACGGCTCTGTCCTCGTAGTTAGGCCTTGAGTTTACAACTGGTAACTCATTACCTCAGCCACGCGCTTTGCGGATAGGTGCATCATTCGGGCCGACCGGATGCCAAGCGGGAAGCGGACTGGATCTCGTTGTGGATCTTCAAGACGGCCTCGACATACGGAAGGCACTGGTCCGAGAAGAATTCCCGTGATCGATTGATGCGAAATGGATCCAGAAGGTGATGGAGCGCCTTCTCAAGTTCTGCATAGTTGGGTGTCTCAAGCTGGAGTACCACTCGAAATGGCATTGCCGCGCTTGTCGTGAACAACTGCTTGATGCGCTGCTCCACGGTCCCGGCTGTGATGCCGATCTTCAAGATCTCTGCACCTTCTCTCGTGTAGGTATGGGTCGCCAGAACGTAAAGCGTGCCGACTCCAAGCTCCAGCTTGGCGATGGTCTCCGCACTCATCTGCGGCACCTCGGGTTCCTCGCTCATTGGAGCAATTGCCTGTTGCGTTGACGGCAGCGCTTCGTCGGATACGTCTGTTAGAAACAGTCGCATCGGCCGGACTGTTTTGTCGGCCTCGACACCCTCGATCTTGGGGTAAGTGAAGTAGATGTCCGCCTTCAAGGCGTGATCCAAGCTTGTGACAGCCCCCCGTGCAGCGTATCGAAGGAGTTCTTGCCGCCGCAATGTGCTGTGTCCAACAACCAAAAACGCAGACTCAGGCACCACCAAGCGCCCCTGTTGGGCCGTCCCAACACCTCACCAATGGCGGATAGTCTCACCTCGTCTCATACCAAGTCACGCGCGTGACTTCCTCTGTACGCATCTCGGAAACCTCGTGAAACTCGTCGGATCGAATTCGATTTTCACTGATGGGGAATTAGATGGGTAAGGCAAAGGTGCTCGGGCCGTTCATCGACGTTTCAATCTCGACCAGCGTACCGAAGGAGCCGTTCAATTCCTTCTTGAATCCTTCGAAGATCTGGCGCTCCCTTCGAAGCGCACTGGTCAAATACATCAAGATATCTCCTCCTCCTATATCGTTGTATTTTTCCGGCGGCAGCGATCCCTTGACGACGGCGCTCACCAGCTTCACGCCGAGGCCGACTACGGGAAGCTGGTCGGCCACGATGACGCCGAACTCTCCGCCATACTCCAGAACCAAGTCAACAAGACGCTTACCGATCTGGTCGTTCAACGCCTCGCCGAGTTCGTCTTGCAGCTCATCGGCGACCGCATCCTGAACCGCCTGTACGAGCTCGTCGTTCAGCTCATCAACGACCGCATCCCGAATTCGCTTCAGGCTACTGTCGAGATTCTCTCGCCGGAACGCTTTCAGCGTCGCTGCCCGCAACACGATTACGCCCGTGGCCCCGTCGAGCATGTCGACCGTCTTTGCACCGGCCGCTTGGAGTGCGTCATCTGCTTTGCACTTCGCCTCCGCCGCGCGCTGCTGCCGCGCCAACAGGTCCGCTTGCTGCTGAACCACCCACTGCAGAGGATCGGCACCGACGCTCGGCCCGGCCCCGCCCGGTTCCAAAAATTGCGAAAGCACCAAGAGGTGAGCCGCACTTCCCACCTGATCGAATTTCGCAAACAGCGAGTTCAGCCGCTCCGCGAAACTCACACGGAGTTCGGAGAACGCGCCAATCTCGCTTGTCGCTTCGCGCGTCAGGTCCTGCAGAATCTCCGATTGCATCGCCTTGCGTTGCGCCAGCCGATCGAGAAAGCCTTTGATGATCGCTCGCTCCATTGGGGCGAATAGCTTTTCGTACCGCTCCTCAGCCGCGAGGTATCGCGCCTTTGCGGCATTCATGGCCTTGTCATCGAGCGGCATCGCATGATCTCCATCTGGAAAATCGGCAAGGAGCCGATCCTATTCGAGGAAGCACCCACGATGTCTGCGTTTTTGCACCTGCGCACCCAGGTACAGCATCCTCCGGACTGCGCCAGAAGAGGCCTCGTGAAGCCGACGATCATGTTATGTCGGACGGGTCCGCCGCCACGATTCGGTCATCGGCAAGGAAGTTCGGCGGGCAGGCCGTATCTCCCCATCCTTTTCCCCACCCGGGCGGTCACCTACTCTCGCATAGGCTTCCTGGACGACGGCGGTGAGTGCCTTCTCGGCGGTGCGCCGGGGCTCCGGGAACTCGGGGACTTTGGGCTACGGCTCTTCAAATGCCGCGTCAATTGGCGTGACTGGACGGTGTTAGCTCGACAGTGTAGGGTTCATCCTATCGAAATCGAGGAGCCCTTCGTGCCAACCACTCAGCAAATGAGCATCACTCCGCCGAACGACGTGGCGGACGTTGCGAGGGGCAAGATGCAACGCGTTCTTTGTTCAATCATCGGCACGTTTGCCATCTGGACACTGGCCGCCTGCCAGCATCCGACGCCAGGTCCGTCGATCGGCGTCGGCAATCCCTATCCAGTCAGCAGCTACGTTTGCGATGGGACACGCTTGGCTGTGCGCTTGATGGGAGACAGCGCCTCGGTCTCCGTTGACGGAGCGGCCGCCATCGATCTTCCCGCGCTCGGAAAGTCGGGGACCACGTTCTCCAACGGACGCCAAACGATGATCATCGAGCAGGGCCGCACGTCGTGGGCCATGGGGCGCGCGACGCCGGTTGCTTGCACCGGCGGCTAGCGGCGGATGGGTAAACGGATGGGGCGAAATATCGAACTGGCCGAGCGTCGATGAAAGACATCAACCGCTGGCGGAGAGTGTGACCACTGGGCGGATACCGGCAGAATGCCTCACACAGACTCACCGGCAACCAGCCCCCGATGGTAGTGAGCCGAGCGATCTCTTCAACTCATGTCAGATCGTCTCGCAGAAACGCATAGATTCGGATGGGTATCTGGATGGGGCGGGATCACGACGCATGTTGCCGTGCCCAACGCATCGTCAGACAGGCACATGTCCGCACCTGATCAAAACGTCACTCTTCTGCTTTTGGCGGATGCTCGGACCACGCCCTAGCCCACTGGGGGTTTGCCTTCCTCCAAGCCTCAAGATCTCTTCCCTTCAACCACCAATCGCCGTGCGTAGTGTCCAGCAGCGGCCATGATGCGCCGTCTGTGCGCGGTTGCTGGTCGACGAAGCTGGCACGTCTACGACGCGGAACCTCGGGCGTCCCGGAGACACGTCCTGACGGATTCTCCAGGATATCTGAGATCGGCTGCCGCTTTCCTCCTGATTTGGCCAATGCCTCCGCCATCTCAGGGAAAAGCACCGACAGGAATCGGTCATACACGGGGTCGCGAAGGTAGGTCGCTTCGCCTGCGCGGATGCTGCCGCGTACCTCGGTCGCCCACGCCTCGAACCAAGACTGCTGAGTGGGTTCAAGCGGCGGGCGGTAGACACGAACCGCGATGAAAAACAGCGTGTTCAACGAACGCTGGGCGCCGCGGCTCTGTCGGATGGCATTGAGCACTCCCATCACGTTCTGCACCCGGTACCCAACCGGTCGGGCGAGCCGGCAGGTCAGAATGCGCGAAAGAATCCCGTGAAAGCCGAGGAGGTTGTCGTCAGCCGCCTCCGGGTAGCCGTGCAGCGCGAGCTTGTCAGAGGCATCGGCGACAAGCTCCCGCGCTGCTTGCTCCGTGACGATTGCGGTCGCTGACTGCCGGCCCTCTGCGTCGGCCTCAGCGCCCGCGTCCAGCATTGAGACGACGGCCTCCAAGTACTCCCTCGCAATGTCAGCGATCGGAGTGGCCAGTACACGCCGCTGACGCTCAGCCAACCAGCGTGCTTGTTCATCAAGGGCCGACTTCTCTCGCGCTACGGCAGCCTGAAGCTCGTGGCGCTTCTCCTCCCGTTCCGGATGGAAGAGCCAGCGCTTCAAGGGCAGTTCCTCGACCACGAGCCGAGCCAGTTCGTCGCGGGTCACCCGGCCACCTGCCAAGCTCAGGTCGATTTCGAGGGTAGCTACACCGTGCTCGCAGATGCCTCGGAGACGTTCTTCGTCGATCTGGTTGGTCACGGTAACCTCGACG
Organism: Variovorax sp. 05L425; assembly: GCF_056397705.1. Taxonomy (NCBI): domain Bacteria; kingdom Pseudomonadati; phylum Pseudomonadota; class Betaproteobacteria; order Burkholderiales; family Comamonadaceae; genus Variovorax; species Variovorax sp. 05L425. The sequence continues at coordinate 291,307 of NZ_JBFTNY010000003.1, read as the reverse complement.
AGCAGCGGCCAAATGACCCGCCCGCCAATAGCCGGCCACGACTTGCAGGTAATGTCCGGAACGATGCGCCCGAAACGCTGCTCAAGCTCAACGTGATCCAACGCCAACTCTTCGGCTTCGCAAGACCACCGCTTCCGAAGTGCCCGGCCATCATGCGTCAGCGCTTCAACCACGACGTCAAGACCCGGGACGCATAGCCGACGTTGCTCAGCCAAGATTCGCTTCACCTCGTGGTGCAGCACTGTCTCGCGGCGCAGCGCCGGGTCCATCTCTTCCGGTAGGTCGAGTCCTTCCGGGATGTCATCGAAGTAGAAATGCGCTTTCTCCTTCGCTTCAGCCTCGGCACGGGCCTGCAGTTCTACGTCATTCCAATGGCCGCGCCAGCACAGGTCATCCGGCAACAGTCGCATCCGCCTCCGAATCTCGCCAGGCTCCATTGAGGCCAGTGATGGATCGTCCACTCCGAGGTAGATCGTCGGAACCGGAAGACCATCCGCCCCGAACGGGCCATCGATCTCTCCCGGCGTCCCGGTGAGCTCGACACGTAGCTGGCGTCCATCGTCGAACGTGACGACAGCAAAGGCGCGATCGCGGTAGTCCACCTGAAGAATGTGCAGCTTTTCGGCTGGCATCTCGACCCACGCTTCGTAAAGTTCGCCGGTCAGGCCGATCGCGGTCGCGGATCGGCGACGACGAGGCAATTCGAGCCAGCCGTCCTCCTGGAGTTGCCGTAGAACCGCAACGCGAGCGGCCAGCACCATGCACTCGCTGCGCTCGGCGCCCTCCGGATGACGGAAGTGCGGGCGCTTCCGGAACTCGGCCTTGGCCGCGTTCACCGCCGTGAGCGCCAGGCCGCAGCTCGGGCACACGCAGCCACACTTCGCGCCTGTGTGCTGGGCATCAAGTTCGAGGATGAATCGCGGCTCACCGGTTTCGGCGTCGTTCGCCCACGCCATTACCAGCTCGGCGAGCACCCTCTGGGCGCCGGCGTCCTTGACAACGAGTTTCCCGGGTCCGCTCATGGGCCGACCTCACGAGCGCAATGCGGCAGTGAGTTCCTCCCACCCATCGGGGTAGAAACTCCTGCAGATCAGGGCGGAAGCGGGAGTACGGCTCTTGAAGACGCGCGTGCCAACCAGCGGCGCTAAGGAGGGTACGGCCTTGAACCAAGGGGCCCATGCGCGCGCCATGATGAACAACGCGCCGCGATCAACCAGATGCTCGACGAAGCGCGCGATCGGCTCGCGGCTCGGGAAATTACTCAGCGCCGCATCCAACTTCCCATTGCCGGGCCACTTCTTGCTCGCCCAGGGGCACAGTTCCACCTTCAGCATCTTGCGGCTGATGTCGTGAAGCGTGACGCCTTCCTGCTGCAAGTGCAGGAAGACAGTATTGACGTAGTAGGCACGCGTCGCCGGGTGAACGTGCGAGCCGGCAACCGAGAGGGGCCAGTCGGGGTGCGGTTGGTAGTGCGTCTCGCGTGTGGCGTCGTCGCCGTAGCTCGGGTTGGCCTGCAGGTAGACCACCGGAGCCGATGGGTCGCCATCCATGCACAAGGCGCCGAGATCCGGGCGCAGTCGCCAGCCCTGGGCCTCCTTGATCTTCGCGGCCTTCTTGCCCGACTCGGGATTTGACATACGGCGAGCGACCTCAGCATCAACCTGTTGGTTGTAAGGCCCGATATATGGCAGATCCATGGCCTCCAGCGCATTCGGGGACAACGCTTTCATGTTTGGCATCTGTCAATGACCGCCCTTATGGGCGAAAAATCCTTCGATTAGCCCATCGTCCTCAACCCGAGTGACATTCAGCCAATAGAGCTGATCCATGATGTCTACGGACTCGACTTGGCTGTTCTCGTGGCCGCTGCGGCGCTTACCGTTGAGCGTGATTACCTCACCAGGAATCCCCTTTGCCATGCATTCACGGGCATGTTGGATGTAGAGCCGGCCCGGCACCTCATTGATCCAGGGATCGCCCCCTGCACAAAAGAAGTCGCTCCGTCGAAGGACCTTGTTGAAGCGAATTTCCGATTCTCCGGGGCCCCATACGTCGTTCCATACGGTAAAGATATAGCGGTCAGTGCCCTCAAATCGGTGGCTCCAGCGACTGCGGTAGTCAACGGTTACGCCCTTGGCTCGCCATGCTTCGAAGAATTTCATGATCCCAATTTCTGCCGCCGTCCCGGCGATTCACTGTTTCGCGCCCGGCACGCGGCATTTCTAGCAAGAAGATCATCGTGCCTGATCCGCATCGCCACCAGCATAGACGGAGATACCGTTGGTCTTCACCACAAGCGTTTTGCCGCGTCACCCCTATACGCATCAAGCACTTGCGTCGCTCAACACCCTCAAAATCGTCGAAATCGGGGTTGAGTGAGAAAGATGGGCTAATGCATCGGCGAACCACCGACCCGGGTGAATCGCTCGAGGCCATCCCACTTTGACCGCACAGGCTCGCGCAAGCGCGGATCGGACAGGCCGACCTCCTCGAGCGTGTAGGCCACGCGAGCATAGTTGCAGGCAGCGCAGGCGACGACCATGTTCGAGGGGTCGTTCGTTCCTCCATGGGCATGAGGAACGACATGGTCGTATTGCGCCCACAGCACTTGGAAAGCCGCGTGCTGCAGAGCGTTCTGTCGTCCCCATGGCAGTGCCGTCGGGTAGACCACGGCGATCTTCACTCGCACTTCCTTCCGAATGACCGGGATTCCGCAGAAACGACAGTGATAGCCGTCTCGATCATGCAGCGCCTGCTTCTCCGCCGCAGACGGCATCCGCTGAGCGATCTTCTCGATGGACGCCTTGCTCGGAAGCGGGAGCGCCACTGGCCTGACTCGAACGTATGGGCTATTCGCCCCCCACATGGATTCAATGAAATCACGAAGGATCGGCGTGTTCGTCGAGCGAATCAAGTGCTCGGCACTCGCACGATCGCCGCGTAGATGCGCGCTCACCGCCTCGTCGAGCGTTTGAGCGGCCTCAGCGATTTCTGGGATGGGGTCGCGGAGGCAAAAGCGTGTCGTGCTATCGATCATGGTCGGATGGTCTCTTGTTCGACGGAAAAGGTCGCCAGGGCCGCGTGCATCAAGCTTTGCGCGGCTTCAAGGCGGCGACGAAGATTACCCGAGCGAACTAGAAAACTGGACGGTTGTGACGAAAGTCCGGACTTGGCCCGACTGCTGCAATTGACCAATGTCACACACCCTCAGCAAGTATCACCCAGTCGCACTGCCGGCGGATGGGTACGAGATGGGTAGAAATATCCAACTGCCCGAGCGTCGATGAGAGACATCGCCAACTGGCGGAGAGTGTGAGATTCGAACTCACGGACGGTTGCCCGTCGGCAGTTTTCAAGACTGCTGGTTTAAACCACTCACCCAACTCTCCTGGGATGCCTTCGGATGGAAGAAGGCAGTCGGCGATTTTAGCGGTTGTGTTCCTGCGATCCGGCTGCCGGCGCCCAACCTCGCATGACCAGATCAAGAATACCTTCCGCCCAGGCGCGGCGCTCCTCGGGCCCGGCCAGGGGCTTCGAGATGAAAAAACGCACGCCGCCAAAGGCCAGGGTCGACAACTGCACCGCCGCCAGTTCGGGCGCCGGCACATGCAGCGTTCCGGCCCGGTGCGCTTCGGCGAGGTAATCGACCACGGGCGCGAGCACGTAGCTGTTTTCCGCATAAAGCGATTTCGCCAGCTCCGGAAAGCGCACTGCCTCGGCAATCACAAGGCGCAGCAGTGCCAGGGTCTTCGGCTCCGTGGCGCTCAGGTACATGCGCTCGATCAGGTCGAGCAGGACTTGTCTCTCATCGGCATCGCGCCGCACCAGCGTCGCCTGCATGGTTTCGCGCGCGCTGCTCACGGCGCGGTGCACCACCTCCCGGAACAAGGCTTCCTTGTTGTCGAACTGGCGGTAGATCGTGATCTTCGCGACGCCCGCCTCGCGGGCAATGGCCTCGATGCTGGTGGCCGCGTAGCCCTTTTCCAGGAAGGATTCGAGCGCGGCCGCAAGGAAGGACTCGCGCAGCGCGACCGCCTGCTCTGGGCTGGGTCGTCCACGCGACCGGCGTTTGACTTCTGGGGATTCGAGGTTGTCCATGGCAGTGTCCCTCCTCACGAGTCTGGCAGGAAGATCGCCTGAAGATCGCTCAGGAAGTCGAAGCCGCGCGTCGTCGGCCACACGCGCGCAAGGTCGCGTTCGATCAATCCCTTGCGTTCGGCTTCTTCCAGCCCGCGCTGGATGGCGGTGACGGCCAAGCCCGTCCGTTCCCCGAACTGCGCGAGCGTAAAGCCGTCTTTCAAACGCAAGGCATTGAGCATGAATTCAAAAGGCAAAGCACCAATGCCCACCTCCTCATTCTGCGCAACGGCATGGGCAGCGAGTGCGTTGTCCATATAGAGGCGAGGCTCCCGGAACCGCACTTGCCGCACGACACGATGCGCGAAACTGAGCTTGCTATGAGCACCGGCGCCGATACCCAGATAGTCGCCGAACTGCCAATAGTTCAGATTGTGCGCGCACTGGTGGCCCTTGCGCGCGTACGCCGAGATTTCATAGCGTTCGAGGCCGACCGCCGCCGTGCGCTCGCCGATGCGGTCCAGCATGGCGTAGGCCGCGTCGTCCTCCGGGATCACCGGGGGAAACTTGGCGAAATAGGTGTTCGGCTCGATGGTCAGGTGATAGACCGACAGGTGCGGTGGCGCGAGCGACAGCGCCTGGTCGAGGTCTGCATCGAGATCCTCCGGCGTCTGGCCCGGCAGCGCGTACATCAGGTCGAGGTTGAAGGTGTCAAAAGTCGCGGCGGCTTCTTCCACCGCGGCAATGGCCTGTGCGCGATCGTGCACGCGGCCGAGCGCCTTCAAATGCTCGTCGTTGAAGGACTGCACGCCGACCGATAGCCGCGTGACACCGGCAGCACGGTAGGCGCGGAAGCGATCGCGCTCGAACGTGCCTGGGTTGGCCTCCAGCGTGATCTCGCAATCCGGCGCCAGCTTGAGCCGGGCGCGCATATCCCCGATCAGCCGGTCGATGGATGCCGGGGAGAACAGGCTCGGCGTGCCGCCGCCGATGAAAATCGTGTGAACCATGCGTCCCCAGATCAGGGGCAACGCCGCCTCGAGGTCGGCGACCAGGGCGTCGAGGTAGCGTTGTTCGGGCAGTTCGCCAGCCCCATTTCGCCATTCGTGGGAATTGAAGTCGCAGTACGGGCACTTGCGCAGGCACCACGGAAGATGAACATACAGCGACAGTGGGGGCAAGGCCGACAGCTGCAGCGGACCCGGTCGCATCAGGTGCAGCACGTCGTTGGCGCCGGCCGCACCGCCGGGACTGTCGTCAGCGTCTTTCGCGATCGGGATGATGGCGTTCACGACCAGCGCTCGCGCATCAGGGCCAGCATCGCGCGCGCTGCCTGGCCGCGATGGCTGTTTGCGTTCTTCACTTCGGGCGGCAGCTGCGCAAAGGTCTTGCCGAACTGCGGCAGGAACATCACGGGGTCGAAGCCGAATCCGTTGTCGCCGATGGGCTCGCGGGCGATCACGCCGGCAACACGCCCCACGGCGATCAGCGGCTCCGGGTCGTCCGCGCTGCGCAGGGCGACCAGGGTGCTGACCAGCGCGGCGCGGCGATCGGCCTCGGAGGCCAGCTGTTCGAGCAGCGCACGCACGTTGTTCGCATCGCCCTTCTCGTAGCCGAACTGCGTTGCATAGAAAGCCGTGTCGACACCAGGAAGCCCGCCGAAAGCTTGCACGCACAAGCCCGCATCGTCGGCGATCGCGGGCAGCCCCGTCTGCGCGGACGCATGGCGCGCCTTGGCGAGCGCGTTCTCGACAAAGGTGCGAAACGGCTCCTCGGCCTCACCGACGCCAAGTTCCGACTGCCGCACCAGGGTGACGTCGAGTGGCGCGAAAAGAGCCTGCAGCTCCGCGAGCTTGCCGGCGTTGTTGGAGGCGAGAACAAGTTTCATCGTCGATGCGCAGGGTGGGTCAGCTCGACAGCGCCTTGGTTTGCAGCGCGGTCAGTTCGATGATGCCTTTTTCGGCCAGGGCCAAAAGGGCGTTCATTTCGTCGCGCGAAAACGCGGCGCCTTCGGCCGTGCCCTGGACTTCGACAAAGTGCCCCGCGCCGGTCATCACGACGTTCATGTCGGTGTCGCAGGCCGAATCCTCGATGTATTCGAGGTCGAGCAGCGGCGTGCCCTGCACGATGCCCACCGAGATGGCCGCGACGTGGCCGCGAATCGGCGAGGCCGGGATCTTGCCTTCGGCCAGCAGCTTGTTGACCGCGTCCTGCGCCGCGACGAAGGCACCGGTGATTGCCGCCGTCCGTGTGCCGCCGTCGGCCTGCAGCACGTCGCAGTCCAGATGGATGGTGCGTTCGCCGAGCGCAGTCAGGTCGAACACGGCGCGCATCGAGCGGCCGATGAGGCGCTGGATTTCCTGCGTCCGTCCGCTCTGCTTGCCGCGAGCGGCTTCACGGTCGCTGCGGGTATGGGTTGCACGCGGGAGCATGCCGTATTCGGCGGTGACCCAGCCCTCGCCGCTGCCGCGCTTGTGCGGGGGCACTTTTTCCTCGACCGAGGCCGTGCAAAGGACGCGCGTCTGGCCGAACTCGATCAGGACCGAACCTTCGGCATGGATGGTGAAGCCCCGGGTAATGCGCACAGGGCGCAACTGGTCGGCGGCACGGCCGCCGCTACGTACGAAAACAGTCATGGTGGAAGGAGGAAAAAAGAAAAAAAGACTCAGCCCTTGCGCGCGGCAGAGCGGCGTATGGCTTCGTTGATTTCAGCGATCGATCGCTCGATGGCGTCCTCGTCGAGGTCATCGAGCTCGCTGTCGGAGGGCATGCCGGCCTGGATGGTCGACGCGAACACGCCGTCGCTGATGCTGTCCGTGGAAACACCGCGCTTCTGCCCTGGCGCGTCGGGGGTTTCCCATTCGAGCGCAATCAGGGTCACGTTGTCGCTGTGGCTGCCGCCATTGCGCAGCGCCATCTCCGCAAGGTCGGGGGCGGCGTCGGACACCGGCTTGCCGGAGGACAGGATGTGAACGATCACGCCGTCGTCCAGGACTCCCCAGAGGCCGTCGGAACACAGCATGATGCGATCGCCGCGTTGCAGTTGTAGCGGCGCGGAAATGTCGAACAGGGGCGGAGTCGGTGAGCCGAGACAGGTGAGCAACAGATTGCGGTTGACTGGCTCCGGCCCGGCGTTGGCGCGCGGACGCTCGGCGTGCGAGTGATCGCGGGTGCGGATGAGCAGTTCGCCATCCCGGACGACGTACAGACGCGAATCGCCGCAATGAATCCAGGTGGCCGTCGTCCCCTGGATCACTGCCGCCACCACGGTGGTACGCGGCGTATCGAGCATTCCCTTGTTGCCCGCGTACCGCATGATCTGCTGGTGCGCCGCCATCACGGACGAGGTCAGGAAGGCCTTCACGTCCTTCACGATGGGCCGCGCTTCGCGCTGGTACAGCGCGGCGATCGTCTGCAAGGCCAACTGCGCCGCGATTTCGCCTTCGGGATGCCCGCCCATGCCGTCGGCCAGCACGAACAACCCCGATTCGCGGGTGTAGCAGTAGCCCATGCGGTCTTCGTTCTTGAGACGACCGCCCTTGCGGCTGACTTGAAAAACAGAAAATTTCATGCCGGGCGTGTCGTCGGCGCTGCCGCCTTGGGCAGCCCCTTCTTTTCAAATGAACGCATGTTGTCGATCGAAAGTCTTACTTTTTCGCCAACCGTGAGCTTGGTATAGCGGCGTTCGCCTTCGCGGCTCAGCTCCTTCTGCAAGGCGAACACCGACTGCGGACGCGAAAGCGGGTCGAGCGACATGCACCATTCGACCACTTCGATCAGGTTGTCGGAGTAGATGCCGCGCAGCCGGGACAGAGAGAGACCAAGGCGATCCTTCTCGATGCGCTGGGGGGCATCGTTCGGGGGATACCCCTGCATGCAGGCGTAGATGCACGCACCGATGGCGTAGATGTCGGTCCACGGCCCCATGGACGAGTCGCGACGGTACATCTCGGGCGCCGCGAAGCCGGGGGTGTACATCGGCCGGATGAAGTTGCCTTCCTTCGACAGCACTTCGCGCGCGGCCCCGAAATCGATCATGACCGCCCGATCGTCGTCCGTCACGAAGATGTTGGCGGGCTTGATATCCAGGTGCAGCATCTTGTGCTGATGAACGATGCGCAAGCCTCGCAGGATCTCGTCGAATAACGAACGAATCGTGGATTCGCGGAATACCTTCTGCTTCTTGAGGTCGCGCGCGGTGACGACGAAGTCCTGCAGGGTCGCCCCTTCCAGGTAATTCATGACCATATAGACCGTTTCGTTCTCGCGGAAGAAATTGAGAACGCTCACAACGGAGGCATGCGAGATCTGCGCGAGCGAACGCCCTTCCTCGAAGAAGCTCTTCAGCCCCAATCGGTAAAGGGAGAGCTTTTCGGGCGAGACCTGCGGCGACAATTCGCCGGTGCCCCGCGTCGCGAGGGACGAAGGAAGATATTCCTTGATGGCAACCTGCTGGCCGCTGTGGTCGACGGCCAGGTAAACAACACCAAAGCCACCGGCTGAAAGCCGGCGCACGACGCGATAGCCGCCAATGACCGTATCAGGCAGCAAGGGCGAAGGTTTGACCTTTGACATAATCCGGGAGTTTCGCCCGAAGGCGATGGTGCGGCAAGCGAACGCCGTGCCGACGTCACGGTGCAAACAACAGATTCACAGCGAGGCGCGATGCCAGTTTACAGCATGACCGGCTACGCCAGCGGGCAGAACAGCCCCGCAGGCAGCCACCCCGAAGCCGAGGCGCGCCCCCACGCCGGAGCTCGTCTTGGGGTCGAAATCCGTTCGGTCAACAGCCGATTTCTGGACCTGACTTTCAAGTTGCCCGAGGAACTGCGCCAGCACGAACCGGCGCTGCGCGAATTGATCACCGGGCAACTCAAGCGCGGCAAGGTCGAAGTGCGCGCCGCCATCGAATCCACGGCCGCCGCCGGCATCGGTGAGCCTTCGTCCAAGCTGCTTCAGCGTCTCAACGGCGTGCAGGACCAGATCAAGTCATGGCTGCCGAGCGCCCGGGATCTCAGCGTTGCCGACGTCCTGCGGCTCGCCGCCGGCGACACTGCGAGCAAGGGAGACTGGGGGCCTGAACTTGCCGAACTGAGCGAAAAGACGCTGAAGGCCCTGCTTTCTTCTCGGGAACGCGAAGGCGCGCGCCTCGCCCGCATGTTGCAGGACCATCTCGCGCAACTGCGCGCGCTCGCGACCCAGGCGCTGCCATTGGTGCCGATGCTTGTCGAGCAGCAACGTACGCGATTCCTTGAGCGCTGGCAGGAGGCCATGGGCTTGAGCGGCGGCGCCATACTCCCGGAAGCGGCCCAGGATCGCGCGCTGACCGAAGCCACCGCCTACGCAATCCGCATCGATGTGGCGGAAGAACTGACCCGGTTGAACTCCCATCTCGACGAGATCGAGCGCCTCGTGAAAAAGGGCGGCGAAATCGGCAAGCGACTCGATTTCCTGATCCAGGAGTTGCACCGTGAGGCCAATACGCTGGGTTCAAAATCCGCGACGCTCGAGCTCACGCGCATCGGCGTGGACATGAAGGTCCTGATCGAGCAAATGCGCGAACAGGTCCAGAACATCGAATAGAGAACCAGCGAATGGACTACCCCGGCAACATCTTCGTGGTCGCGGCGCCCAGCGGCGCCGGCAAATCGAGTCTGGTCAAAGCCTTGATGGAACTCGATTCGGCCGTTCAACCTTCGGTCTCGCACACGACGCGCCCTCCCCGCGGCCAGGAAAAGCACGGCCGGGAGTACTTCTTCGCCTCCCATTCGGAGTTTGACGCGATGGTGGCGGCCGAGGCCTTCGTCGAATGGGCGCATGTCCACGGTCAGCGCTACGGCACGTCCAAGAGGGCGATCGAGGAACGCATCGCACAGGGCGCGGACGTCATTCTCGAGATCGATTTCCAGGGTGCGCTGCAGATCCGGAAGACGTTTTCGAATGCGGTGATGATCTTCATTCTTCCCCCAAGTTGGGAGGAATTGCGTTCCCGCCTGGAGCGTCGCGGCGAGGACAGCGCTTCCGTCATCGAATTGCGACTGCGGAATGCCGCCGAAGAGATGGCACGGGCCAACGAGTTCGATTTCGTTATAATCAACGAGGTATTTGAGCGCGCACTTTTCGACCTGAAAGCGATTGTCCACGCTCAGCGGCTTCGCTACTCTGCACAGCGCCGCGCACGTGCGAGCACCTTTGCCGCGCTGAACATTCCCTGATCCGCCAACCGTCCGCCCACCGCCGAAAGATCCTCATGGCCCGCATCACTGTCGAAGATTGCCTGCAACACATCCCCAATCGATTCCAACTCGTGCTGGCCGCAACCTACCGCGCGCGCATGCTGAGCCAGGGACATGCCCCGAAAATCGAAAGCAAGAACAAGCCCGGTGTGACTGCACTGCGCGAGATCGCCGAAGGCAAGATCGGCTTGGAGATGCTCAAGAAGGTCCCTGGTTGAGTTGATGCAGACATGCAACAAGGAAGCACCGCATGCGGTGCTTTTTTTATGGCTGAATGCGTCTGTTCGGCTGCCACGCTAAAGTGGTAGCTATGAGTGCGGTCGTCAAGCCCCAGTCCGAGGCTCCTCGAAACCCCCAGCCGAGTCCGGCGGCGCTGAATGCGGCCGCCGCGAGTTTCGCCGCCCTGACCGATCGGCTCGACTATCTGGGTGCGGAAGACATCGACCAGGTTCGCCGCGCCTATCGCTTTGCCGACGAGGCGCACCTGGGACAGCTACGCAACAGTGGCGAACCCTACATCACCCACCCTATCGCCGTCGCCGCCCAGTGCGCAGAATGGAAGCTCGATGCGCAGGCACTGATGGCCGCTCTGCTGCACGATGCCATCGAAGACTGCGGCGTGACCAAATCCGAGCTGATCGAGCGGTTCGGCGCCCCGGTGGCAGAACTGGTCGACGGCCTCACGAAGCTGGACAAGCTTCGCTTCAACACCCGCGAAGAGAACCAGGCGGAGTCCTTCCGCAAGATGCTCCTCGCCATGGCGCGCGATGTGCGGGTCATCCTGGTCAAGCTGGCGGACCGGACGCATAACATGCGCACGCTGGACGATGCGCCGCGCGAAAAATGGGCGCGCATCTCCCGCGAAACGCTTGAAATCTACGCACCGATCGCGCACCGACTGGGCCTCAATCAAACGTACAGGGAACTGCAGGACCTGTCATTCCGACACCTGCGCCCATGGCGTTACGCCATCCTCGCGAAAGCAGTTGCCAAGGCACGAGGGCGCCGCCGGGACCTGATTCAGAAGGTCCAACAGGAAGTGGAAACGGCCTTTGCCAACGCCGGGATGAGTGTACGAATCGCCGGCCGCGAGAAAACGCTCTATTCGATCTACCGGAAGATGGACGAAAAGCACCTGAGCTTTGCCCAGGTCACCGACATCTACGGTTTCCGGTTGATCGTCCCCACCGTGATCTCCTGCTACACCGGACTCGGCATCCTCCACCAGATGTACAAGCCGCTGCCCGGTAAGTTCAAGGACCACATCGCGATTGCCAAGCTCAACGGCTATCAGTCCCTGCACACCACGCTGGTGGGCCCTGCCGGCGTCAACGTTGAATTCCAGCTTCGGACCGAGGCCATGCACGTGGTTGCCGAATCGGGTGTTGCGGCGCATTGGCTCTACAAGGCTGCGGAGCCGACTGCGGCAACCAGCGAGCGCCTGGGCGCCAAATGGCTCCAGTCGCTGCTCGACATCCAGGACGAAACGCGCGACGCGGCCGAATTCTGGGATCACGTCAAGGTCGACCTCTTTCCCGATGCGGTGTATGTGTTTACGCCGAAGAGTCAGATCATGGCGCTGCCGCGCGGAGCGACTGTGGTCGACTTCGCCTACGCGATTCACAGCAACATCGGCGACCATACCTCGGCGGCGCGCATCAACGGCGATCAGGTTCCGTTGCGCACCGAACTCAAGAACGGCGATGTCGTCGAGATCATCACGGCGCCGGTGTCGACCCCGAATCCCGCCTGGCTCGGATTCGTGCGGACCGGCCGGGCCCGCTCGAAGATCCGTCACTACCTCAAGACCCTCGCACATGCCGAGTCTGAAGGTCTGGGCGAAAAGCTGCTGGCGCAGGCCTTGCGCGCTGAAGGTCTGGGCAACTTGCCGGAAGACGACGCGGAGCATCAACAACTCTGGGAAAAACTCCTGCGCTTCACCGGCAATCGCACGCGCTCTGAACTGCTGACCGACATCGGATTGGGCAAGCGCATCGCCAGTATCGTGGCGAAACGGCTCATGGCGCTGATGGCCGAGCGCGGGGAAAAACCCGATGCGCTGATGCTCAGCCGCGAGCGCTTCGCGGCGCACGACGCCGTCTCGCAAGGCGCAGTGACGCTGGACGGCAGCGAGAATTCATCCGTGCGCTTTGCGCTGTGCTGCCGTCCTATCCCGGGCGACCCGATCGTCGGCTACCTCGGACATGGCGAAGGACTGGTCGTGCACACCGAGGAATGCGGCGTCGGCCAGCGACTTCGTTACAAGGACAGCGAAAGATTCTTCGCGGTCGAATGGGCCGATGACCCGGTTCGGACTTTCGAGACGGGGGTGGTCATCACCGTGCGAAACGACAAAGGCGTTCTGGCACGCGTCGCGGCGACGCTGGCGGACGCCGAGGCTGACATCACGCATGTGGAAATGGCTGACGAAACGCCGCAGGATTCGACGGATCTGCGGTTCGTGATCGCAGTGCGTGATCGCACGCATCTCGACGCCGTGTTGCGCGCGGTGCGGCGGACATCTTCCGTCCTCGCTGCCGCGCGGACCGTGCCGGTCCCCTGAATCCCCAGCCGTTCAACCGACCCCGGTTGAAGGCGCCGGGTAGCTGACCGACAGCACCTCGATCTCATGCACGCCGCCCGGCGTGGCGAGTTTGACCACATCGCCCTCCCGGGACTTGAGCAGCGCGCGCGCAATCGGCGAAATCCAACTGACCTGCGACTGCGCGCTGTCCGCTTCGTCGATTCCGAGAATGGTGACCGCACGCTCTTCGCCGTTTTCGTCGGCGTAATGCACTGTCGAGCCGAAAAACACCTGGTCGCTACCGTGATGCACAGAAGGATCGGTGACTTCGGCGACTTCGAGTCGCTTGGTGAGAAATCGAATCCTGCGGTCGATCTCCCGCAGACGCTTCTTGCCGTAGAGGTAGTCACCGTTCTCGGAGCGATCGCCGTTCTTTGCAGCCCAGTGCACGGCCTCGACCACCTTGGGGCGCTCCGTGTCCATCAGATCGAGCAATTCGGCACGCAAACGAGCATAACCAGCGGGCGTCATGTAGTTCTTGCCGCCAGCGGGCAGCGGAGGCAGCGCGCCGCCTTCGCTACCGTCATCGTCATCGGTTTCGACTTCCTTCGTGAATGCCTTGCTCATTGCTCCAGCCTTCGACCCGCAGCAGGATCGGGCGCCGGTTGTATCACACCACCGGGCCTTCGTCGGACGCTGGAATCGGCCCGTTTCCGGGCCCGCCCGGTTCAGCCCGATTGCTGATCAGGCATGGACACTTCTGAATCTGGCACGGCTTGCTGACTTTGCGGGGTGTCGGCCGATATGTCCAATCCTCGTCTGCCTTGCTCCCCACGAGCGATGCCCTTTACGAGATGCCGCGGCAAGTGGTGGGTTCGCTGCAGGCGGGACAGTGCCTCACTGCGTGCGGGCTCAGAGACCGGCAGGAACATTTGCAATGAACTCATCTTGGTCGTCCCCATGAGCGCCAGAGATGGAAGCGCTCGATTCGCATCAGCTCGAATCGAGGCCAAATGGATCCAAGCGGCGCTGGCGTCGCCGCCGGCAAATTATCGCTGCGGACGAATCCTCTGGTGCTTGCGGCCATGCGCGCGGTAGTGTCAACGCCACCTGCAGCGCGCCTTGTTTACATCAAGTGACCTAGTTTCAACCACAATTTACAGGAGACGCTCACAATTGGTGCTCTCCTCTGGACTCCAAGGTCCTTTAGCCCGCTTCGGCGGGCTTTTTCATGGCCTGTGTACATCGCGTTGGCGCAAAGGTCGCGCCAAAAGAAAAAGGGTTAGCTCGCGTTAACGAGCTAACCCTTTTATGAGAGTGGTGCGGCTGGCAGGAATTGAACCCACGACCCCTTGGTTCGTAGCCATCCGCATCGGACATCTTGGGTCGATTCATATCGAAGCATCAACGCCTAGAATTGCCAGTATTCATGCGGGTTTCACGGCACATGACCCCCTTTTACATTGCATATCGAATCATATTGATGCATCATCGAATGCGCCAATGTATGCGCCAATGTGAATCGATATGCAGACCCACCAACAACCCAACTTCCTGCGCCGCCTGATGGCGGAAACCGCCCTCGGTGCCGAGCAGCTTGCACCCAGTTCCTCCGTCACCCGCCGATACCTGCGCCTGGAAGGCGCGCCCGACCTGCGGGGCTTCCACCTCACCATCGGCGCAGCCAGCGCAGTCGGTGGCGCCTCCTATGCATGGGCGGTGGAATCCGTTTTGCCGGCCACCGGCAAGCGGCAGCGCCTGCGCGTGGCCGATGCCAAGCTCACGACGATGGAAACGGCCATCGGGTTGGCGCGCGAACTCAAGCGCGACATGAAGGGCGGCACTGACCCGAAGGCAGAACGTGAGGCCGAGAAGATCAAGGTGAAAGAGCGCGCCGCCGCCAAGGTGGCATTGCGGCGCACCCTGCGCGAACTGTTGGACGAGTACCTTGCGCGCCAGGTGAAGCAGAAACGCCCGAGCGCGGAGCTGCTACGCAGCTTCTTCAGCGAACCCACCGAGGCCACCCTGGAGGCCAAAGACTGCACCCGACTGGAACTCAAGCCCGTGTTGCGGCTGCTGGGCACGCCGGCCGCCAATGTCACGCCGGAGGCAGCGCAGAAACTGGTGCGCTCCTACGAGACGCGAGGCTTGCGCATGGCTCAGGCTGCGCTGGAACATCTCCGCGCTGCCTTCAATGTGGCCTTGGACGACGCGACCCAGGCCAAGGCGTTCGGCATCACCGCCAACCCGTTTGCGCGCGTGCGCGTGAGCGAAGCGCCCGATCAGGATGCAGACGAAGACGATGACAACGAGCGCGGCACCCGCGCCTTGTCAGAAAAGGAGGTCGCCGCTTTGTGGCACGACCTGCATGCACGAACAACCGTCACGGCTGGCAATGGCGCGCAGCTCACGGTGCAAGTTGATGCGCGCACCCGCGTTGCGCTGCTCCTGACGCTCGCGACTGGCCAGCGGGTTGAGCAGGTGCTGAAAACCCGTATCCAGGACTTGGACCTGAAGGGCGGTGTGTGGACGATCCCGACCGCCCACCGAAAGGTTCGTCGGACTCTCCGTGCATCGAAGCGCGCCGCTGCCAAACTGCCGCATCGGGTGCCACTGCACAACTTGGCCGTGTCGTTGTGGAATGAAGCCATCAGCCTGCGCACCAACACCGCGAACCCCTGGTTGTTCCCGAACACGAACAGGAAAGGCGAGGAACAGCTCACCTATCGCGACCATCGCACGCTGAGCAAGTTCGTCAGCCGCTGGTGCGAGCGCACCGAGTTCGATCACTTCACTCCCCGCGATTTGCGCCGCACTTGGACCACGCAGGCCGGCCGATGGCGCCTCGACTACGAGGTGCGTGAGCGGATCATGGACCACGCATTGCCGGGCATTGGCGCCAAGGTGTACGACGAGGCCGACTACTTTGAACCGATGGCGGATTTGATGGAGGCATTCGGCCATCGCTTGGCCGCGCTGATCGGCCAGGCAGCAAGCGATTCGGAAAATCGAAACGTTGTGCCGCTTGTGCGACACGCCGGAGCAGCGTAGAGTCGTCCCACCTCTATGGGGCCGCGCCGCTACTCCATCGCGCGATAACCCTCCAGACACCGAAGCCGTTGCGCCAGCGCGCAGCCGCCTGTAGTAGCCGCAGGCCCCGGTGCACTGTTGCCCGAGGACGCTGACAGCACAACTCCAGTCCGCTGGGGTTGCCGTCCGTCTTTACGCCAGATGCACCATGCAAACTGAAACTGTCTCGCAGCCAGCCGCCGCTGGCCTGCAACTCATCCCTCGCACGGCAGTTGCTGCCAAGTTGGGCGTGTCGGTCGCCCAATGCGTCCGGGTCATGCGCGCCAACCCGACCTTTCCAGACCCCGTCGAACTGGCACGCGGTTCGTATCGCTGGCTGGCCGATGAAGTCGATGCCTGGCTGGTGAATCTGCCGCGCAGAACTACCGCAGAGCGCGCTGCCGCTACGACCGCAGCCGCCACCGCCAAACAGGCGGCCGACCGCGCCGTGGTCGCTGCCGCCGCCAAGAAGCGAGGCGTGAAGCCTGCCTCCAGCTCCCGCAAGACCTCACCCTCGGCCTCGGCCGCCACCATCTAAAAAGCCCTCGACCCGGCTGAACCACCGGACCGAGGGCGTGCGGATTGCCGCGAGTCACTTTTGAAGAGTGCGCAAATTTTAAGCAGTCTCGCCATCTTGGTGGTGATGCCGGTCAAACCCATTGAAAGGTTTGATCATGAAATCCAATCGCGCCACCCGGCGCCAGCAACGTATTGCCGAGCGCCGCGAGAGCCGTCGCGCTGCCCGTGCCTCCAACGTCCCGGGCATCAGCGTCGAGACCGTTGAACTGCCCGATGATTGGCGCCTGGCAGTGCTCCGGCACAGCCACCGCGATCCGCGTGTGCTCGGCCGCGAAGACGCCGCAGTCGAGCACGTGCAGGCCCTCGCGCCGCCCTTCATGTGTGGGGCCTGTGGTTGCATGCCCGACCTCCTGGCAGTGGGCGTAGTCGATAGTCCCGCCCTGGATCAGATCGGCATCCGGTGCCCTGCGTGCCGCAGCTCGGCGCAGGGGCTCTATTCGGACTTGGCGGTGCTTGGCACGCGGGAAGCCATGAATGACCAGACGATGCGAATGCTCCTGCGGGGTTTCGAACAGCGCGTGGCGGCCGATGCGGAAACCATGGCCAAGGACGCCGCCTGGTTCGCGCGCAATCCCGGCCGGCGCGTGCGCGTGCGCCCGCCGACGAACGACATGGAGCGGGGCCTTGGCGCACCTCCCGCAATGGGCATGCAGCTCGTGTGCATCGTGCGGCGCGACGCCTTCGATTGGCGCACGCCTGACACCTTGTGGGTGCCAGGGGGTGGTATTCATCTGGACATTGGCGATACGCCCGCGCAATTGACCCCCTCCATGGTCGATGCGCTGCACGAAGCCGTGTTCGAGACGGCGCGCGACGGGCCGATCAGCCTGTTGGACTATGGCCCCGTCATCGCACGCGCCAAGGCAATTCACCGCGCGCACGAGCAGGCCGCGGAAGCTGCCCGGACCGCTGCGCAGCGCAGCGAGGGGGATGCATCATGAGCCGTCCGATCCCCTGGAAAACATTGATTCGCATCACGCTCGATGCGGCCCGGCAGGCGGGTGCGGACCGCGACGAGGTGCACATCGTCCTGGGCATGTCGGGCGCCGAGCTGACGGCCAAGGCCGACTCCGACGAAATGCCTCCGAGTGACGTGCTGGCGCGTTTCTCTGCCGCACTCAGGCGGTGGATTCCTGCACCGAGGGGGCCGACCAGCCCGGCCTCCCCCGCACCGGCACCGGCACCGACCGCCGCTACGCCGGCCGCGACCCCTGCGCCAACCACCGCTGCATGGGGAAGTCCCCCGAAGCCCCAGGCCCCGGCGATCCGCTTCGATGCCATCCCGCCCGAGCTGCAAGCCGGCCGGTTCCTTGTCATGTGGCGGTTCGTGCTCAAGAAGGACAAGCACGGCATGGTCAAGTGGACTAAGCCGCCATGCCAGACCAACGGCCAGTACGCCAGCACCACCAACCCGGCGACCTGGTGCACGATGGCCGAAGCAAAGGCCGCGCTGGCGGCACGCAACCCGGATGGCTCACCGATGTTCGACGGCATCGGGCGCGTGTTCAGCCCCGACGATCCGGTGCCGATGTTCGGCTTCGACCTGGATGACTGCATCGCCCCCGATGCCAACGGTGTCAGGAAGTTGAGCCCCGACGCACAGGAGGCCATCAAGGAGCTGGACTGTTACGCGGAACTTTCCCCCAGCGGTGACGGCGTGCACGTCATTGGCCTCGGGCACTTGCCGGGCGCACACTTCACCAACAACACGCTGGGGCGTGAAGCCTACGACAACTCGAAGGCCGGCCGGTATTTGACCTTGACCGGCCATGTGTTGCCGGGCTTTGAGACGCTGCGGACGCCCGACCCCGCCATTTTGGCGAAGTGGCACGGCCAATGGGACACGCACTCGCCGGGCAATACGTCCGTGCCGCCCTCGGGGAACGCTGCCCCCGTCGCTGCCCCGCCGCCTGCCGGTGCGACCACCGCTGCTGCCGCGCCCTCGACCTCGGCCAGCGGCGCCTACGTTGATGTGGACCTGGCGGCGCGCGGCGTCCGCGCGCACGTGCGCGCGCTGATCGAGACCCTCGATGGGCTGGTTTCGCACTACGGCGGGGATCGTTCCAAGGCAGTGCTGGGCGCGGCCATCGAGTTGGTGAAGGCCAAGCTCACCGACGACGAAATCGTGAGCGTCCTGACCGATCCGAAGCACAGCATCCATACCGTAGCGCAGAGTTCCGGCCGGCGCAGCACGCGCGACAGCGCGGCGCAGTGGATTCGTCAATACACCCTGCCGGACGCTCACCTGAAAGCCGCCGCGCAAGCCGCCATGCGCCAAGCCTCGGTGAATATCGGTGCCACGGGCGCCGCCAATCCGCAGGACCATCGAGCGCGTTCATTCACGCTGCCGGAAATGTTGGCCGATGCGGTCTATCTCGCCGGCACCGGCCAAGTGGCCCTGCGCGATGAGTTGCGCACCCACTACGAGAGTCTGGAGCTTTTCAACAAGGCGACAGCAGCGAGCAAGCACCAGATCACTCGCAAGAACGGGCCGGCCGAAGTGCCGGTGGCCAAGCTGTGGTTCGATTCAGCCGACAAGCTCCAGCGCCAAGTACTCACCTACGCGCCTGGTGAGGGCGAAATGACCTTCGATCCCAATGGTGTGCCTGCGTTCAATCTCTGGCTGCCTCGCCCGCACATCACGCCGATTGACTGGCGCCAGCGCGTGACGCCATTCCTGGAGCACGTCGAATTCCTCATCAGCGAGGCCGACATGCGGGAGCTGTTCCTCGATTGGCTTGCCCACATCGAGCAAGACCCCGGGACGTTGCCGCACGCGCACTTCGCACACATCGCGCGGGCTCACGGCCTGGGGCGAAACTGGATGGGCAGCGTGCTCGCCCGTGTCTTCGCCGGAGCCACCGCCCTGGGGTTCGATCTTGGGGGCTACTTGAAGTCAGGCTTCAATGGCGCGCTGGCCCGCAAGGAGCTGGTGATCGTGGACGAGCTCAACGAGAGCCGGCGCGCTGGCGTCCGCGCGGACCAGGAGGATGTGCTGCGCCGCACCCTGACCGAGAGCTTCACGACCGTCAACCCGAAGTACGGCAAGCAGCGCCTCGAAAAGAACGTCAAGCGGTGGCTGGTATGGAGCAACCGCCCCTATGCGCTCCCGCTGACGACCGGCGACCGGCGCTGGAATGTCATTCGTCACGATGGCGACCCGCGCGATGCGAGCTACTACACCCGGCTGTATGGCCTGCTGGACGACCCGCTTTTCATCGCCAGCGTGCGTGAATTCCTGCGCCAACGGGACATCAGCGCCTTCAATCCCGGTGCGCATGCGATGCTCAATCAGGCCAAGCTCGACATGATCGACGCGGGCCGCTCGGAACTGGAGCGCAATGCCGCGCTGCTGGTCGCTCGATGGCCGAGTGAAATGATCCGCTCGTCTGTGGCGGCGCGAATCGTGAACGCGGGCGCTTATTCGTCTGTCATGACGACGAGCCTCCCCGACAGCGCGCAGTTCGTCGCCGCCATGCGGGCGGTAGGCGCCATCCCGGGCATGCGGACCACCATCGGCCAGGACAAGGCCCGCACGTGGATTCTCGGCGGGCATGAGCGGTGGAAATCCGCCTCCGCCCATGAGCGTTGCGATGAAATCGAGCGAGGCGAACAAACCATGCCGCCCCGTTTCGCCACTGCCACCGGGGTGGTGCCGCTGGAGGTACTCGACAGCCTGCCGGATCGACAAAGCACGGCCCCCTGAGTGTGACTTTGCATCGCGGTGAACGCCGGTGAAACATGGACCAGCATGGACCCGACTTCAGAAAAGTATGGGCAAAGTCACTTGCACTTCTCCGACACTTTTCCTAGCTCGGGTCCATGCTGGTCCGGGCGGGTCCGGGTGACGCAAGGATGCGGCCTGCCCGAATTCACTTCATCGTCAGATGCGAATCCCATAACATGGAATACCGCCCAGCCCATCACCCGAACAGGCGCCGCCCCCGCTCCAGCTCGATCCGCTCACGCGCCCGCCGAATCCACGCATCCCCCTCGCCCCATACCAAATCGCGCTCCCGGGCATGCTCCAGCTCACGCAGCTCGGCCGCCTCCAGCCGCGCCGGCCCGATCAGAGGGCGCCACTCTTTACCCACCACGACAGCCGCTGCCGATGCCTTGACGGGCGCCGGCACGACACGCCGGCCGTGCCCCGCCACCGGCTCGGTGTAGGGCTTGTCGGCTTTCGCTCGGGAACGCACCCGCCAGGCCAGCCGGTGGCTCTGCTCAGTCATGTCGCAGAAGCTCTCGCATGGCGGCCCCAGCGCGGCCATCCGCTCGCGTGCCTGAGCCGCCAGGCGCGACCCTTCCCCGCCGCGCACGTCCACGCCTTGCAGCAGCAGGCCGCGCACCTTCCACCTGCACCAGTCGATCACGCTGTCGGGCAGCCGCTGGTCGAGGGCATCGCAGTCACCTCCGAGATCATGCGAGCGAAGCCACGCCGCGAAGGCCGCTTCGCCCGGCGCATCCATGCGGACGGTGTAGCCCCGAGCAAACGGGTCGAGCCTCCACACCTTGCGCATCATGCGCCCGTGCTCCCGGGACGGCGCACGCGCCTCGCCGACGGCCGTCGAGACCTTCCGCGGCTTCCTGTCCTTGGGCGGCCCATGCCACCGGCACAGTTGACCCAGTTCGGCCACCGGCCGGCCACAGCGCGCTCCGAATCGGTTGCACGCAGCGCAGCGCAGCACGGTGGCCCACCACAGGCGCAGGCTCTCGCTGGTACGCTGCCGGCGCGCCAACTCTCGCGCGTCGAGCGTGAAGCCCTGGCCGTGAGTGGTAGACAACATGCCGACATTGTCCGCATCTATCCTCGACGTGCCCATGACCATCCTCGTCTACGTGGTGCATAGAATGAGGAGGTGACACTCCTGCGCTCGATCCACCCCAATGACACGCCCGCGCTTCGAAAGCAGCGAGGTGCCTTTTTTACGCCGGACGAAATCACCAAGTTCACCGCCGAGTGGGCCATTCGCTCGGCGGACGATCTGGTAATGGAACCGTCCGCGGGCGACGCCGCCTTCCTGGTCTCCGCAGTGGGTCGTCTCCGGGAGCTGGAGCCGACCACGGATGCGTGCCCGACCGTAGACGGGGTCGAGATTCATGCGCACAGTGCTCGCGTTGCCAGCCAGCGCGTGCGGGAAGCCGGTGGCAAAGCTCGAATCCGGCACAGTGACTTCTTTCTGGTTGATCCCAAGCCGGTGTATGACGCCGTCATAGGCAATCCGCCGTACATCCGCTACCAGGACTTTTCAGGCGAGTCCCGAGTCCGGTCCCGCGCGGCTGCCCTGCGGGGCGGGGTCTCGCTGACGGGTCTTGCCTCCAGTTGGGCAGCTTTCACGATCCACTCTGCCCTATTCTTGAAGCGCGGTGGCCGCCTCGGACTTGTCCTTCCGGCCGAGTTGTTGTCGGTGAACTATGCCGCGCCGGTGCGCCGATTCTTGTTCGATCATTTCCGCGACGTACAGCTAGTGCTCTTCGACGAGCAGGTGTTTCCGGAGGCCGAGGCGGATGTCGTACTGCTCCTCGCCGACGGGTATCGGGAAGGCCCCACCACTCACGCGACCATCCGCCAAGCGAAGAACGCCGCTGATCTTGCGTCTCTCGGTGCGGGGCTTACCTGGACGCCGACCGATCCCGCGGCCAAGTGGACCACCAGCCTCGTTGATCCGAATGCCGTCGAGTCGCTGCGTGCTCTGATGAATGGGGGACGGTTCGCGAGTCTGGAAACGTGGGGTGATACCACCCTCGGCATCGTCACGGGGAACAACAAATACTTCACGCTCTCGCCGAAGCGCGCAAGGGAACTCGGCCTGCGTCGCAGCGAGCTGCTGCGCCTTTCGCCGCCTGGAAGCTCCCACCTGCGCGGCCTTTCGCTTTCCGACAGCATGCTCACCAAGCTCGGCCGACAGGGCAATGCAACATATCTCTTCTATCCAGCCGATCCCCCCTCGGCTGAGGCTTCGGCATATATCGAAGACGGCCACCGAACCGGCGTCGATACCGCCTACAAGTGTCGCGTCCGCAAGACGTGGTACCAAGTGCCGCTGGTCCCAGCCGCTGACCTGCTGTTGACCTGCATGAACGCAGATACGCCCAGACTCACGACAAATGAAGCTAGAGCCCGTCACCTCAACTCAGTGCATGGCATCTATCTGAAAGACGAGTGCCGTGAACTCGGCCGCGAGCTCTTGCCGCTGGCGAGCCTGAACTCGGTGACATTGCTGCACGCAGAAATGGTTGGTCGCGCCTACGGCGGAGGCATCCTGAAGATCGAGCCGAAGGAAGCCGACGTTTGGGCGATGCCATCCCCCGAGCTGGTCTTGGACCGCGCTGAGGAGCTTCGTGCAATCAGAAGCCAAGTCGCAGACCTTTTGGACGCCGGGAAGCTGCTTGATGCCGTCGAGGTAGTCGATCAGGCGATGCTCGTCGATTTCAGCGGGTTGACGGCGAAAGGCATCAAGGAGGTCAGGCGCGCGCGTGCAGAACTCGCCCAACGCCGCACAGTGAGGGCTGCCAGTGGCCGTTGAACCAAACGCGAAAGCGAAAGCCTGGGTAATTTTTGATCGCATCGTGGCTCGCGCCGCTCCCGGTGGCGCTCACAGCAATCCTTGGAGCGCGGGCCCGGACGGCCAACTGCGCTACGCCCCAGACTATGCGACCCTCGCCCAACTTCTCGGCGTTCCTCTTTTCCTAAAGGCTGGAACCCAAACCGGCGTGCCGGCTCTGGCGCTGGATGTCTGGCTGAGCTACGAACTGCGGCGCGCTGGATTTGACCGCGATGAGGTTTGGCCGCGCCCCGTCCATCCCCGCATCCTTCCGGCCCCCATCGCGAACTTGCTGAAGGCACTGCCGCGCAATATCGGCGACCCAGTGGCAAAACGTCTGACGCGGGATGCCGCGGTGGCCGGCGTCACTTCATCGAGCGCGAACATATTGGGTAAGAACTACCTCAAGCAAGTTGATGTGATCATCACGGACTGGGCCACCGGACCCGAGTTGTTGATTTCGACGAAGCGCATGGACTCCTCTTATGGAAAGAATGCGCCCAATCGTGTCGAGGAATCTTACGGTGACGCCAAGAATCTGCGGTTGAGGCATCCCCTCGCCGCTCTTGGCTTCGTGTTCGGACTTCGGTCCGACATCCTCCACAAGGAACCCGCTACCGCTGAATGGTTGTTTGACCTACTCGGCAAGCTCGGCCGCGAGGATGACGCCTACCACGCCACCTGCCTCGTCTTGATGGACTATGCAGACACCGCCATAGCTGAGAACGGCGAAGAGGCCCACGCAACTGTCTTGCCTGAACCCGGGCCCGAAGCAAAGGATGAGGAGGTCGCGCCGACGCCAGAACTTGACATTGACGACGTAGATCGTGACATCGCAAGCCTTCCGACCGTGAAGGTTCTTGAAGAAAAAACGCCTGTCGAACTGTCACCTGGCCGCTTCCTCGCGGCCATGGTTGCACGAGTGCTTGCTGCTACTCCTGTGAATATGCACAGAGAGGCGCGAAGACGGCGGGATGCTCGTAAAACGTAGATTTGCGAAGCCAGCGGGAGGCGGATCGGCGTGACCGAAGCTCCATCGTCGGCAGGCTACGGGCCCTAAATGGCGCAGGAAATCATCGGGCTACCGAGCACGATGCTAGGCTCCCTTTGGACTGGCCGCGACGGCATCTTCATCCCTTCCAGGTCGAACACCCCGCACAGCGCGCCCGCTCCCGCGTATGCACGCATCGGCAAAATCCATCATGCGTTTTTCATGGGTAAGTATTGCCTCAAGGTCATCCGTAACCCAGCCACCTAAACGATCGCTAAGCGCAGCATTTAGGCGTTCAAGACAGGCTCGTATTCCCAGCACCCAGGCGTTGTTTCCGATCGTCCGGGAGTAATTGAGTTCGGCGAGCTCGCGTTCTTGGTACGAAGGGAAGAACGTCTCGTACGCATCAATTGAGTATCGAAGGAACACGGAGAATCTGGCCAGGTTTGTGTTCAATACTTCGTAGTCCGACCGATCGCTGAGCAGGGTCGCGTATGCCGCAAGCTGATCAATATTGTGACCCCGCCTGCGCACTTCTCGATAGACCACTTCCGGATCATCTTCTAAGTGGCTCAGGAAACAATGCGCCTTGAGTGCGCACTCGCAACCGATCAGCAGGTCAACAAACGTTTTCGTGCGGCCCATCTTGTGCATCAGGGGGCCAGCCTCCCAGAGCTGGTCAAACCGAGTGCCGAAATCGAGCGCATCACGGAAGAAGTGATCGGCAAGGTCGTGCAGAACGGACAGGGGCTTCTGCGGAAAGTCGAAGACGTGATCAGTTTCCATGAGGCTACGCAAGTTGTCCCGTATGCCGCGCAGCCTTAGCTATGACTTCAAAGTAGCTTGTCATGTCAGCGTCATTCTCGATAGCGTATACCTCCGCTACCGTGGAAAGCAAATCAATGCTTCGCGCCGCGCGTTCATTTCCGCCGTCTGCAACCACCACATGGCATCGGGTTTTCTTGCCGAACGACTCCTTTGCGGTTCGCAGCACAAGGCACTTAGCCTGCGCTTCAAAAATCTTCTGACGCACACCTTCGTCGGCCACGCCAAAATCCAGCGTTTCGGTGAGATTCATCGCGCCATTTTTCAGCGCGAAGTCTGCTTTAAGGCCGTGTCGAACCGATACGGGAAAGTTCGGGATCACTTTGTGCGCGTTGATCTCGTCCGCCGACTTGCCCAAGATGCCCATTTTCGCGAACTGCGATTTGAGCCTCGAGCGCAGTCGAGAGCTTCGTGGCGCGGAGGCAATCGTGTTCGGTTGAAGTGCAGGGTGCGCTGGCAGTACAGATTCAGCCATGATCGAGCGCACATGCTGATCCAGTTGCGCGTCGTTCTCGAACGCAATCTCTCCCTCAAAGTCATGCAGGGCTAGGTTGCCTCCAAACTGACGCAAACGCGCGCGCGCATCTGGAAGATCAGAGCAGTCTTCCAAAATACTCGCGATATTGGCCCCAAGTCTTGCGAGTCGCTCCGGTGGAAAGGCGATGTCAACCGCGCGCAGCTTGTCCACCGTTGGAAGAATGAAGAACGACCAACGGGCATCGCGGATCAAGGCTAGACCTATGCACAGGATATCGACGCGCTCTACATCAGGTCGCATCGTGAGCAGGCTGTAACGGGCTACGTTCATGGCAAACATGATTGGGCCTTTGCTAGTCGCATTTTGCGGGCGCTTCCCACCCACCACTGGCGCAAGCGAATTCGCTCCTCGTGCGAGAGCCAATCCGATGGCATGGGTTCAAGAATATCGCGCATCCATTCGTCAGGCAGGGCTCCGATCGCAGTTAGTACGTCTAGGGGAGCGATGTAGTGCGCTGCGTACTCCTGTCGCCAAGCGGGCAGGCAGTTGATGGTTTGACACGAACTCGACAAAGGTAAGGATGGGAGCGGCCATCCATGGTGCATCCATGCGCGACTGAAGTCGATTACGCGCATGACGACATCGCCTGCGAGCTCTAGGTACAGATAGTTGCCGAGATGCCTGTCGTCGTTGTGAGTGAAAAGGTCAACCGCGTGCGTTGTGGCAAAAAGCTCTGGGTTGCTCACCTGTCGGAAGGCCATTGCAGGGTCCAACGCGCCACCGAGCCATTGCGACCCGAAGAAGTAGCTTCCTGGACGGGTGGCCAACTCAATCACAGCAACGGGCGGCACCGGAAGACCGCACGCTCGTGCGAGGTGACTGCAAATCCATTCACTTGCAGGAAGGTACCGGGCCCTTGATTGACCCTTGCACAGGTAACGCTCAGTACTGGCTTCGTCAATGGCAATGAAGTCAGCGTCTGCTGTGGCTGGCGGTGGCTTGGTCCGAGTGCATACGATGGGAACTAGCTGGCCTTGCAAGGTCATGGATCTGCTTTTTGTTTTCGAGATGCGTTCTCATGGCTGAGCGTCATGAAGGCATGCCGCGCGAATTCACGCATTCTCTTGTATTCGCTACTGTCTTTTCCGCAGGTCTTCCCGAGGATTCAGCGCGACGACTCCTGCACACGCGCCCGACCGTTCGCATAGTGCTCGCGATGCAGCCGACGACAGCGCCATGCAAAGGCTATTCCGGTGTGGGCTTGGTGCCCCACAGCCGGCGCGGCGGCAGCGGCTCCAGCGGGTTCTTCGGTGGTCGGAACGGCGCCAGCGGGAGGCTCGGTTTCGGCCGGGGTTTCTTGGGCTTGGTCATCGGCCGTCAGTCCATCGGCGGCGGTGTGTTCGCTTTCGCCTGGTTCAGCTTGGCCTTGTGCGCTTTCAGCGCCGCCATGATTTGCTCGTGATTCAGGCCGGCGTCCCGCAGCTTGTGCACCACCGTCACCAAATCATGTAGCACCTTCGGCACGGGTTCGCTGTCGGTTGAAGTAGGGGTCACAGAGGGGGCAGCCATCGGACGGTCGCGTCGATCAATCTTCGCCATTGGCCAAGAATGCGGAACGAGTTAGGGGCACTTGTAGGCATCCCCTTGAGCAAAGGGCAGGCTAATGCCATGTTCGACGACTAGGGCCGTGAGGGTATAGGCATTGCCGCCCCGTCGCGCGGTCTCGTTGCGAATCTTGGCGAGCATGTCGCGGTTGGCTTCGGTCAGACTTGAGTAGAAGAGGCCGCCCGAGACATCCATAGCGCCCAAGAACTTGCATGGACTGCCTGGTTCTGGGGGTTGTATCTGTCGGACCTGGGTGGCTTCAGTGGCCATCGGTGTCGCCGAGCAAGCGACGAGCAGTTCGAGCAGCACGAGCAGGGCAATGGTTTTCATGGCGATCAATCTTGCTGTGGGGGACTGGCTGGCAGGAACGGCACCAGTGGCAGCATTGGCGTCGGTCGTTGCCTTCATTGCCGGGTGCGCTTCGCCCGATTCATTTCCAAGGCCGTTTTCAATGCTGCCTTGATTTCCTCCGCGCTCAGCCCCCGGTCGTGCAGCGCCTTGGCCACCTTGGTCAGCGCCAGCATCCCCGAAAGTAGTGGCGGGTCGGCGCTCGATTCTTCATCGGGCCTCGTGCTGGCGGTGGGGGCGGGCGTGGTCATGGCGCCATGGTAGCCGCCGCCCCGGGTCCGGCCGCCGGAACGTGCGGCGCGTCCATCAGGTCATCCACCACGTAGCCACGCTGCGCCAGCACGGCCCGTAGTTTCATCAAAGCCTGCGCCTCGATCCGCTGCGCCCGGGCCTTCGAGCAGCCCAGCTCTGCGGCGACCTGAGACAGGGAGGCGACCGTCTTCATTCCGTGCGCCGGCTGGCGCCCTGCACGCATGGGCATCGCTACGGCCGCTCCAGCGTCTCGCGGCGGGCATGCAGGGCTTCGAGCGCGGCACGCAGCTCGTCGGGGCTGCGGGCCACCGGCCGGCGTGGCTCCCTTCTGATGGGTTTCGGGTGAAGCGCATCGAGGATCGTGCAGGCGGCACGAACGCGCCTGCGTGGGGACGTGCCCGGGTCGGTGGCCGTGGCCAGAAGCGCATCGAATTCGGTCATGGTTGCGCGGTTGTACGCCGACAAGCGGGCTGGCGGCATAAATCCGCTCAGGGCAAAAAAGTCCCAAGGGCGAAATCGTGTCAGCAGTCTCTCAAAGATTCTTGCCGCTCGGCCGATGACCCCGGGTGGGGTGAGTTGGCCTGCCCTCGTGGTCGCGGCCGACGCGCCAGGCGGGCGCAGGCAAGGCGGAAGCGATGTGGATGAGGGGTTGGTGGCCAGGCGGGCGCTGTGCGTCTCCTGCGGCCGGTAGAGCAAGCTCGTATTTCCGCGCGCCCGGCGCTTTGCGATGCGGCCTCGACGGCCGCGATCCAAGCGCCAATGCAAGGGCAATGCGCCAATGTATGCGCCAAGAAGAATCCGAAAAAGAAAAAGGGTTAGCACGCGCTAACGTGCTAACCCTTATCAATAGTGGTGCGGCTGGCAGGAATTGAACCCACGACCCCTTGGTTCGTAGCCAAGTACTCTATCCAACTGAGCTACAGCCGCACAGCTTGCGAGTATAGCATCCAAATCTGGTGCCCTGTCTCGAAGTGCTGAACCTTCGCGCAAAAGCGAAGAAGAACTGGTGGTAGGCCGTGCTGGGCTTGAACCAGCGACCAACGGATTATGAGTCCGCTGCTCTAACCAACTGAGCTAACGGCCCACGCGATGCGGATTCTAGTGGGCCGCAGAGCTCACTCCTTACTTCCGGTGACTCAATGCGTTCGTGAGGAGCTTCGAAGTGATGTCGACGATCTGGATCATGCGGTCATACGGCATTCTTGTTGGCCCGATGACACCGAGCGTTCCGACCACTTGCCCATCGACTTCGTAATTCGCGCTCACGATGGAGAGATCGTCGAAAGGAACGACCTGGCTCTCGCCACCGATGAAGATGCGCACGCCTTCGGCTTGGCTGGAAACATCCAGAAGGCGCATCAGTTGCGCTTTTTGCTCGAACAGTTCGAACGCGCGGCGCAAATGGCCCATATCGCTGGAGAAATCAGTCACCGCGAGAAGATTACGCTCCCCGGCGATCACGACCTCGTCTTGCGCCTCGGTCAGGACTTCGGAGCTCACCTTGACAGCCGCCTGCATCAGTTCGGCGATCTCTCCCCGCAGTTGTTCGACCTCCGACTGAAGGCGATCCCGCACTTGCTCGATCGACAGCCCGGCGTAGTGGGCATTGATGTAGTTGGACGCCTCGACCAATTGCGATTGCGAATAGTCCGCCTCCGGAAAGATCACCCTGTTCTGCACGTCGCCATCTGGCGAGACGATGATCACAAGCAATCGGCGATCGGAAAGTCGAAGGAATTCGATCTGTCGGAAGATCGAGGCGCGCCGCGGTGCCATCACGACTCCCACGAACTGCGACAGGTTGGACAGCAGATTCGCCGCATTGGCGATGACCTTCTGCGGTTGGTCAGGCGCAAGACTCGGCGCGGCAAGGTGCTCGCGCTGCGCAGTCAGCATGGTGTCGACGAAAAGACGGTACCCGCGTGCGGTCGGGATCCGACCTGCCGATGTATGAGGGCTGGCGATCAGACCGAGCCCCTCGAGGTCGGACATCACGTTGCGAATCGTCGCAGGCGAAAGATCCAGCCCCGACGCGCGAGACAGCGTGCGCGACCCCACAGGTTGCCCCTCGGCGATATAGCGCTCGACGAGTGTCTTCAGCAGCAACTTGGCGCGGTCGTCCAGCATCGGGCAATTTTAATGTTGTAATTTGTAGATGAGCTCCCGCTTTCGTCACGTCGCACTCATAGGCAAGTACCAGGCTTCCGGTGCGCGGGCGCAATGCGGCGCGCTCGATGAAGTCATGGAGGGCATCGGTGCCTTTCTCGAAGCACAAGGGTGCACGGTCTTCGTCGAGCAATCCCAGGCCGACGACATCGAGGTAAGTCGCTACAAGGCGCTCACGGTGGAAGAAATCGGCGAGGAGTGCGACCTCGGCCTGGTGGTCGGCGGCGACGGCACCATGCTCGGTATCGGACGGCAGCTCGCGCCCTACGGTGTCCCGCTGATCGGCATCAACCGGGGGCGGCTTGGCTTCATCACAGACATCGCCCTCGACAACTACCAAGCGACGCTGATCCCGATGCTGGCCGGCGAATACGAAGAAGACCACCGCAGCCTCATGCACGCGCAGGTGATGCGCGACGGTGTGTCGGTCTTTGACGCGCAAGCCATGAATGACGTCGTCGTGAATCGCGGCGCGACGTCGGGCATGGTGGAGTTGCGCGTGACGGTCGGCCGTCATTTCGTGGCGAATCAGCGCGCCGACGGGATGATCATCGCGTCACCCACGGGTTCGACGGCTTATGCGTTGTCGGCGGGCGGGCCCCTGCTGCATCCGGCGGTTCCCGGTTGGATCGTGGTGCCGATCGCACCACACACGCTCTCCAACCGGCCGATCCTGCTTCCCGATGCCGAGGAAGTCTCGATCGAACTCGTCGGCGGGCGCGACGCGAGCGCCAATTTCGACATGCAATCCCTCGCAACACTGGCCATCGGCGATCGGGTCGTCGTGCGCCGCTCGGACTACCGCGTCCGCTTCCTGCATCCCAGGGGCTGGAGCTATTTCGACACGCTGCGCAAAAAACTGCATTGGAACGAAGGAGGTTCCTGAAATGGCATTGCGCCGCATCGCATTGC
Source organism: Variovorax sp. 05L425 (assembly GCF_056397705.1). NCBI lineage: Bacteria > Pseudomonadati > Pseudomonadota > Betaproteobacteria > Burkholderiales > Comamonadaceae > Variovorax > Variovorax sp. 05L425. Next base: position 260,700 of record NZ_JBFTNY010000003.1, on the reverse strand, counting down.
GCGATTTCGTGATCGTGCGCGCCTTGGAGCTCGATCTCTCCAAGGGCTTCACCGTCCTTACCGGGGAGACAGGCGCGGGTAAGTCGATCCTGATCGATGCTCTACAGCTCGCTCTCGGCAATCGCGCCGACGCCGGTTCAGTGCGCGAAGGCGCCGAGCGGCTGGACGTCACTGCAGAGTTCGATGCCGACCCGGCCCTGGGCAACTGGCTGGACGAAGGAGGGTTCGAGGCCGGGGATTCCTTGATGCTTCGCCGGACGGTCGACCTTCAGGGACGCAGCCGTGGCTGGATCAACGGCAGCCCCGCCACCGCGACACAGTTGCGCGAACTCGGCGACCGCCTGCTCGACATCCACGGCCAACATGCATGGCAAAGCCTGACGCGCCCCGAGGCCGTTCGCGGTCTGCTCGACGCCTACGCGGGCGTCACGACCACCGCGCTCGACAGCGCATGGCACGCCTGGCGGCAAGCCATGTCCTCGCTCGAAACCGCGCGCTCGGCACAGGATTCCCTGCAACGCGAGCGGGAACGCCTCCAGTGGCAGGTCGCCGAGGTGATGAAACTGGCGCCCGGTGCCGACGAGTGGGAAGAGCTTTCAGCCAATCACGCACGCATTTCCAATGCGCATGCGCTCATCGATGCCGCCGAGGGCGCATGCGCTGCACTCGAAGACGACGATGGCGGCGCGCTGGCCGCGCTCAGCCGCGCCGTGACGATGCTGCAAAACTGTGAGCACATCGAACCCGAGTTCAAGGTACTCGGCGAGGTCCTGGCGTCGAGTGTGGCGCAAGCCGCAGACGCTGCCCATTCGCTGCACGGGTATCTCCGTCAGGCCGACACCGACCCAGAGAAGCTCGCCGAACTGGATGAGCGGATGGGTCTCTGGATGTCGCTCGCCCGACGCTACAGACGTCAGCCCGGGGAGCTTCCGGCTCTGCTTTCCGGGTGGCAAGACGAGTTGCAGGCCCTGGATGCCCAAAGCGACCTCGACGCGCTCGAACGAGCCGAGCAGGCATCGCAGCAGGCCTATATGAAGGAAGCAAAGACACTGGGCAAGGCGCGCAAGCAGGCTGCGCCCAGGCTCGCCCAAGCGGTGACGCAGGCCATGCAAGAGCTCGGCATGAAGGGCGGTCGCTTTGAAGTCGCGCTACAGCCGTTGCCGCAACCCGGCCGGTCCGGCCTCGAGGACATCGCATTCCTGGTGAGCGGGCATGCAGGCAGCACGCCACGCTCCATTGGCAAGGTGGCCTCCGGTGGCGAGTTGTCGCGCATCGCGCTGGCCATCGCCGTGACAACCAGTGAACTCGGTGCGGCACAGACCCTCATTTTCGACGAAGTCGACGCCGGCGTCGGCGGCGCGGTCGCGGAGACCGTCGGCCGCCTCATGAAGCAGCTCGGCCGCGACCGACAGGTCCTTGCGGTCACCCACCTGCCGCAAGTGGCCGCCTGTGCCGATCACCACCTCGTTGTTGCGAAGCGCCAGACCGGCGCCAAGAGCCAGGACGGTCTTCGCACCGAAAGCGGCGTCTCGGTGCTGGACAGCGAAGGCAGGGCACAGGAAATCGCGCGCATGCTCGGCGGCGAACGCGTATCGCAGACCTCACTGGCGCACGCGCGCGAGATGCTGGGCAGCAAGGCGCGGGAGACCTCAACGTGAGCCTGGAACTCGTCCTGATCACCGGGATGTCCGGCTCCGGCAAGTCGGTGGCGCTGCATGCGCTCGAGGATGCGGGCTACTACTGCGTCGACAACCTGCCGCCAGAACTGCTAGCGCCCTTCATCGCATTGCAGCAGCAACAACAGACGGCGCGGGTGGCAATCGCCATGGACGTCCGCAGCGGTGTTTCACTGCCACTGGTCCCTCAGCAACTCGAAGGCTTGCGGCGCGAAGGCGTATCGCTGCGCTCGCTGTTTCTCGACTCGACGACCGACGCGCTGGTGCGGCGCTATTCGGAAACCCGGCGCCGGCACCCGTTGTCCCGGCACGAAGGCCACACCGACGCACCCGAGCAGCAGCGCGTGCTGGTCCAGGCCATCGAACTCGAGCGGGAGTTGCTCGCTGATCTGCGCGACGGCGCCGACGTGATCGACACCAGCATCATCCGACCGGCGCAACTACAAAGCTACGTCAAGTCGCTGATCTCGGCGCCGCAGAGCACCCTCACCCTGGTGTTCGAGTCATTCGCGTTCAAGCGTGGCGTGCCGCTCGATGCCGACTACGTGTTCGACGTCCGCATGCTGCCCAACCCACACTACGTGGCTGCGCTGCGACCATTGACCGGTCGCGACGCGCCCGTCATCGAGTGGCTGCGGGAACACGACGATGTCGCGCGCATGTACGCCGATATCGAACAGTTCCTCGGAAGATGGCTGGACGCACTCGCGCAAGACCATCGCAGCTATGTCACCGTGGCCATCGGCTGCACCGGCGGTCAGCACCGCTCGGTTTTCCTCGTCGAGCAACTGGCGCGCGGGTTCGGCGCGAAATGGGCAGCCCTCAAAAGGCACCGCGAGCTGGACGGAGCCTGACCGCTCGTGCGGCCTCCTCAACCGCCGTTCGCCAGCAGCTTGCGCACCGGCGCCGGTATTCCGAGTTCTGGCCACTCCCGCTCGTCGAACCATCTCCCACCCTCGCCAAGTGACGACGAGGCACGGCAATCGACGGCGACCGGATGCAAATGAAGGTCCTTGTGCGTGAGCACGTGGACGAATCCCGCTTCGTCGCGTGCCTCCTTGCGGTCGGCAGCCGACAGTTCATCCAGCAACGCGTCGCGGCTCTCAAAGACCGGGAGACAGTAAAGACCCGCCCAAATGCCTCTCGCGGGGCGCTTTTCAAGCCACACGCGGCCCTGGGTATCACGTGCGCGCAGCATCCACAGCGATTCAGCGCTACGGCGGAGCTTGCGGGTCTTGACCGGGTACTTCTCGGGCGCGCCTTGACGTCGTGCGATGCACGCATCTCCTACCGGACAGATGATGCAGCTCGGCTTGCGCGGAAGGCAAACCGTGGCGCCCAGATCCATCAATCCTTGCGTGTAGCGAGCGATGGACCGTTGCTGCGTCGCGGGCGGCAACAGCTCAGTCGCTTCGTTCCACAAGGCGCGCTCCTGGGCCGAGGAAGACAGGTCGCCGTCGAAACCCAGCACCCGCGTGAGCACCCTCTTCACATTGCCGTCGAGGATGGCAACCCGCTCGCCGAAGCAAAAGGCCGAGATCGCCGCCGCGGTGGAGCGGCCGATGCCGGGCAGGCTCTGCAATTCAGCCGCAGTGCGCGGAAACGCTCCGCCGAACCGTGCGACGACTTCCTGGGCGCACCGATGCATGTTGCGCGCTCTGCTGTAGTAGCCGAGCCCGCTCCACAGCGCAAACACCTCGTCCTCGGTACCGGCGGCGAGCGCCTCCACGGTCGGGAAGCGTTCGAGGAATCGCGCAAAGTACCCCAGCACGGTCGAAACCTGTGTCTGCTGCAGCATCACTTCGGACAGCCAGACGCGATAGGGATCCTGCGTGTTCTGCCATGGCAGTTCACTGCGTCCATGGGTGCGCTGCCAGGCGACGACGCTTTCTGCAAAGGTCCGGGCGATCCGCTGCGCCGCCGACCGCGGGTCTTCAGGCTGCACTGAGTTCGCTGCGCACCGGCGCGGCGTTGGGCGCCTCATGGCTCACGAGCAGTGTCGTGAGTTCGCCCAACCGGCGATGCAGCTCGACGAGGTTGCTCTCTTGAGCCGCCAATTCGGCAAGACGCTCGTCGAGGCTGCCGGCAGCACCCTGGATGCGTTCGACCGCCTCGATCCGCTTGGTGAAGGTGCGACGCCGCTCCTTCAGTTGTGCATCGAGCTGTGCGCCGGCGCCCTTGCTCCAGCGCTCGACCTCTGTCATGGCGGCTTCGTTGACCACGCGCAGGCGGCTGGCCAGCGCGCGCACCAGCTTGTCGCAGAAGTCAGGCTGCGCCAGCTTGAGCAGATTGCCGACGCCGAGGTAATGGGTGTGACTGCGCTCGATCTGCGTCAGTTGCTGCTCGAATCCCGTGAGATCGGGCTCGGGCGGCGCCTGCAGCGTGAAGCCATGTTCGGCGTTGAGTTGCCGGAAGGTTGCGTGCAGCATCGCTTGGATCTCGGCGGTGGTCGCCTGGACTTCGCGCAGATTGTTGCGCAGCGCATCGAAGGTTTCGCCGTACACCTTGCCCACGTTGAACTTGATGCCGCGTCGCTTCAGCGCCGCGGACAGTCGGCCCATGTCCGCCTTCAGCGCGGTGCTCCCGAGGACGGCATAGACCTCTCGCAGCAGCTTTCCCTGAACCGACCTCAAGGCAAGGATGCGGGTATTGCTGCCCTCGAATTCGGTCTGTTCCTGCTCGATGCGAACTCGCATGTGCCGGATGACCGAGCCGTTCTTGCCGCGCAGGCCCTGCAGCTCGAGCGCCTGCTCGGACAGATCGCGCTGGCGTACGTGAAGGATGCGGGCCGCCTCCGTGCGTAGCGCGGCAATGCCCGCGTCGACAGCCAGCCGCAGCATCGTCTCGCGTTTGCCGAGCAGCCCTTCGCCCAGCACAGCTTCCAGCGCGGGAAGCCGACTCGCCTGAAGTAGCGGCACATCCCGGCGGATCTTGGCCTGCAATCCCTTTTGAGCCGAAACCGGAAGCACTTGCGACAAGGACACGCCAAGCAGTTCGGCCGCGCCCTTGCGCTGTCGCTGAATCTGCGCGTCGACCTGCGCGGGCGTGCTGAGGATGTCCCACATCGTGTCGATCTTGTTGAGCACGACGATGCGGGTGTCGCTCACATCGCCCTCGGTGACCAGATGTTCGCGCCAGATCGACATATCGGATCGCGTCACGCCGGTGTCGGCACCCAGGATGAACACGACGGCGTGGGCTTGCGGGATGAGGCTCACCGTCAATTCGGGTTCGGCGCCGATCGCGTTGAGTCCGGGTGTGTCCAGGATCACCAGGCCTTGCTCAAGCAAGGGATGCGGCATGTTCAACACCGCGTGACGCCAACGGGGAATCTCGACGCGGCCGTCTGAATCGGGGACGGGGTTGTCGTCGGGCGTGTCGTCGCTCCAGAAGCCGAGTGCCTGCGCCTCATCCACCGGCACCCAGCGCACGTCGGCGACCTTGCTCATCGACTGCGACAGTTGCTCGGCATTCTCGACGTCGATCGCGATTTCGGTCCAGCGGTCCGGTTCGTCACGCCAATGCGCGAGCGAATGGGCTTCGAGACGGGTTTCGATCGGCAACAGTCGCAGGCTGGCCGGATGCATGGGGTCATAGCCCAGCTCAGTCGGGCACATCGTGGTGCGCCCCGCGCTCGCGGGCATGATTCGACGACCGTAGCCCGCAAAGAAGATCGCATTGATCAACTCGGATTTGCCGCGCGAAAACTCCGCGACGAACGCGACCATGACCTTGCTGGTTCGCAGCTGTGCCTCGACATCTCGAAGCCGCTCCGCGACGCTCTGATTCAGCAGCTCGTTCTCGTTCAGCCAGCTCGCAAGCCACTTGAGGCGGTGCGCGAAATTGCGCCGCCAAGTGCCATGCTGGTCGAATTGCTGGTTAAAGGAGGCGGTCAAGGGGACAAATGTAAGGACAATTTACAAAATATAGCATCGGCACGGCTCCAGGAGATCATTCGCCCGAATGGTCTCAGGACTTTTGGCAGTTTGGGCAGAAATACGTCGATCGCTGCCCCTGCCGCACTTGCCGAATCGGTGTCGCACATACCCGACAAGGGTCCCCGGCACGGCCATAAACCGTGGCTTCCAACTGGAAGTAACCACTTTGCCCGTCAATATTTGAAAAGTCACGCAGCGTGCTCCCGCCCCGTTCGACAGCCCTGGCCAGGATCTCTCTGATTGCGGCATGCAGGCGTAAGGCCCGGGGCCGGCTGATCCGGGACGCAGAAAGCGTGGGGCGAATTCCCGCTAGAAACAGCGCCTCCGAGGCATAGATATTCCCCACGCCCACCACGACATCGCCGGCCAGCAGCACCTGCTTCACCGGCGCCCTCCGGCGGCGAATTCCCGCCAGGAATGCATCGAAGTCGAAGCTGTCCCCGAGCGGCTCCATACCCAAGCCGCCCAGCAGCTTTCCCGCGAGCGGCGAGGCCTCGTCCTCAACATAGACCACGGCGCCGAAGCGGCGCGGATCATTGAGGCGAAGGGTGCCCTTGCTTGTCACGAGGTCAAAGTGGTCATGCACGCCTGCGGGTGGCAGTGAGGCGTCGAAGCGAAGGCTGCCGGACATGCCGAGATGCATGAGAAGAAGGCCGGCATCAAGGTCGACGAGCAGATATTTCCCGCGTCTTCGCACTGCCCTCACCGTGCGCCCGACCAGCGAAGTCGGTTCAACGGCGAGCGCCCAGCGCAGAGGCTTGCCGACACGAATCGCCTCGATGCGGGCGCCGGCGATGCGATCGGCAAAACCGCGGCGAGTGACTTCAACTTCAGGTAGTTCGGGCATGGCGGGAAGCCTGACACGATTCGCTAGGGTATCGAAACCCCCGCACGACCATCGTTCAGGAGCCTGGATTATTATGGTCCGATGACCTTTTCGCCTCGTCGATCCCGCCTTGCGGCGGCTGCGCTCTCGGCTCTGATCGCGCTTGCCGCCCAGGCCCAGACAGAACCGCAGGCGCCTTCAATCCCCAGCGACCTCACACCCCTTGTCGAGCCTGCCGCAACCCCGCCGTCCGCCGCTGCCGCCGCCACGGATTCCGACAAGACGGTGGCGCAGCCTTCCGCCATGACGGCCGAGCTCTTCTACGAAGTGCTGGTGGGCGAGCTTGATGTGCGATCGGGCGACCCCGGCGGGGGCTACGCACAGATCCTCAACTCCGCGCGACAGTCGCGCGACGACAAACTGTTTCAGCGCGCCGTCGAGATCGCGGCGCAGGCGCGTTCATGGGATGCTGCGCTTGCGGCCACGCGGGCCTGGAAAGAATCCATACCCCAGTCGCGCGACGCGCGACGCTTGGAATTGCAGATCCTGATCGCGCTCAATCGCATCGGGGAAACGGTCGAACCTCTTCGGGCCGAAGTCGCCGCAACCCCTCAGATCGAGAAGCCTTTGTTGATGGCCGTCGTCGCTCGCAACTACGCCAGGGCCACCGACAAGAAGCTCGCCGCGTCGGTCGTCGAGCAGGCTCTTGCCGACGACCTCAAGAATCCCGCCACGGGAGGCGCGGCCTGGGCAGCCGTTGGACGCCTGCGCCTCTCAGCGGGAGACACCGCCGGAGCGCTCGACGCCGCCGTCAAGGGCCAGGAAATGGACCCTTCGTCGGAAGGGCCGGCGGTGCTTGCGCTGGATTTGATCGACCCCTCCCAGCCGCTTGCGGAGCCGATTGTCAAACGCTATCTCGCGAATCCAAAGGCCCAGCCGGAAATGCGCGTTGCCTATGCACGGGTGCTGGTCGAAGGCCGCCGCTACGACGACGCGACCGCCGAACTCGCCGCCCTCACAGTGGCGCGCCCCGAACTGCCTGAGCCCTGGCTGCTCCTCGGAAGTCTTCAGGCACAGGCGCGCCAGGATGCGGCGGCGGATGCTTCAATCAGACGCTATATCTCGCTGGCCACCACGCAGCCCGACGACGACGCCCGCGATCGGGGACTGACACAGGCCTATCTGCTGATGTCCCAACTGTCCGAACGTCGCAAGGACTTTGCCGGCGCCGACAGTTGGCTGGCACGCATCGACAACTCCGACGATCTCCTGGCTGCACAGGTGCGCCGCGCATCATTGCTGGCGCGGCAGGGGAAATTGGCGCAGGCTCGCGAACTGATCCGCAGCCTCCCAGAGCGCACCCCCGACGAGAAGAAGCAGAAGTTCCTGGCCGAAGTCCAACTGCTGCGCGATGCCAGACAGTACCAAGCGGCCTTCGACATGCTGGCCAAGGCGAGCGCGGCAGCGCCCACGGACACCGATCTCATCTACGACCAGGCAATGGTCGCCGAGAAGCTGAATCGACTCGACGAGATGGAGCGCCTCCTTCGTCATCTGATCGAAATCAAGCCCGATAACCAGAACGCCTACAACGCGCTCGGATACTCATTCGCCGATCGCAAGGTTCGCCTTGAAGAAGCGCGCACGCTGATCCAGAAGGCCGTCCAGCTTGCGCCTGATGACCCCTTCATCGCGGACAGCCTCGGGTGGGTTGAATTCCGGCTCGGCAATACAGGGGAAGCCGCGCGAATCCTCGAAGACGCCTACAAGCGCCGCCCCGACCCCGAGATCGGCGCGCATCTGGGCGAGGTCTTGTGGGCGACAGGCCAGCGCGATCGTGCGCTTTCCATCTGGAAGGAAGCATCACTGGCGGATGCGGACAACGAGACGCTGCAGGAAACGCTCAAACGCCTGCGCGTGAAACTTTGAATCGGCGTTCGCTGCTGTTGACCACCTGCGCCGGTGCGTTGCTCGTCGCGGGCTGCGCAAGCCCGGGTCGTCAGGGCGCGATCGGCGCGAGTACCGCCGAGGCCTGGAGCGGACGGTTGTCCCTGCGCGTTGACAGCCAACCCGTGCAGACCTTCTCTGCCCTGTTCGAACTTCGCGGGGTGCCTCAAGCAGGCGATCTGACGCTGACCAGCCCGATCGGCAACACCTTGGCGCAGCTTCATTGGGCACCGGGCGAGGCGTTGCTCAGAAACGGCGGCAAAACGCAGCGTTTCGACTCGGTAGACGCGCTGATCGAGGCCGCGACAGGCGCGGCCATCCCTGTCGGCGCCTTGTTCGCCTGGTTGGCGGGCCGCGACGAGCGCGTGCCCGGCTGGCGCCCGGATCTCTCGCAGGTCGGCACCGGGCGCTTGCAGGCAACCCGTGAGTCGCCACAGCCTCGAGCCGACCTGCGCATCGTCTTTGAGCGCGCATGAAGGCAATCTACGATCTGCCTGCACCAGCAAAGCTGAATCTCTTCCTGCACATTACGGGACGGCGCGCAGACGGGTACCACTTGTTGCAGTCGGTATTCATGCTGATCGACTGGTCCGACACGTTGCATGTCGAGTGTCGAAGTGACGGCGTCATCAGTCGAGAGGATCTGACCGTGGCCCTTCCAGCCGACGATCTGATCGTGCGCGCCGCAAAGGCATTGCAGGAATTCGCGCGAACAACGCAAGGCGCCCACATCGGCATTGCCAAGCATGTCCCGGCCCAAGCGGGGATGGGGGGCGGCTCGTCGGACGCGGCCACATGCCTCCTGGCATTGAATCGTCTGTGGGGCTTGAACCTGCCGCTGCCACAGCTGGAACAAATAGGCTTGGGACTCGGCGCCGACGTTCCGTTTTTCCTTCGCGGACGCAATGCGTGGGTCGAGGGAATCGGCGAGCAAATTACGCCGGTCATCTTGCCTTCAGGGCGGTTCGCGGTTGTCAAGCCAACCGAGGGGCTGGACACTCGTCAAATTTTTACAGCGCCGGATCTCCAACGCGCAACACCCGCTGCTATAATCTCGGGCTTTGCTGCATACAGCGAAGCGAAGGCAAACAGTTTTCGCTTTGACTTTGGTCATAACGACCTGCAGCCGGTCGCACAAAGGCTTTGCCCCGCGGTCACCGCAGCCATCGAATGGCTCGGCCGGCAGGGATTGCAAGCCCGCATGACCGGTTCAGGAAGTTCGGTGTTTGCAGCAATGCCGCATGAAGCCGAATTGGCAGTGCCCCCTCAGGGCTGGCAGGTTCGCAAATGCAGCAATTTGGTTGTTCATCCCCTCGTGGGCTGGGCGGCCTAAAAAATCAGGCCGCTTGCGGTCTGGTGCGACATATATCGGTTGATGACGTTGGTCATCGACCCGTGTAGGGGAGTCGCCAAGCTGGTTAAGGCACTGGATTTTGATTCCAGCATGCAAAGGTTCGAATCCTTTCTCCCCTGCCAAATCTTCATTCACGAGATTTTTGGCGGCTCCTTCAAGAGCCATTTCGCATTGCCGGATGCACTTTGCCGGGACGCTCATGCAGGCTCATAACCCTGATTTCATGGTTTTCACCGGCAACGCCAATCCTGGGCTTGCCGCCGAAATTTCGCATCACCTCGGCACCTCGCTGGGCGCGGCCCGGGTCGGTCGATTCTCAGACGGTGAAGTCACTGTCGAGATCAACCAGAACGTGCGGGCGCGCGATGTTTTCGTGGTTCAGTCGACCTGTGCGCCGACCAACGAAAACCTGATGGAACTTCTCATCATGGTTGATGCGCTCAAGCGCGCTTCGGCCGAGCGCATCAGTGCCGTGATCCCCTACTTCGGCTACGCACGCCAGGACCGTCGCCCACGTTCGAGCCGTGTGCCGATCTCGGCCAAAGTCGTTGCCAACCTGCTCGAAACGGTAGGCGTGGCCCGCGTGCTGACCATGGACCTGCACGCCGACCAGATCCAGGGTTTCTTCGACATTCCGGTCGACAACATTTATGCGTCACCGGTACTGCTGGGTGATCTGCGCCAAAAGAACTACGAAGACTTGATCGTGGTTTCGCCCGACGTCGGCGGCGTTGTTCGTGCCCGTGCGCTGGCCAAGCAATTGAATTGCGACCTCGCGATCATCGACAAGCGCCGTCCGCGCGCCAACGTGAGCGAAGTCATGCACGTCATCGGCGAGATCGACGGCCGCAACTGCGTGATCATGGACGACATGATCGATACCGCCGGCACGCTGGTCAAGGCAGCCGAAGTATTGAAAGAGCGGGGCGCGAAGAAGGTCTACGCCTACTGCACGCACCCCATCTTCTCGGGTCCCGCCATCGAGCGGATCGCCCAGGGGTCCGCGCTCGACGAAGTGGTCGTGACCAACACGATCCCTCTCTCCGACGGCGCGACGAATTGCGCAAAGATTCGCCAGCTCTCCGTGGCACCGCTGATTGCCGAAACGATTCAGCGCATCGCCAAGGGCGAGTCGGTCATGAGTTTGTTCTCGGATCAGGAAAACCTGTTCTGAACAAAAAGCCGGGCTTCCTTCAGGAGGCCCTTTTTGAAACCGGAGTCGCACTGGTCGCGGTCGACTTCCACAGGAGTCAGTTATGAAATTCGTCGCTTATGAGCGCGCAAAGCAGGGTACGGGTGCGAGCCGCCGTCTCCGCATCTCGGGCAAGACGCCCGGCATCGTCTACGGTGGTGAAGGCCAGCCCCAGCTGATCGAGCTCGATCACAACGCGCTGTGGCACGCCCTCAAGAAGGAAGCCTTCCACTCGTCGATCCTCGAAATGGAACTCGGCGGCAACTCCAGCAAGGTGCTGCTGCGCGACGTGCAATACCATCCGTTCCGTCCGCTCGTGCAACACGTCGACTTCCAACGCGTTGACGCACGCACCCGCATGACAGTCAAGGTGCCGCTGCACTTCAAGGGCGAAGAGGAGTCCGCGGCCGTCAAGCTCGACCACAACCTCGTGAACCACGTGATGAACGAACTCGAAGTCAGCTGCCTGCCGGCCGACCTGCCCGAGTTCATCGAAGTCGACCTCTCGGGTCTGACGAAGAACGCAACGATCCACGTCAACGACCTCAAGCTGCCGAAGGGCCTGAAGTTCGTGAGCCACGGCAAGGGCAATCCGGTGGTTGTGTCCGCCGTGTCACCGCTGGTCGCTGAAGAGCCTGCTGCCGGCGCAGAAGGCGCTGTCGCCGCAGAAGGTGCTCCGGCCGCAGCCAAGGCTGATGCCAAGGTGCCCGCGAAGAAGAAGTAATCTCCCCTTCGCTCTTGCCTCCCAAGATGGCCCGCCCTGTGCGGGCCATTTCTTTTTGAGGTCGGCCGACAAGACGCCGACAAGATAATCCACGCATGATCAAGTTGTTCGTTGGCCTCGGCAATCCGGGCCCTGAGTACGAAGCCACCCGCCACAACGCCGGATTCTGGTGGATCGATGCGCTTGCGCGCGATCTGAAACTCACGCTGTCGCCGGAACGGTCCTATCACGGCCTTGTTGCACGCACGCAGGTGGGCGGGCGGCCGATATGGCTACTCGAACCGCAGACGTTCATGAACGTCTCGGGCAAGTCGGTCGCGGCCCTGGCTCGCTTCTTCAAGATCGAACCCAACGAGATCCTGGTGGCACATGACGAACTCGACGTGGTGCCCGGACAGGCCAAGCTCAAACTGGGCGGCAGTCACGCCGGACACAACGGCCTGCGGGACATCCATGCACAACTCGGCACCGGCGACTACTGGCGCCTGCGCCTGGGCATCGGCCACCCGGGCGTGAAGTCCGAAGTGGTCAACTGGGTACTGAAAAAGCCGCTGAAAGAACAGCGCGAAGCCATCGAAGACGCCATCGTCCGCACGTTGCATGCCTTCCCGGCGCTCGTCGCGGGCGAGATGGACAAGGCGACACTGCTCATTCATACGAGCAAGCCGCCGCGCCCCAAACCACCGAGGCGCGAGCCCGGCGACGGGGGCGAACCCGCCGCGGGCTAGCGGAGAGAGAAAGCGAAAGGGAGCAAAAAGAATGAAACTGTCACACTCGAAAATCGCCGCACGCAGTGCCTTGCTTTTAGCCGGGGCCTGCTTCCAGTGGGCCGCGCTTGCCGCAGAGGGCAACGGCGGTGCCTGGCGTTGCGGCAACACCTACACCGACCAGCCTTGCACGGGCGGCAAGGCGCTCGACCTCGATGACGCGCGCGATGCCGACCAGAAGCGCGCAGCCGACGCATCGACTCGCGAAGCACAGGCCGCCGCAGATCGAATGAAGAGCGATCGTCTGCGCCTGGAAGCCAGGCAACCACGACCGATCCTCATCGACGCCAGGCCCAAGGAGTCCAAGAAGACGCCGACTGGTCCGGGCAAGGAAGCCGCGAAGAAGCCCAAAAAGGGAAAGAAGGACCCGGCCTACATGAGCTGGCAAGGCGCCGAAGCCCCGCCGAAGAAGTCGAAGAAGGCCAGCGCCAAGTAATCGGGCGAGCACCTAGGAAGCGGCCAGGGGCGGGCCGCTATGGGTCGCGCCGTCCTGGACGGCCGCCTTTGCGGCAGCGAGCCGCTGGAACTTCTGCCACAGGGTCTCACGCGACTCGACATGCTCGGGGTTGGTCGGAATACACGCGACCGGGCACACCTGAACGCACTGCGGCTCATCGAAGTGGCCCACGCATTCGGTGCACTTGTGCGGATCGATCTCGTAGATCTCCACGCCCATGTAAATTGCGTCGTTGGGGCACTCCGGCTCGCATACATCGCAGTTGATGCATTCGTCGGTGATCATCAAGGCCATGCGCCGATTATCGATCGGCCGGCACGGAACCGCCCTGCACGCGACCGATGTCCCCACCACGGGCACGCTCGTTGCGTGACTCGGGTTATGCTGCGGCCCGCCCTATGAGTCTGTTTCTTTTCAAGCGCTTCATCACGCTGATTGCCACGCTGATCGGCGCCTCGATCATTGTCTTTCTCGTGCTCGAGATCCTGCCGGGCAATGCGGCGCAGATGCTCATGGGTCCGGACGCGTCGCCCGACGCCGTGGCGGCGCTCGCCACCAAGCTCGGACTCGATCAGCCGGCATGGAGCCGCTACTGGCACTGGATCGGCGGTCTGCTGACCGGTCAACTCGGCGACAGCTATACCTACAGTTCGCCGGTGCTGGACCTCATCCTGGAGCGTCTGGCGCTGACAGTCCCGTTGGCCCTGCTCGCAATGGTCTTCACCACCGCTCTGGCACTGGTGGTCGGTGTGACGGCCGCGGCACGGCACAACAAGCTCGGCGATGTCGGGTTGATGGGGCTGACGCAGATCGGCGTCGCCATTCCCAATTTCTGGTTCGCGATCCTGTTGATCCTGGTCTTCTCGGTTCAGCTTCAGTGGTTCTCTGCGGGCGGCTTCGAGGGCTGGGGCGAAGGCGTTTTCGCAGGCCTGAAGGCGCTGCTGCTACCGGCGCTGTCGCTCGCCGTCGTGCAAGCCGCGATCCTCGCGCGCATCACGCGCTCGGCGGTGCTCGAGGTCATGCGTGAAGACTTCGTGCGCACCGCGCGCGCCAAGGGTGTGTCGCAGCGTGCCGTACTCTGGCGCCACGTGTTGCGAAACGCCCTGATCCCGGTCATCACGGTGATGGGCATGCAGTTCTCCGAATTGCTCGCCGGCACGATCGTGGTCGAGAACGTGTTCTATCTGCCAGGCCTCGGCCGGCTGATCTTCCAGGCGATCAGCAATCGCGACCTGATCGTGGTGCGCAACTGTGTGATGTTGCTGGCCGCGATGGTCGTCATCGTCAATTTCGTGGTCGATGTTCTGTATGCCGTCATCGATCCCCGCATCAAGGCGAGCGACATATGAGACCCCCCGGCTTTTCACTTCGCTTTGCTCCGCGTCACAGCACCCCCCAAGGGGGAGGCGCGGCTCGCCTTGGGGCGGCCCGGCGGCGGCCGCTATGAGCGCCATTCCCGCAACCACGCCGAGCGCGGCAGCGTTCAAGGTCCCCGGCTTCTGGCGCCGTGCACTGCACCACCCGAGCTTCGTCATCGGGGGTGTCCTCACGCTGCTCCTGCTGCTGGCCGCTGCCGTCTCGTTGGTCTGGACGCCCTGGTCGCCGTATGAGATGGACCTCGCCAGCAAGCTCCAGCGGCCCAGCGCTGCACACTGGCTGGGCACCGACACCTTTGGGCGCGACGTGGCGTCGCTGTTGCTGGTCGGTGCGCGCGCGTCGATTCTCGTCGGCGTGATCGCGGTCGGCATCGGCCTGACCGTCGGCACGGCGCTCGGCCTGCTTGCGGCGGCCCGTCGCGGCTGGGTCGAGGAAGCGATCATGCGTTTCKCCGACTTCACCATGGCTTTCCCCGCGATCCTTTCGGCCATCATGATGACGGCGGTGTTCGGGGCCGGCATCGTCAACGCAATCATCGCCATCGGCATCTACAACATACCGACCTTTGCGCGCATCACTCGCGCGTCGGCAAACGCGATCTGGTCGCGTGAATACGTGGCGGCGGCCCGCGCCTGCGGCAAGGGGCCGTTCGCAATCACCATGCAGCACGTGCTGCCCAACATCTCGGCGGTGCTGATCGTCCAGATCACGATCCGCTTCGCGATCGCGATCCTGGCCGAGGCGGCGCTCTCGTACCTCGGCCTCGGCACGCAGCCGCCACAGCCTTCGTGGGGTCGCATGCTGAGCGAGGCGCAAACGATGATGTTCCAGGCGCCGCTGCTCGCGGTGTTTCCCGGCCTGGCCATTGCGTTGGCCGTGCTCGGGCTGAACCTCCTCGGCGACGGGTTGCGCGACCTGCTCGATCCCCGCCTGGCCCGCGCGCGCTGAATCCGTATGCCTCTTCTCGAAGTCAACAATCTCCACGTCCAATTGCAGACACAGCGCGGTCCGGCCGAGGCGGTGCGTGGCATCGGCTTCACGCTGGAGCGCGGCGAAACGCTCGGCATCGTCGGCGAGTCAGGCTGCGGCAAATCCATCACCGTGCAATCGCTGATGGGACTGCTGCCGTCCACCGCGAAAGTCACGGGCAGCATCCGATTCGACGGCACCGAAGTCGTCGACTTGCCGGAGCGCGAGATGTGCAAGATCCGCGGCGACCGCATCGGCATGATCTTCCAGGAGCCGATGACCGCGCTGAACCCGGTCCACACCATCGCGCGCCAGGTGGGAGAGCCCTTGCGCTTGCACCGCGGGCTTTCCGCAGCCGATGCGCGCAAGGAAGCCTTCGCGCTGCTCGAACGTGTCGGCATCCCTGACGCCGCCTCGCGCCTCGATGCCTATCCACATCAGTTCTCCGGCGGACAGCGTCAGCGCATCGGCATCGCCATGGCGCTGGCCTGCGGGCCCGACCTGCTGATTGCCGACGAGCCGACGACGGCCCTCGATGTCACGATCCAGAAGCAGATCCTCGAACTGATCCGCGGCCTCGTGGCGGAGCGCGGCATGGCGCTCATCCTGATCTCGCACGATCTCGGCGTGATCGCGCAAAGCGTGTCGAAGATGCTGGTGATGTACGGCGGCAGTGTGGTCGAGAGCGGCCCCACCGCAGCCGTCTTCGCGGAGCGCGCGCATCCCTACACCCAGGGCCTGTTTGCAGCGCGACCGGCGCTCGACGCGGCACGCGGCGTCAAGCTCGCGACCATCAAGGGGAGCGTGCCTGAACTTGTCGACTTGCCGGCGGGCTGTCCCTTCGCCGGTCGCTGCGGCTACACAGTGGATGCCTGCCACACGACGCGCCCCGACGCGGCACGGCTTCCGAATGACCATCTGGTGCGATGCATCCGACTCGACGAAGTCGCCGCGAGCGAAGGGCTGGCCGCATGACAGCCCCCGTCGAATCCGGCGTACTGCTGGAAGTCACCGACCTCGTTCGGCACTACACGCTACCGCGCGAACGCCTGTTTGGGCCACCGCCGATGGTCAAGGCGCTCAACGGCGTGAGTTTCAGCATCCCTTCCGGCCGGAGCCTGGGCATCGTCGGTGAATCGGGATCGGGCAAATCGACCATCGCGCGGCTGGTGATGGCGCTCGATCGCCCGAATTCGGGGACCGTCAAGCTGCTCGGCCGCGATCTGCACGCATTGCCCCATGACGAACTGCGAAAGGCGCGGCGCAATGTGCAGATGGTGTTCCAGGACCCCTACGGCTCGCTCGACCCGCGCCAGACCGTGGCGCGCATCGTCGCGGAACCCCTGGAAGCACTTGGCGAAACCAGTCGCGCCGAGCAGCACGAGCGAGCGGGCGAATCGCTGGCAGCCGTCGGCCTGCGCGCCAACGACCTGCACAAGTACCCGCACGAATTCTCCGGCGGTCAGCGGCAGCGCATCGCCATCGCGCGGGCGCTGATCACGCGCCCCAAGCTCATCGTGGCAGACGAGCCCGTGAGCGCGCTCGACGTGTCGGTGCAGGCGCAGGTGCTCAACCTGATGCAGGACCTGCAGCAGCGGTACGGCATCAGCTACCTGCTCATCAGCCATGACCTCGCGGTGGTGAACCACTTGTGCGACGAAGTCTGCGTGCTTCATCGCGGCCTCGTCGTCGAGCGTGGTGCGCCGCAGCATCTCTTCGCCCATGCGGAGCATCCCTACACGCAGACTTTGCTGGCGGCAGTGCCACGCGCGGAGCCCGTCGCCGTGCCATAGGCAAAAGCCCGCGCGGGCCGCGGCTCGCGATGCTGTAACGTTCTATTTCCATCCCACAGCCTTTCCCTGGAGCCCTGACCATGTTGAATCGCCGAACCCTCCTGACCACCGCCGCACTCGCCACCGTGCCGCTCGCGCTGCCGCAGATGGCGCTGGCACAGGGTCGCAAGGACGCGATCGTGCTGGGCATGGCGCTCGAACCGCCAGGCCTGGACCCGACCGCCGGTGCTGCCTCGGCGATCGCAGAGATCGTCCAGTACAACATTCTCGAGACGCTCACCAAGATCAACTCCGACGGCAACGTCACGCCGCTCCTGGCAGAAAGCTGGGAGATCTCGCCGGACCTGCGCACCTACACCTTCAAACTACGCCGCGGCGTCAAGTTTCAGAACGGCGAGCCGTTCAATGCCCAGGCCGTCAAGTTCTCCTTCGACCGCGCCGGCAGCGAGAAGAGCACCAACAAGGACAAGCGGACCTTCGCCAATCTGAGCACCCAGGTGATCGACGACTACACGGTCGTGATCATCAACAAGGAGATCGACCCCGACCTGCCTTTCCTGCTCGGCCAGGCCACGGCTGTCATCGTCGAGCCCAAGAGCGCCGACACCAACGCCACCAAGCCCATCGGCACTGGCCCGTACAAGCTCGACAGCTGGAACAAGGGCAGTTCGATGACGCTGAGCAAGTGGGACGGCTTCCGCAACCCCGGCGCAGCGAAGATCAACAAGGTGACGTTCCGCTTCATCTCGGACCCCGCCGCGCAGGCTGCCGCGGTGCTGGCCGGCGATGTCGATGCGTTCCCGCGCATCGCGACGCGCGTGGTGCCGCAGTTCAAGGCCAACCCACAGTACCAGGTGATCCTGAGCGGCTCGCGCGCCAAGACCATCGTGTCGATCAACAACAAGAGGAAGCCGCTCGACGACGTCCGCGTGCGCCGTGCGATTTCGATGGCCATCGACCGCAAGGCCGTGATCGAAGGCGCGGTCGATGGCTTCGGCGTACCCATCGGCAGCCACTACGTGCCGGGCGCTGCGGGCTATGTCGACACCACGGGCGTCAACCCCTTCAACATCGAGAAGGCCAAGCAACTGCTGGCCGAAGCCGGCGTGAAGACGCCGCTCGAACTCACGATGACATTGCCGCCGCCGCCCTATGCCCGCCAGGGCGGTGAGGTGATTGCCGCGCAATTGGCCAAGATCGGCATCAACGTGAAGCTCCAGAACGTCGAATGGGCCCAATGGCTGAGCGGTACCTACGGCAACAAGGACTACGACCTCAGCATCGTTTCGCACGTCGAGCCCTTCGACCTCGGCAACTACGCCAAGGCGGACTACTACTGGGGCTACCAGTCGAAGGAATTCAACGCGCTGTACGACAAGATCAAGACCACGGGCAACACGGCCGAGCGCAACAAGCTGTTGGGCGACGCACAGCGCATGCTTGCCAATGACGCGGCCAACGCTTTCCTGTTCCAGCCGCAATGGCCAACCGTCGCCAAAAAGGGCGTCAAGGGCCTCTGGAAAGACATGCCGATCTTCGTCAACGATCTGTCGGCGCTGTCGTGGTCGTGAGCAATCGTCTGAACGACCTGAGCGCGCGGGAACTCGTCGCCGCCTATCGCGAGAAGCGCCTCTCGCCTGTCGAGGTCACACAGGCCGTGCTCGATCACGTCGCGCGCTGGGAGCCACATCTGCAAGCCACCTGGTTGCTTCGACCCGAGGCCGCGCTCGAACAGGCGCGCGCGTCCGAAGCACGCTGGCGACGCGGCGAGCCGTTGGGGCCGCTCGACGGTGTTCCGACGACGATCAAGGAAAACATCGCGACGCGTGGCGATCCGCTACCCGCAGGCACAGCCGCGGTCGAGCTGAAACCTGCGGCCGCGGACGCGCCACCTGCCGCCCGTTTGAAGGAAGCCGGCGCAGTGATCTTCAGCAAGACCACGATGCCCGACTACGGCATGTTGTCTTCGGGACTGTCGAGCTTCCACACGCTGGCGCGCAATCCCTGGGACCTGTCGAAGACGCCCGGTGGATCGAGCGCCGGCGCCGGCGCGGCAGCGGCTGCGGGCTACGGTCCGCTCCACATCGGCACCGACATCGGCGGCTCGCTGCGCCTGCCCGCCGGCTGGTGCGGCATCTTTACGCTCAAGCCCAGCCTGGGCCGCATTCCGATCGATCCGCCCTACATGGGTCGGGCCGCCGGACCGATGACCCGGACCGTGGCCGACGCCGCGCTGATGATGCAGACGCTCGCGCAGCCCGACGCACGCGACAGCATGAGCCTGCCCGCGCAAGAGATCGACTGGGCTTCCTTCGATACTGCCGCCGATCACCTGCGAGGCCTTCGGATCGGCCTCCTGCTGGACGCCGGCTGCGGACTCGCCGTGGAGCCTGAAATCCATCAGGCCGTCGAGCACGCCGCACGACTTTTCGAGCGTGCGGGCGCGATCGTCGAGCCGATGCAGCCCTTCATGTCACAGGCCATGCTCGACGGCATGGATCACCTGTGGCGCATGCGCTCACTGGTAGACATGAACGCATTGAAGCCCGAACAGCGCGCCAAGATCCTGCCGTACATCCGCGCCTGGGCCGAGAGCGCGGCGGGATTCAGCGGCGAGCACGTGTTCCGTGCCTTCAGCCAGTTTCATGCGACCCGCGTCGCGGCCGTGGCGGCCTGCGCGAAGTACGACTACGTGATCTCGCCCACAGCGCCGAACATGCCCGCTACCGCCGAGGCGCCCTCGCCCACCAACGACCCGCTTCGGCCGTTGGAGCATATCGGCTTCACGGTGCCGTACAACATGTCGGAGCAGCCGGCCGCGTCGATCAACTGTGGCTACGCCCCGAGCGGATTGCCGATCGGCCTGCAGATCGCCGGACACCGCTTCGACGACCTGGGCGTTCTCAAGGTGTCGCGCGCGTTCGAGCTGATCCGCGAATCGCAACGGCCCTGGCCGCAGTCGCCCCAGCTCTGACGCGGCGTCGGGCCGGCGCGCATCTCAGACGAGATGCGACGTCAGCAATTCGCGGGCGCGCGTCACGAACTCGGTCTCGCCGCGACGCGCGGGCAGCAGGTAGAACGCCACACGCGGCAGTGCCGGCAGTCCATGCGGCGGTGCGAGAGGTGCCACGCCCTCGCACAATGCCGATGCGTTGAGACATGCAACGCCCAGACCGGCCGCCAACGCCGACTGAAGGCCCGCGACGCCCGAGGCCACATGCGCCACGACGTAAGGCACGCGACGTTGGCGAAGCAGCTTGACGGTGTACTGGTGCAGCGAACAACTGTCGGGCAGCACCAGCAGCCGCAATGGCGCCGTGCGCACGATGCGGGCGCCGGCGGCCGCCATCCAGGTCAATGATTCGCGTCGCAGGACTGGCGTGCGCGGACGCGCTTCGTCCGGCGACGCTTGTCCCGCAATGCGCATGGACAGACCGACGTCGAAATCTCCGCGTGCGTAGCCGGCTTCGATGGCACCGCTCTTCAGGATGCTCACGTGCAGGCGCACCTGCGGATAACTCTCGCCGAGGCGGCTCAACAGCCGCGTCAAGTCACCAGGCCGGAAATAGTCGGTGACCGCGAGACGGAGCTCGCCTTGCAGCGATTCACCGTGCAGGTCGCGGAAGGCCTCGTCACTCATGGCAAGAATGCGCCGCGCATGCCCGACGAGGCGTACACCCGCGGTCGTCGGCGTCACGCCTGTCTTGCTGCGTGTCAGCAGGACGTGCCCGGCACGTTCTTCGAGCTTGCGGATCTGCTCGCTCACGGCGGACTGAGAAAGAAAGACCTGTGGCGCCGCAGCGGTCAGGCTGCCGGCGTCGACGACCGCGACCAGGGTCTTGAGTTGATCGATGTCGAAGGTCTGCACAGACTATCCATCCGTTTTTATGGTGGATCAGATCATATATTCCCGCTTTTCAGATGGCTTGGCGACTTTGACAATGACACCTTGTTCAACACAGCCAAGGACGCCCACCATGCCTCACATCGTCATTCATCTCTCAGGCGAGCCCGATCAACAACTGACGCGGCGCGTGGTCGACAAGGTCGCCGAACTCACACAGACGGTCCTCGACAAGAAGCTGCCGGTGATCGCCATCACCGTGCAATACATCGCCGCCGACGCCTGGTTCATCGGAGGTCAGTCGCTCGCGGAACTGGGCAAGTCGGCATTCCACCTCGACATCAGCATTACCGACGAAACCAACACCAAGGCGGAGAAGGCGCGCTATGTCCGCGAAATCCACGCCGCAATGGCAATGCTTCGAGGCAATCTTCACGAAGTCTCCTACGTGCACCTGATCGATGCCCGAGCAGCAGCCTACGGATACGGCGGAAAAACCCAGGAATACCGCCACCAGCAGGCCGGGGTTTGAACGCAGGCGCTCGGGGCGTGGCAACATGAGATTCTTCGATCACGCCTACAGGAATCGCCTTGAGTTCAGCGTCGCGCCTCTCCGACAGCCTCGGCAACCCGGTCAGCGTCGCCGATCCTGCCGCCTTGCGCGCGATCAACGACTTTGTCGAAGGATTCATCTCGTGCGAGGCACGGGCCGTCGACGTGCTCGCCGCCGCGGATGATCCCAGCGCCATCGTGCAGGCGTATTGCGCAGCCCTGCACCTGTTCGCCGAATCGGGCGATGCCGCGGCAAACGCACGTCCTTTTGTCGAACGCGCACAGGCCGCTGCGGCGCACGCCACGTCGCGCGAGCAACGCTTCATCGCCGCTGTCGCGGCATGGGCCGACGGTGACATCGCCCGGGCCATCGCATTGCATCAGGAGCAGGCCAGGGAGCATCCGCGCGACCTGGCATCCCTCAAGCTCGGGCAGTACCACTGCTTCAACACCGGCGACTGCCCCGGCATGCTGCGCCTTGCGCTGGCCGCGTTGCCTGAGGCTGCCGACGTGCCCTATCTGCACGGCATGGCGGCCTTCGGCTACGAACAATGCCACCTGATGCGCGAGGCCGAGTCCAGCGCTCGCCGTGCGATCGCCATGGAACGCAAGGAACCATGGGCTCACCACGCGCTGGGCCATGTGATGCTTACCGAAGGGCGCCTCGGCGAAGGCCTGGATTTCATGCAGAGCGTCAGCGACACATGGGTCGGACTCAATTCCTTCATGGTGACGCACAACTGGTGGCACGTGGCCCTGTTCCAGATCGACCTCGGGCGCGACGCGGAAGCGCTGAAGACCTACGACCGCCACGTGTGGGGTGTCGTCAAGGAGTACTCGCAGGACCAGATCGGCGCGGTTTCACTGCTCGCGCGATTCGAGTTGGCGGGCATCGATGTGGGTGATCGTTGGCAGGACGTCGCCGCTTATCTCGCCAAGCGGCTCGACGACCATGTGTTGCCATTCCTCGACCTGCAATATCTCTACGGCCTCGCACGCGCTGGCCGACCGGAGGCCGACACGCTGCTGAATCGCATCGAAGACTTCGCACCGCACGCGCCACCGTCGACACGCGATGCGTGGCAGCGCGTCTGCGTGCCGGCTGCGCGCGGATTGCTCGCACATGCACGCGGCGATGCCGCGGCTGCCATCGAAGGGCTGGGGCTCGCGTTACCGCGGCTCGTCGAGATCGGCGGCAGCCACGCACAACGCGATCTGTTCGAGCAGGTCTATCTCGATGCCCTGATCCGGAACGGAACCGAAACGACGCTGGCCGGTGCGCAGGGCATCCTCCAGCAACAACTCAATGGCCAGCCGGAGTCGGCGCGGCTTCGCCGGCAGGCCGCGGCGATCTACGCGCGGCTTGGCTTGCCAGTGTGAATCAGCCCTTCGCGACTTCGTGCGCCGCCATTTGCTCCAGCGCCTTCACCAGCGCAGAGTGATCGAGTTGATCCCAACCGTGGGCGGCGCATGACTGCATCAGTTGTGCAGCCGAGGCCGTCTGCGGCAGCGCCACGTCCATCTCTTTCGCACCGGCCAGCGCCAGATTCAAATCCTTCTGGTGCAGTGCGATGCGGAAGCCGGGGTTGAAGGTGCGCTTGATCATCCGCTCGCCGTGCACTTCAAGGATGCGGCTGGCCGCGAACCCGCCCATCAGCGCCTGACGGACCTTCGCCGGATCGGCGCCTGCCTTGCTGGCGAACAGCAGGGCCTCGCCGACGGCCGCGATGTTGAGCGCGACGATGATCTGGTTCGCCACCTTGGTGGTCTGGCCGTCGCCGTTGCCGCCGACCAGCGTGATGTTCTTGCCCATCGCTTCGAAGAGCGGCTTGGCGCGCTCGAATACGGCCTCTTCGCCGCCCACCATGATCGTCAGGCTCGCCGCCTTTGCACCGACTTCGCCGCCTGAGACAGGCGCGTCGAGATAGTCGCAGCCGAGCTCGTTGATCTTTCTCGCGAAGCGCTTGGTCTCCATCGGCGCGATCGAACTCATGTCGATCACGAGCTTGCCCTTGGTGAGGCCGGAGGCGACGCCGTCTTCGCCGAACAGAACCAGTTCGACGTCCGGCGTGTCCGGCAGCATCAGGATCACGACATCGGCCGCGCGAGCGACGTCGGCGTTGGTCGCGCAAGCGGTGGCCGTCTTCAGCGCTTCGGGCACCTGGCGACGCGTGCGCACGAACATTTCGTGGCCGGCCTGCAGCAGGTTCTGCGCCATCGGCGCGCCCATGATGCCGAGTCCGATGAATCCGATTTTCATGATCGAAGTCCTTTCAGTAGGAGGTTGAGACCGAGGTGCCGTTCGCGGGCTGCGTGGCGCGCATCTTCGCGAGCACCTGCTGCGAGCCGGCGGCCATGAGCCGTGCATCCGAACTCACGGTGACGAACTGGAAGCCCTTGGCAATGCGCGCCAGCGCGCCCTCGGGCGTACCGTTGTGAATGCCGGCCACGAGACCGTGCGCCTTGGCGCGTTCGAGGATGTGGTCGATGGCCTGCGCGACCGGCGGGTCCACGTCGTCGAAGACCGGCCTGCAGCCCAGCGCGAGCGAAAGGTCCGACGGGCCGATGTACACCGCGTCCAGCCCCTCGACCGACATGATCGCGTCGAGGTTCTCGAGCGCCTGCGCGGTCTCGATCATTGCGAAGGTGACGATGGTGTCGTTGGCATGTTGCGGGTAGTCCGCGCCGCCGTACAGCAATGCCCGCACCGGCCCGAAGCTGCGTGTGCCGCGCGGCGCGTAGTGCGTGTAGGCGACCAGCCGTGCGGCCTCCTCGGGCGTGTTGATCATCGGGCAGATGACACCGTAGGCACCGGCATCGAGCGCTTTCATCAACGCGCCGGGATCAAGCCACGGTACGCGAACCACCGGTACGGCGTCCGTGGTCGAGATGGCTTGCAGCATCGGAATCATCGACTGGTAGTCGACCACCCCATGCTGCAGGTCGATGGTCAGCGAATCCCAGCCCTGGTGGGCCATCGTTTCGGCCGAAAAGCCGTTGGGAATCGCGAGCCAGCCGTTGACTGCGGCGCCTCCCGATTTCCAGAGTGCCCGCAGGCGGTTTTCTCTCATTCGGACTCCTTGGTTCAGCGGTCGAAGGCAGGGCGCTTCGGGTCGAAGGTCCAGCCGGGGATCAGACTCTGCATCGCGATCGCATCATCGCGCGATCCGAGGCCGTGCTGCTTGTAAAGCTGGTGGGCCTTTTCGACCTCGGCCATGTCCAGTTCGATGCCCAGCCCGGGCTTCTTCGGCACTTGCACCAGGCCGCCCTCGATGCGCAACGGCTCCTTCGTCAGTCGCTGGCCATCCTGCCAGATCCAGTGCGTGTCGATCGCGGTCACGCGCCCGGGCGCGGCGGCGCCGACGTGGGTGAACATCGCGAGCGAGACATCGAAATGGTTATTCGAGTGGGAGCCCCAGGTCAGACCCCAATCGCGGCAGGTCTGCGCGACGCGCACCGAGCCGGCCATGGTCCAGAAATGCGGATCGGCCAGCGGAATGTCCACCGACTGGAGCGCGAGCGCGTGGCTCATCTGGCGCCAGTCGGTCGCGATCATGTTGGTCGCTGTCGGCAGGCCGGTCGCGCGGCGGAACTCGGCCATCACCTCGCGGCCCGAGAAGCCCTCCTCCGCGCCGCAAGGATCTTCCGCATAGGCGACGACGCCGCGCATGTCGCGCATCAGGCGGATGGCGTCCTTCAGCAGCCAGCCGCCGTTCGGATCGAGCGTGACGCGCGCCTGCGGAAAGCGCTCGTGCAGCGCGACGACGGCTTCGATCTCTTCTTCTCCGCGCAGCACGCCGCCCTTGAGCTTGAAGTCGTTGAAGCCGTAGCGCTCGCGGGCGGCCTCGGCCAACCGCACGACCGCTTCGGGTGTCATCGCCTTCTCGTGCCGGAGGCGGAACCAGTCGTTGTCGGCCTGCGGGTCCCGCGCGTACGGGAGATCGGACTTGTCGCGGTCGCCAACGAAGAAGAGGTAGCCCAGCATCTCGACGGCATCGCGCTGCTGGCCCTCGCCGAGCAGTGCGGCGACGGGCACGTCCAGGTACTGGCCCAGCAAGTCGAGCATCGCGGATTCAACGGCCGTCACCGCGTGGATGGTGGTGCGCAAGTCGAAGGTCTGCAAGCCGCGCCCGCCCGCATCACGGTCCGCGAACTTCTGCTGGACCTGCTGCATCACGCGCTGGCAGCCACCGATGGACTGTCCGACAACGAGATCGCGTGCGTCTTCGAGTGTCTGGCGGATTTTCTCGCCGCCGGGCACTTCACCTATGCCCGTGCGGCCCGCGCTGTCGGTGAGGATCAGCAGGTTGCGCGTAAAGAAAGGGCCGTGGGCGCCGCTCAGGTTCAAGAGCATGCTGTCGCGACCGGCAACGGGGATTACGCGCAAGGCGGTGATGATGGGTGTGGAATTGGACATCGGATGGTCTCGAATTGGAATTGCGCGTCAATCGGCGGTGATCTTGCCGGTCTCGATCACTTTCTTCCAGCGCGCGGATTCCTGCTGCTGAAAGGCCGCGAACTGTGCGGGCGTGTTGCCGACAACCTCCAGCCCAATCGCCGTGAACTGCGTCTTGACGACCGGATCGTTGAGCGCGGCGACCACGGCAGCGTTCGCCTTGTCGCGCAAGGCGGGCGGCAAGCCCTTCGGCGCGACGATGGCCTGCCACGAATAGACCTCGACGTTCTTCACGCCGGCCTCGGCGGTGGTGGGCACATCGGGAAGCACGGGCGAACGCTTTTCGCCGGTCACGGCGAGCGCCTTGAGCTTGCCGGCCTTGATGTTCTGGAACACCGCGTTGACGTTCTGGAACGACGCGTCCACCTGGCCGCCGAGCAGGTCGGTGATCGCCGGCGCGCCGCCCTTGTAAGGCACGTGGAGACCGCTCGTTCCGGTCTGCTGCCAGAAAAGTGCAGCCGTCAGGTGGTCGCTCGATCCGTTGCCTGAAGACGCAAAAGTCATCTTGCCGGGGTTCGCCTTCAGGTACGCGATCACGTCGGCGACCGTCTTGTGAGGCGAACTGGCGGGCACGACCAGCACGTTGGGCGCCTGCACCGCGACCGTGATCAAGTCGAAGTCCTTGAAGGCATCGTATTGCATGCCCTTGATGAGGTGCGGTGCAATCACCAGCGGACCGAGCGAGGTGACGAGGAAGGTGGAACCGTCCGGTGCCGATCGCTTGACCAGGGTCGCGCCGATGGTGCCGGTGGCGCCGGCCTTGTTATCGACCAGGAAGGTCTGGCCCAGCTTGTCGGCCAGTTTCGGCGAGATCGCGCGCGCGACCATGTCGGTGGAACCGCCTGGAGGGAAGGGCACGACGAGTGTCACCGGCTTTTGGGGCCAGTCCTGCGCGTGTGCACCAACAGCGGCGGCCAGGCCGATCGCGAGGGGGATCAGTAACTTCTTCATGATGCTTTGTCTCTTTCAAATGGTAGCGCTATCTTTTAGGATGATAGCGCTACCTCAGGCATTCGGAAAGCGGTCCAACTCAGGGTTTGTACGAGGTCAGGTGCTATCTCGGTCGACGATCGAGAAGCCGATGTCGATCACGCGCTCATCGACCTGGCGCCCTTCCGCCCGGTCGACGATGAACTGCGCGGCTTGGCGGCCAATGGCCGCGCCGTCGATTCGCACAGTCGTCAAGGCGGGTTGCAGGTCGGCCGCGAATTCGAGATCGCCGAAACCGACGACTGCCAGTTGAACCGGCACCGAAATGCCCTGTGCCTGCGCCTCGATCATCACGCCCAGCGCCAGAAGGTCGGAACTGCAGAACACCGCATCGATATCCGGGGATTCGCGGAGCAATTCCGACAGCGCTGCCCGCCCGCTCTTCAGCGTGGTCGGCGCAGGCACCCGAATGACGGGCACTTCGCGCAAGCCCAACGCGCGCGCCGCATTCCGGAACGCCTCGTGGCGCCGCTGAGAGCGCTCGTCATCGCCCGCCACCACGGCCAGGCGGCCACGGCCCTTGTTGCGAAGGAAGTCGACCACCGCGCGACCGACTTCGGCATGGGAAAAGCCGACGAGCATGTCCAGCGGCGTGGGCGTGAGATCCCAGGTCTCGACCACCGGAATGCCGGCGGCCAGCAGACGCTTGCGACCCTCGGGCGAGTGCATGATGCCGGTGAGCACGATGCCATCGGGCCGGCGGCCGATGATGGCTTCGAGCAGCGCGTCCTCGCGCGAGTCCACGTAGCCGCTCTGCCCCAGCATCAACTGGTAACCGCGCTCGGCGAGTGCTTCGGTCAGGGACTGAACCGTCTGCAGGAAGACGGGGCCCGACATGGTCGGAACGACAGCAGCGACGAGGCGGCTGCGCGTCGACGCGAGCCCCCCGGCGAGCACGTTGCGCACGTAACCAGTCCGGCGGACGGCGTCAGTGACCTTTTTCAGCGCCTCGGCCGACACCTGCGATGGCGAACTCAACGCGCGCGAAGCCGTGATGGGCGCCACGCCGGCAAGCTTCGCGACGTCGTGCAGCGTGACGGCGCCGCTGCCCCGGCGGGTGCGGCGAGCGGGAGTGCCGTCTTTGCTCATCGGCACATTCTAGGCGCAAAGATAGCGCTACCGGTGGCGATGCCCGACTTCCAAATCGTTGTGGCCGCTTCGATCCACCCCTTTGAGCAGCCACAGCGGCCGCTCGGCGAAGTTGACGGCAACCCCGGTCTTCCCGTCCGCTGGTCGCAGATTGCGCTCGAAAACCGAGGTCGACGGCATGTACCGCAGCGCCACCCCAGTACGCCGCTTTGCCGAGGTGTTGGCCGTTGCACCGTGGATCATGAAGACGTCGTGCAACGACATCTGCCCCGGCTGCAGTTCAAGGTCGACTGCATTCGCTTCGTCGAAACTACCGGCAGCCATGCGCTGGTTGAGGGTCAGGTCGGAACGGTCCTCGTGCAGATGCTCGTGCAGAACCTGGGCGCGGTGGGACTGCGGGATCACGCGCAGGCAGCCGTTCTCGGTCGTCGATTCCTCGAGAGCAACCCAGACGGTGCAGTTGGCGAGCGGGCGGATCGGCCAATAGTGACCGTCCTGGTGCCACGGCGTTTCATAGCCCTCGGCCGGCGGCTTGCAGAAAACATGGCAGCCCCAGAGGATCACGTCGTCACCGATCACCCCGGACACAAGCTCGACGATCTCCGGGTCCATGGCCAGATCGAGGAAATGACGGCTGCCACGCACGCCCTCGCCGTTGTCGCCCTCGATATGCGCGGAAACCAGCTTTTCAGGACGCACGCCCGGGTTGTCGCGGATCAACGCATCCAGCGCATCGCGCATCATCGCGACGCGCTCAGGTGAGAGGCGGAATTGCGGTATGACCCAGCCCTCGGACTGGTACTGCTCGATCTCTTGCGCGGACATTCGGGCCATGGATGCGTCTCCTGCAAGGCGCCCATTATGGGGAAATCAGGCGCCGAAGCCGGGCGGCGCCACAAAGCCGCCGAATTCGCGCTCCATGGCCTGGGCGAAAGCGATCGTCGTGCGGTCTTCGAGGCGCGGACCGATGATCTGCATGCCGATCGGCAGGCCTTCCTCACTGAGTCCGATCGGCATCGCGGTTGACGGCAGCCCGGTGAGCGTCGCGATGCTGGACCAGGCCGATTGGTCCTTGTAGGGAATCTCCCGATCGTCGACGCCAAGCCGCCGCGTCTCGATGTCGCCGTGATCGTGCAAGAAGGCGGGCGTCGGCATGACGGGGCACAGGATGACATCCCACTGCCGGAAGAAATCCCGCCACTGGTGTGCGATCCCCATGCGCGCACGATCCGCGTGGATCCAGTCGCGATGGCTGATGCCACCCGAGTCGCCCGGAATGTCGGCGCTGATCAACGCCCACATCAACTGCCCCCAGAGCGATGCGACGTGTTCAAGGTCCGGCAGCAAAGGGCTCGCCCGCTCGACCCGGCAGCCGATGCGCGCCAGGTTGTCGCCCATGCGCCGCAGTGCCGCGCACACGGCGTTCGATGTGGGCACCATCGGATGCTCGTCGAGCAGCAGGACGCGAAACCCCTCGAGTGCCGTCTGCCGCGCGGGCGGCAGCGCAAGGCGATAGGCGAGCGCATCGGCGTCGTCCGGCCCTGCAACGACGTCGAGCGCCAGCATCAGGTCGGCCGCGCTCCGCGCCATGGGGCCCACCACGGCGAGGTCGATGTTGCCGCCCACGGACAGCACGGGCGTACCCGGCGGGGCGCAGCCACGCATCGGAACGAGACCGTGCGACGGCTTGTGCGCGAAGACACCGCAGCAGTGCGCCGGTACACGCAGCGAGCCGCCGAGGTCCGAACCGAATTCCAGCGACACGTAGCCTGCGGCCAGCGCAGCCGCGCCTCCGCCGGACGAACCGCCGGGTGTTCGGTTCACATCCCAGGGGTTGTTCGTCGTGCCGAAAAGAGGATTCGAGCTCTGCCAGTCGGCGAGATGCATCGCGACGTTGGTCTTGCCGATCACCACTGCACCTGCGGCCTTCAGGCGACGGACCAGGACGGCGTCTTCGGCGACCGGTACCTTTTCCGTGCCGGGTATGCCCCAGGTCGTCGGCAATCCCGCCACATTGAACGCCTCCTTGACCGTGACGGGGACCCCCAGCAGCGGGAGGCGCTCGCCGCGTGCCAACGCCGCATCGGCCGCGACCGCCGCCGTCCGCGCTCGATCGAAGTCGCGCGCGATGACGGCGTTGATCCGAGTGTCGAAGGTCTCGATACGAGCGATCGACCCATTCAGCAGTTCGACCGAAGAGATGCGCCCCGCTCGCAGATCGGCGGCGAGGTCGCTGGCAGTTGCGTAGTCCATGGCAAGCAGTCGGTTGGTTGCACAGATGGCGATGATGAGGGCGCCATCGTGTGCGCTCTTGATCTTCGTTGCGGCGTGCTTGACGAATCTTGCGATTCCGGAGGCAGCTTTACTTCTTGAGGCTCTTCAGGTGACGCCGCTGGTCATAGGTGGGCTGCTCCGGCAGGTCTGCGAGATGGCGGGTGTCGGCCCAATCGACGATCTCGATGACTTCCGGTGCCGAGGCGTCGGCAATGCGAATCCGGTTGAAGCCCGCATTGGGAATCTCGCTTTGGCGCGGCCCGTTCAGGCCGAGCCCGCGGGCGGTGCGCCAGACCATGTCGAGCACGCCGCCGTGCGTCACGACCAGCACGCGCTGCCCCGCATGGACAGTGGCGATGTGTCCGAGCGCCTCGATGATCCGGGCGTGGAACTGTCGCGGCGATTCGCCTTCGGGCATCGCGTGGTCTTCGCGGAACTGCAGCCAGTCCTCCCATGCGCGCGGATGCAGATTCTGTATCTCGTCGGCGCGCATGCCTTCGACGATGCCGAAGTTCTGCTCGCGCAACGCAACGGTGGTGACGATTTCCAGCGCCAGTTGCTGCGCAGCGGGCGCGGCTGTCTGCTGTGCGCGCATCAGGTCGCTGCTGACGAGATGATCGACCTGTTCGTCCGCCATGCGAAGGCCGAGCCGGCGCGCCTGCTCATGGCCCATGTCGTTGAGAGGAACGTCGACGTGGCCCTGGAAACGGAGTTCGCGGTTCCAGTCGGTTTCACCGTGGCGGATCAGAATGAGTTCGGTAGTGGGCATAGGCTGACGCGTATTGTCCTCGCAGCGGGTGACGGCGAGGTGTCCGTGCGCGATGGCGGAGAATTCGCCCATGCCAAGTCTTGTCCTGTTGCCCGGCCTCGCCTGCGACGAGCGCCTCTGGGAAGCCCAGATCCCCGCCCTGCCCTCGTCGCTCGGCGTTCGCGTGAGCGACGTGCACATGCGTCATGACCGCATTGAGACCATGGCCACTGCCTTGTTGTCGGAGCAAACCGGTTCTCTGATCCTATGCGGCGCGTCGATGGGCGGAATGATCGCCATGGAGGCAGCACGCCAGGCGCCCGAGCGCATCGCAGGGCTGGCGCTGCTCGGCACCAATGCGCGACCGGAGACGCCCGACATGTACGAACTCCGCAAATCGGCGATCGAACTGTTCGAGCACGGCGAGGCGCGCGACGTGATCGAACTCAACGCCGGCTTCGCCTTCCACCCCGTCCAGGCCGGCGATGCGGCACTCGTCCGGCGCTACGTCGACCTGATCCTCGACGCCGGCACCACGCAGCTGATCCGCCAGAACCGTGCGCTGATGGAGCGTCCCGACCAGCGACCGCATCTGGCCCGGCTGCGATGCCCCACGCTGGTGATGTGCGGCGACGGCGACCGCCTCACGCCTCCCGAGTGTTCGCGCGAAATTGCCGCGCTGATGCCCCACGCCGAACTCGCATGGGTCCCGCAGTGCGGCCACATGCTCACGATGGAGAAGCCGGAGTTCGTCAACACCGCACTCCGCCGCTGGCTGGAAAACCTGAACACGAGCACCGCCAGCTGAGTCCGCGCCGCAGCGCGTTCAATCGGCTTGAGGCTCCGCCGAAACGGACTTCCGCGCCGGTGCGATCCAATCCATGGAAGCAAGGCCTTGCGCGAGGTGCGCGAGATAGCGCTGCTGTTCATGCAAGGCGGCAAGCGCCTCCGCGGCATCGACCTGCCGGAATCGAAGACGACCGTCGAGCGGCGCCTGCGCCAGCTTCCACAGATCCGCCTGAATGATCACGCCGATGCGCGGATAGCCGCCCGTCGTTTGCGCGTCGCCCATCAGCACGATGGGCTGCCCCGAAGGCGGCACCTGGATCGTTCCGGGAATCACGCCCGACGACAGGATGTCGAGTCCGCGCTTGCGCTTGAGCTCCGATCCTTCCAGCCGGTTGCCCATGCGGTTGCTCCGCGGCGTGATGCGCCAGGGCTCGCGCCACAGCAGTTCGCGTGAAGCCGCTGTGAACTGCTCGTACTCAGGACCGGGCATGGCGCGCAAGACAATCGCGCCGTCGTCCACATTGACGTGCCATTGGGGCATGCGCACGCCGAATGGCCGCCTCGACAGCTGACCGGCACTCAGGGCTGACAGGCCCGACATCAAGCTGTCGCCTGCTTTCAGGAGCCGACCTTCATGGCCGCCGAACCCGGCCTTCAGGTCTGTACTTCGCGAACCGAGGATCACCGGCACGTCGATACCACCTGCAACCGCCAGCCAGGTCCGTAGGCCCATTTTCCGGCTTGAGCGATTGGCGCGCCCAAACTTGAGTGTCTGGCCGGCGCGCACGGGCACGCTCCAACCGGGCCAGAGGGGCGCGCCGTCCAGACGCGCGTCGAAGTCATCGCCAGTGATCGCGATGCGCGTCGCCGCATCGAAACGCAACTCGCATCCTCCCATCGTGAGTTCGAGCCCGGCCGCGCCGTCGGGATTGCCCGCGAGACGATTCGCCAGCACGAGCGCCAACGGATCGAGCGCGCCACCCGGACAGACGCCCAACTGCCGATGGCCGTGCCGGCCCAGGTCCTGCACCGAAGCCATCATGCCGGGGCGCAATACGGTGACGCCGACAGCCATCATGCCTCCACGCTTTCCACGGCGAAGCGCACATGGTCACCAGGCCTTAACAGGGTGGGCTCGGCGGCACTCGGATCGAACAGCTTCAGCGAGGTTCTTCCGATCAACTGCCACCCTCCGGGCGACGCCATCGGATAGATCCCCGTCTGCTCGCCGCCGATACCGACTGCCCCTGCAGGCACTTCCAGCCGAGGCGCGGACCTGCGCGGCGTGGCAAGCTCGGGCGCGAGTCCGCCCATGAAGGCAAAGCCCGGCAGGAAGCCGAGCAGGTACACCACGTAATCTCCCTCGCTGTGCCGCCGGACGACTTCGGACGGCGTGAGACCGGTGTGCAGGGCCACCTCCGCCAAGTCGGGGCCGAACTCGCCGCCGTAGTTGACCGGAATCTCGATGCGACGCCCCTCGATCGACGACGCATTCAACTGCGGCCACGCGGAAAGCACCTGCATCTCGAGCTCGGCGCTGTCGATCTGATCGGGATCGAAGAGCAGGCTCAGGTTGTTCATCCCAGGGAGCACCTCGCGAACGCCGCGCCACTGCATGGCTTCGGCCGCGAGCGCCCAGATCCGCTGCTGCTGCGTCAAGGTCGCCGGCGCGGGCAACTCACACACCAGGGCCGCCTCGCCGAGGGAGTGCAGGCGAAGCGGCACCGACTCGGTCATTCGCGGCCGAGGCTGCGCACTTTAGCCATCAGGCTTTCCTGCACTTTGGGCGACACGAACTTGTCGACTTCGCCGCCCAACATCGCAATCTCTCGTACGAACGTGCTGGAGATGAACTGGTACTTGTCGCTGGGTGTGAGAAACACGGTTTCGACTTCGGGCATGAGCGAGCGATTCATGCCGGCGAGTTGGAACTCGTAGTCGAAGTCCGTCACGGCGCGCAGCCCACGCACCATGGCTTTGCCGCCGCGCGCGACGACGAAGTCGCGCAGGAGGCCCGAGAAGCTTTCGACAGTGACCTGGTCGCTGAATGGCTTCACGGCCTCGCGCGCCATGTCGATGCGCTCCTGCAGCGTGAAGAGTGCCTTCTTGTGATGACCTGCAGCGACGGCGACGATGACACGGGAGAACAACTGGGTCGCGCGCCGGACCACGTCTTCGTGGCCGAGCGTCATGGGGTCGAAAGTGCCGGGATATACCGCGATCACGTTGCTGGTCATGGTTGCTTCCTCCTGATGCAGCCGCTCGCGGCCTGGTTCGGCGGATTATGCAGCCGCGTCCGCCGTGCGTTGAAGAAGGTGCGCGTGTACTGCACCGGCCTTCAGATGGCGATAGATCGTCAATCCCAGCACAGCGAGTTCGTCAACGTCCCACCGTTGCGCAGCTTCGAGATAAATCACGCCGCCGGGTCGCAACGCGCGCTCGGCTGCGCGCAGCGCGGGCACGTACAGGGCTGTGTTTTCGAATGGCGGGTCGAGGAACACTGCGTGCAGACTCCCGGCGGGGGCACGCTCCAGGGCAGTGACGCCGTTACCCCGCTCGACGCGCACGGCATCGGCGGTGAGCTTGGTCTTCAGCGTCTGCAACTGCGCAACGAGTGCCGGATCCTGTTCGCACAGCAGCACCGCGTTCGCGCCGCGCGAAGCAGCTTCGAGGCCCAGCGCACCGGTCCCGGCGAAGGCATCGATGCATTTCCACCCTGGCAACTCGCCGCCGCCAGCGCCCGCGAGGCTCGCGAGCCAATTGAAGAGTGTCTCGCGGACTCGATCGGGCGTGGGACGCAAGCCGGGTTTGTCGGCGACGGCCAGGCGAGTGCGCTTCCATTCACCGCCGATGATCCGGACGAAATGCGGCGCCTTGGCCAGCTTGGCAGAAGCGGCTGTCTTGGCCGCGGCGGGGAGAGGGGTTCGGGAAGTTGGCTTCACACGCAAAGCTTAACGGCACCGCGCCGAACCCCGGCGTTTGTCAGGGCTGGGCGCCCACAATCACAGTCACCATGCGGTCCGGCTGGAGCTTGCGCGCGAACGCGGCCTTGATGTCGGCCACCGTGACGGCGTTCATCCGGGCCGTCCACGTGTCGAGGTAATCCAGCGGCAAGTCGTTCCACGCGATGTTCGCGACATTGCCGAGCAGCTTGCGATTGCTGTCGAGCAGCAGCGGAAAACCGCCGATAAGGTTGTCCTTCGCGGCTTTCAGCTCGGCTTCGGTCGGTCCGTCGGCAACGAATTTCGCCAGTACCTCGCGCGAGACCTTCACCGCCTCCTCGGCCTGGTCGGGCCGCGTCTGGAAACCGATGCGGAAGGCGCCCGCATGCAGCCCCGGAGAGAAGCCGCTGTAGATGCTGTAGGTCAGTCCGCGCTTTTCGCGCACCTGCTCGGTCAGGCGCGACACGAACCCGCCCCCGCCGAGGATGTAGTTGCCGAGGTTGAGCGCGAAGTGGTCCGGGTCGGCGCGCCGGTAGCCAGGCTGGCCGATGAGCACGTGCGCCTGCGCCGAGTCGAACGGCAACCGCTCTTGCTTGGCCGCGGTGAGCGGCATCACCTCGGGCACGGCAGGGAGTTCGGCGCATGAAGACGAGGCCGGCAAACGGGACAGCAACGTCGTCGCGATGCTTTCCGCTTGCGGACGTGTCACCGCGCCGACGATGCTGATCTTGGCGCGGCAAGGGACGATGAGTTGCTCGTATCGGCGGCGCATGGCGGCGACGTCGATCTGCGCCAGGGTCGCCTCGGTCACGTCGAGGCCATATGGATGCGCGCCGTAGACCGCCTGGGAAAAGGCTCGCTCCGTGATGGTCGCCGGCTTCGTGTTGGCTTCCTTGATGGCCGCGTTGAGCCTCTCCCGCTCGCGCTTCCAGACATCCTCCGGAAAGGCCGGCTCGCCGATCTGGCGCGCCGCGAGCCGAACCGCCTTGTCGAGCAGCGCAGGCTCGGACAATGTTCTCAGCGTGAAACTGGTGCGTTCGGAACCGGCGCTCACGTCGAAATTCGCGCCCAGATCGGCCCAGGCTTCGCCGAGGGCGTTCTGGTCCATCGCCGGATCGCTTCCGCTCGCGCGCATACCCTTTTCGACCATCATCGCGGTCACGCTGGCAAGACCGGCTTGCGCGGGCGGGTCGCGACGGGCGCCGGCGTCGAAGTCCGCCTGGACATCGACGATCGGCAACGCGCTGGTTGCGGCGAGATAGATCTTGGCGCCGTTCGGCAAGGTCCAGTGCTGGATCGGTATGGCGGCGAAGGCGTTCGCGCCAAGAAGTACGGCAGTGCCGGCGAGGACAGCGCGGAGGGCCATCTTTGGAATCTTGAACATGGGAATGCAGCCCTCTTTCAGCGCAGATCGCCCGTCGGCGCTGCAAAGCCGCGCGGGCGGCCGTTTTTCTCGGGCGGCAAGGGCCGCAGGACGGCGGTCGTCATCTGGTCATCGCCGAAATACTTCGCCGCCACTGCCTGCACCTGCGCGGCCGTGACGCCCTGCAGGCGTTCGATGATCCGGGCGCTTGCATCCAGCGGAAGGCCCTGCACCCAGTTGCTGCCGAGTTCACGCGCTTGCGCCATGACGGAGTCGAGCTTGTAGGTCTCGCTGGCCACCCACTGAGTCTTCACGCGGGCCAGTTCGGCCTCGCCAATGCCGTCGCGAGCAATCCGCGCGACTTCTGCGCGCAGCGCGGTCTCGACAGCCTGGGCGGTCTTGCCTGCCGCCGGGACACCTTCGAGCACGAACAACTGCGGACCGCGGCCGACGAAACCGGAATAGGCCCCCGCCTGGTCCGCCACGCGATCGGGACCTTGCGTCAACGCGCGGTCCAGCCGAGCACCCTGGTAGCCGTCGAGCACCGCCGACAGCACCACGAGCGCGTAAGGATCGATGTCGCCCGCGAACTTGTCGGCGGGGTCGATCTGCGGCACACGGAACGCGAGCGACACATAGGCCTGCTCGGCCGGTGCCTTGAATTCGATACGGCGAACGCCGCGCTGGGCGGGTTCGGTGCGAGGCTTGCGCACCGGCAGCGCGCGCGCCGGGATCGAGCCATAGTATTTCTCGGCCATGGCGCGCACCTGCGCCACGTCGACATCACCCACCACGACGATCACCGCGTTCTCGGGCGTGTACCACTGCTTGAAGAAGGCGCGAGCGTCCGCAGGCGTCATGGCATCGAGGTCGCTCATCCATCCGACCACCGGGCGGTGGTACGGCGACGCGGTGAAGACAGCGGCGTTTTGTTGTTCGCCGAGCAAGGCGCGCGGCTGGTCGTCGGTGCGCATGCGGCGCTCCTCCTTGACGACCTCGATCTCGCGCTTGAATTCGTCGTCCGGCCATTGCATGTTGGCAAATCGGTCAGACTCCAGCTTCATGACCTGTTCGAGCTTTTCAACCGGGATCTGCTGGTAGAAGCCGGTGTAGTCGCGGGTCGTGAAGGCGTTTTCGCGTCCGCCGAGTGCCGCGACCCGCCGGGAAAACTCACCCGGCTTCAGGTCCTTGGTGCCCTTGAACATCATGTGCTCCAGAACGTGAGCAACGCCTGAAGTGCCGTCGACCTCATCCATTGAGCCGACACGAACCCAGAGCATCTGGACGGCGGTAGGGGCGCGGCGATCAGGCTTGACGATCAATGTCATGCCGTTGGCGAGCGTGAACTTCTGTGGCTCGGCCGATGCGGCGGCCGAAGGCGATGAGTCTGAATGGGGTGGGGGGGAGGACTGCGCGGACGCGGGCAAGATCCAAGGCGCCATCAGCACCGAGGCCAGCACCGCACCAAACGCTGCGCGGCGTGGCGAGGGGTGTTTCATAGAATGGCTCGGATTGTAAAAACGACTCAATGTTCAGTTTCTTCAAGAAAAAACCGCCCGCCGAGGCGCCAGTCCCGGCGCCCGAGCCCGAAGTTTCGCCGGTTGAACCCTCGGCGGAGCCTGCGGCACCCGCAAAGTCGGTCTTTTCGCCATCCACCTGGTTCGGGGGCCGTATCGCCTCGCCCGCGCCGGTCGTTCCGCCCGAACCGGAGCCTGTACCTGCGAAGTTCGAGGAACCGCTGGAGAAGTCACCGACACCGGTGCCAGCACCAGTGTTGGTGCCCCTGCCCCCGCCGGCAGCCGAAGTCGTAGTTCCGGCCGCCGAGCCGCCAGCAGCCGAACGCAGCGGTTGGCTCAACAAGCTCAAGAGCGGCCTGCGCAAGACCGGCAACAGTATCGCCGCCACCTTCGTCAACGCCCAGATCGACGACGCGCTCTATGAGGAGTTGGAAGAAGCGCTGCTGATGGCCGATACCGGCGTCAAAGCCACTGAGCACTTACTGGACGATCTACGTCGCCGCGTAAAGAGCAACATGGCGACCGACGCCGGGCAGGTGAAGGTCCTGCTGGCGGATGCGATCGCCGATCTGCTGCGCCCGCTCGAAAAATCGCTGGTGATCGGCCAATACACGCCGACGGTGATCATGGTTGCCGGCGTGAACGGCGCGGGGAAAACCACGTCCATCGGCAAGCTGACCAAGCACCTGGCCAACGAGGGCGCGTCCGTGCTGCTGGCTGCGGCCGATACTTTTCGGGCGGCAGCGCGGGAGCAGTTGCTGGTCTGGGCGGACCGGAACACTGTCGAAATCGTCAGCCAGGAGGGCGGCGACCCCGCCGCGGTGAGCTTCGACGCGGTCAACGCGGGCAAGGCGCGCGGCAAGGACGTGGTCCTGGTCGACACAGCCGGCCGGCTGCCGACGCAGATTCACTTGATGGACGAGCTGAAGAAGATCAAGCGGGTCGTCGCTCGCGCCGATACGACCGCGCCGCACGAGGTGCTCCTCGTGATCGACGGCAATACCGGGCAGAACGCACTGGCCCAGGTCAGGGCATTCGATGAGGCGCTCGGCTTGACGGGTCTGGTCGTTACCAAACTCGATGGCACTGCAAAGGGCGGCGTCCTGTGCGCGATCGCTCGCGAACGGCCTATCCCGGTCTATTTCATCGGGGTCGGCGAAAAGCTGGAAGATCTGGAAACCTTCGACGCCCGGGAGTTCGCCCAGGCCCTGCTCGGATAGGCGCGGGTCGCGGCCGGCCCATTGGTGGCCGGAAGCTCAGTCTGGCATCATGCCCCGACAGAAGAACGAGGAGACACCATGAATACCGCGGCAACACCGCTGACGGGCGCCGATCGCAAGGTCGATCGCCTGCTCGCGTACTATGGCGAGAGCCATCGCAACCCGACAAACGAAGCCATTCACATGGTGGCCATTCCGGCGATCATGCTGAGCATCGTTGGCTTGCTCTTCGCGTTGCATCCCTGGGTGGCCTACGCCTTCGTGGCGGCCAGCCTCGTCTACTACGCCACCCTGCGTTCGCCGGCCTTTCTGGTCACCATGATCGGCGGGACGGCGATCCTCTTGGCAGCCATCCACGCCATGGGCGACCTTGTATTGCCCGTTTCCGCCGCTATCTTTGTTGTCGCATGGGCTTTCCAGTTCATCGGCCACAGGATCGAAGGCAAGAAACCCTCATTTTTCGAAGATATCCAATATCTCTGGGTCGGCCCGCTTTTCGTACTTTCGAGGCTATTTCTGCGCCTCGGTATCCGCTGGTAAGCCCGCCGCCGGAACAGCTTGGCCAGCTTTTCGACGGGTTCAAGCTATCAGCCTCATTGAAAGTAGGTGGGAACCCTGACCTTAGCACTCCCTCTAATCGAGTGCTAATATGGTCACCAACAAAGGAGTTTCCCGAATGACATCATTGTCTGGAGCCTCTGCCAACCAGCTCGCCGTCGCCAATCCCTGGTCGATGGTGCCGTCGCTGGGTAACCTGGACGCCTATATCTCGGCAGCCAACCGGCTGCCTTTGTTGACGCTCGAGGAAGAGCAGGGTTTTGCGCGCAAATTGCGCGACCATAACGACCTGGAAGCTGCCAGTGCGTTGATCCTGTCGCACCTGCGGCTCGTTATTTCGATTTCCCGCCAATACCTGGGCTATGGTCTGCCGCACGGCGACCTGATCCAGGAAGGCAATGTCGGCCTGATGAAGGCCGTGAAGCGCTTCGACCCCGACCAAGGCGTGCGGCTGGTCAGCTATGCCATGCACTGGATCAAGGCTGAGATCCACGAATACATCCTGAAGAACTGGCGCATGGTCAAGGTCGCGACGACCAAGGCCCAGCGCAAGCTTTTCTTCAATCTGCGCTCGATGAAGCAAGGTTTCAAGGCCGACGCGGCCGCCCTGGATGGCCATACGCACCGTGACACCCTGAGCGCGGACGAAGTCACGCAGATGGCGACCCGCCTCAACGTGAAACCTGAAGAAGTCCTGGAGATGGAAACGCGCCTCTCCGGCGGCGATGTGCTGTTGGACCCCAGTCCATCCGACGATGGTGATGAGGGCTTCGGCCCCATCGCTTACCTGGCCGA
Source organism: Variovorax sp. 05L425 (assembly GCF_056397705.1). Taxonomy (NCBI): domain Bacteria; kingdom Pseudomonadati; phylum Pseudomonadota; class Betaproteobacteria; order Burkholderiales; family Comamonadaceae; genus Variovorax; species Variovorax sp. 05L425. The sequence continues at coordinate 220,543 of NZ_JBFTNY010000003.1, read as the reverse complement.
CGCGAGCCAGGAGCCGACCGCGCAGATCGAATCGCGGCAGCGTGATCGGCTGTCGACGGACGGCATCTCAACCGCGCTGGCATCCCTGGATGACCGCAGCCGCCGCATCGTCGAAGAGCGCTGGCTCAAGGTGAACGACGACGGCTCGGGCGGCATGACGCTTCATGACCTGGCTGCGGTTTACGGCGTGAGCGCCGAACGCATTCGCCAGATCGAGGTCGCGGCCATGAAGAAGATGAAGAAGGCGCTCGCGGAATACGCGTAAGCCGTCTTTCGCTGCCATCGAACCCGGCCCGCTGGCCGGGTTTTTTCTTTCTAAGCTGACTCGGGCGCCTGCTTCGACAGCGTCCGCAGGGCGCGGCGCACGATGTAGTGCGTCTCCGGAACATCGCTTTCCGCACGCCAGCGCGCGCAAGTCTCCTCGGCCCAAGCGGGCTGCGTCCGGCTTGCATCATTGAGCCAGTTTGCGACCGAGTTCTGGACGTACCGACTGGGATCTGATCGCAGCGGCTCCAACAAGGCGATGCATCAGGGCGATGCGAAAGGCGCCTTTGCGCTGCCTGAGATGATCGACGCTGGCCACGGCGCCGAACTCAGGACTTGAGCAGTGCCTTGATGTCGGACACCATCGCTGGAACTCCCGCGCCATAGCGCGCATAAAGCCTCAGGCGACCTTGCGGGTCGTAGACGAAGCTGGCAGCCGAATGGTCCATTGAATAGCTGGTAGGCGTCTTGCCTTCGACCTTCTTGTAGTAGACCTTGTAGTCCTTTGCGAGGGGCGGGAGTTGCTCGGGCGTCGGAATCAGTGCAACGAACGAGGGATCGAATGCCCCCATGTAGGCCTTCATGACGTCCGGCGTGTCACGCTCCGGGTCCACCGTGACGAACAGCACCTGCAGCTTGTCGCCGTCGCTGCCCAGTTGCTGTTTGACCTGCGCCATTTCCGTCATGGTCGTCGGGCAGACATCCGGGCACTGCGCATAGCCGAAGAAGAGCACCACCACCTTGCCCTTGAAATCCGCCATCGTTCGCACGCGTCCATTGGCGTCGGTCAGCGAGAAGTCCTTGGCGAAGTCCGCGCCGGTGATATCGACCGCATTGAAGGTCGGCTTCGCTTCGGTGCAGGCCGTGAGGTTGATGCCCGCGATGGCGGCAACGCCAAAGGTGGCCGCCACCATGGCGATTCTGCCGAGAGCCTGACGCTTGCTGATGGATTGGGTCATCGGAGATAGTGGTCGACGAGCAGCGCAGCGAACAGCACGCTCAGGTGAATCAACGAAAAGCGAAAGGTCTTGCGCGCGAGCGCATCGGAGTAGTTTCGCCACAGTGCGAAGGCGTGCCCGGTGAAGCCGATGCTGACGCCGAAGGCAACCACCAGATAGAGCCAGCCGCTCATGCCATAAATGAAGGGCATCAAGCAGGCCGCGAAAAGAATGAAGGTGTAGAGCAACACCTGCAGGCGCGTGAATTCGTTCCCGTGCGTCACCGGCAACATCGGCAAGCCCGCCTTGCGATAGTCCTCGACCCGATAGAGCGCCAGGGCCCAGAAGTGCGGCGGCGTCCACAGGAAGATGATGAGGAAGAGGATGAGCGCTTCCGGGCTCACTTCGCCGGTCATCGCGGCCCATCCCAGCACGGGCGGCATCGCGCCTGAAGCGCCGCCGATCACGATATTCTGGGGCGTCAGCGGCTTGAGGATCACGGTGTAGACCACCGCATAGCCGACGAAGGTCGCAAAGGTAAGCCACATCGTCAACGGATTGACGGCAAACCATAGAAGCGCCGAGCCAGCGGCGCACAGTGCGGCCGAAAAGAGCAACGCCTGCCGGTCGCTCAGCTCGCCCCGCGCCGTCGGGCGCCACGCGGTTCGCTTCATCTTTGCGTCGATGCCCTTTTCGACCAGGCAGTTGAATGCCGCCGCAGCGCCCGCGACCAGCCAGATGCCGATGCACGCCAGCGCACCCTGCTGCAATTCAGCAAGGCCCGGGACGCCCGGCACCGCGAGCACCATGCCGATCAGCGCACAGAAGACAATCAGTTGGACGACACGGGGCTTGGTCAGCGCGTAGAACTGGCGCAGCACACTGACGGTCGTCGGACCGTGCAAGGAAGCCGGCGCGCTCATCGAGTAACCTCCGTGCTCCGCACTGCGGTGCGAGCTTGCTTGGGGCGGCCCGGCGCGGCGCATGCGACCTCCATTCGTTCGCCGCGCGCACCGGCGCCGGCGGGCGCCAGCACACGTTCGCGCCGGCTTTCGCACAAGGTCCAGGTCAGGACAACTGCAAGTGCTGCGGCGCCGCCTGTGTGCAGGACGGCCGCGACGAGTGGCCACCCGAGGAGCACGTTGCCCAAGCCAGTCGCAAGCTGGAGCAGCGCGAGCCCTGCCAACCAGCGGCCCTGCGGCTGCAGGGCCCTCACGCGATGCAGAGACCAGGCAAGCCCGGCAATGGCGATGAAGACGACGTAGGCCATCAACCGGTGCGCATAGTGAATCGCTGTCAGCGCCGCGAAGTCGATCGGAACGCCATCAGCGGTTTCGCCCAGATGGCGCCATAGCTGGAAGCCCTGCGCGAAATTCATGGGTGGCCACCAGCTGTTCTGGCATGTCGGGAACTGAGTGCAAGCCAGCACTGCATAGTTGGTGCTGACCCAACCGCCGAGCGCAATCTGCAGGACCAGCAGCGCTGTTGTCGCGATCAGCAGGTTGCGCAAGGACGAGGGCACCGGTGTGGGCAAACGCTGCGTTGCATCTTGCTGATAGCGCACGGCCTGAATGCATAGCAATGCCAGCAGGACGACCGCACCCAACAGATGAAGCGTGACGATCGCGGGAAACAGCTTCCACGTGACGGTCATGGCACCGAACGCGCCTTGCAGGCAAACCCACACCAGCGTGGCCGCGGGCCACCACGGGCTCAAAGGCCGAGCGCCGGCATGACCGGACAGGCGCTGGCGCCGCCGCGCGACCCAGGTCGCAATGGCCAGCGCAAGGATGAGGACTCCGACGCCAGTGGCGAGATAACGATGGACCATCTCGACCCATGCCTTGCTGTGCGTGACCGGCCCCGTCGGTTGCGCTGCCTGTGCCATCGCGATGTCGTGACGGGCACCGACGGGGCTGGCGTTTCCGTAGCAGCCCGGCCAGTCGGGACAGCCGAGGCCGGAATCGGTGAGACGCGTGAAGGCACCAAACAGGGTGAGGTCGAATGTCAGGAACAGCGTGAGCACGGTCAGCGCGTGCAGTCGCCGCGCCGGGCCCGCACCGGCGTTGCGCCGCCAAACCCAGATCAGCGGCCCGAGAGCGAGCAGCACACCGACCGCCATGAGCCAGGCGATGGGGGTGAGGTCGTAGAGCGAGGTCGTATCCATGGTTGACTCAGCGCCCCGGCTCGTCCCAGGAGGCGGAGGCGCGCAACAACCTGTCGAGATCGCGCTTGGCGCGGCTGGCACCAGCGGTATCCATGCGCGCGGGGAAACGCATCATCCAGTTGCCCATTGGGTCGACGACGTAGAGATGATCCGCCAGCGCGTGGCCAGCGCTGGGCGCGAGCCACTGCGCGAGTTGGTCTGGCGGCACGCGGACAACCGTCGCCCCACGCAAGGCCGCCTCGAGGCGCGCCGGGATCGGCGCCGCATCGCTGACGAACCAAACGCGGTCCACGCGTTCCTTTTCGCGGCCGAGACTTTCGCGAAGCTGGCGTTGCAGATAGAGCTGCTGCTCGCAGAGCGAGTCGCATGCCGCATCGGCAACAGCGACCAGCAGCCACTGGCCCTTGAGTGCCGGGAGCATGACCTTCGCGCCATCGGGCGACGTGCCCGCGATGTTCGGTACCGGACGCTGCGGCTCCGCCAACTCGCCATAGACGCTCCGGCCTTCCGGCCGAATGACGTAATAGGTGAAGTAAGAGGCAATCACCGGCGCCGCGCAGCACAGCAGGACGATGATCATCTTCCAGCGGCCGAGCGCCGTCCGGCGCCCTTCGGCTCCTGCAAGCGCCTGCCGCGGCGACGGCATGGAATGGACCGTCAGGCCGAGCGGCTCGTCAGCGGCGGCTTGCAAGACGTGCGCGGCGGTAGGGGGCGATGAGTTGGAACCAGACATAGAGAAATACGACGAGGGCCGACAACCCGAACCACTGGAACGCATAGCCGTAGTGTTTTTCAACACCGAGTGCGGGAGCCGGCCAGTCGCGCTGCAGACCCTCGGAAGTCTCACCGGTCTGCTGCAGCGAGACATCGGTCCGCAGGGGTAGACCGGTCTCGGCCCGATACGCTTCAAGGTCGAGATTCTGCCGGATGGGCGAAGACCCCGCGGCACCAGGCGTTGACGTCCCTTGTTCGGCCTTGCCCAAGTCCAGCAAACGCGCCGGCGGTGGGGCAATTCTTCCCGTCACTTCGACCAGCCCGGGCGGCGTCTCGACCGGCTCCAAGTGGGTCCTGTCGGTGAAATTGCGCTGGATCCAGCCACGCTGGATCATGACCGTCTGATTGGTGCCCTCGATCGCAAACGGCGTCAGCACGTAAAAGCCGGGCACACCATGCATCTGCCGATTGTCGAGATAGACGGTGTGCGGTGTCAGCCAAAGCCCCCGCAAGCGGACTGGGCGATGGAGCGTGGACGAAGCGCTTTCCAGTGCAAGAAAGGCTTGTTGATCAAGCGGCGGAAGGCTCTTTTGCGTATCGATTTCCGCCTGGATGGCCTCTTTTTGCGCAGCGCGCGAAAGCTGCCAACGGCCCAGCGAAACGGTGCCGGCAATGGTGATCACGGCGATGGCGGTGATCAGCCAGAAGCGGCCGCCACGCGTGCGAGGTCCGGCGGCCAAGATATCTGTGTTCAAACCATGAGGCGGCCTCTGCGGCCGATAATGTGGGTCATGAAATACTTTGTCGCCCTCGCCTTTGCGGGCATCTTGGCGAGCCTCGGATTTGCGCTGTTCTTCATGCTGAGGGACGGGCGCAATGGCCGCGCCAAAAGTGGTGGCATGGCGCGCGCGCTGACCGTTCGGATTGCGCTGTCGGTTGTTTTGTTCCTTTGCATCCTGGTGGCCTGGAAACTGGGCTACATCCAGCCAGGGGGCCTTCCGGTCGGCAAGTAGCTGCTGCTCGTTTTCGTAGAACCATGAAAAAAGCGCCTTGCGGCGCTTTTTTCTTGTGCCGTCGTTCGTATTCAAAGCCAGTAGACCGTGATGTACAGGCCGAGCCACACAACGTCGACGAAGTGCCAGTACCAGGCTGCGCCCTCGAAACCGAAGTGGCGCTCAGGTGTGAAGTGCCCCGCACGAATGCGGAGCGTGATGAACAGCAGCATCAGCATGCCGATGAACACGTGCAGCCCGTGGAAGCCGGTCAGCATGAAGAAGGTCGAGCCGTACGTGCCAGAGCTGAGCTTGAGGTTCAGCTCGGTGTACAGATGATGATATTCGTAGCCCTGAACGCACAGGAAGGTCAGTCCCAGCAACACGGTCAGCCACATGAACCGGACGGTTTGCGCGCGATGACCGGCACGCAGGGCGTGGTGGGCAATCGTGAGCGTTACACCGGAACTCAGCAGCAATGCCGTATTGATGGTAGGCAGCCAGAAAGGCCCAACCGTCTGGAACGGTTCGACAATGTCGGCCGGCGATCCGGTCACACCGGCGGCCACGGTCGGCCATACCGCCTTGAAGTCCGGCCACAGGATGGCGTTGTCGAGGCTACCAAGCGCAGGCAGCGCATGGGTGCGCGCCCACCACAGCGCGGTGAAGAAGGCGCCGAAGAACATCACCTCCGAGAAGATGAACCAACTCATGCTCCAGCGGAAGGAGAGGTCGACCTTGTAGCCATACTTGCCGCTCTCGCTCTCGCCAATCGCCGTCCGGAACCACACGAACAGTGTGCCGAGCCAAGTGATCATGCCCAACAAGAGCGACCATGCGCCCCATTGATGACCGTTGATCCACTGGGCTGCTCCCAGAATGACAAAGAGCAGGCCCGTCGCGGCCATGACCGGGTAGGCAGAGGGCCCGGGCACGAAGTAGTAGGGCGTGGTGCCTTGCGTGGTTGAACTCATATCAGGTCCTGGCTTTCTTCTCTCGGTTCAGATTCTGTGGGTGTTTTCTTCAGGATGCGGCGACCCAGCGCACGAACAGGATCAGGGCGCAGACAAAAAGGGCCACGGCAACGAGCGCAACCACAATGATGTGCAATGGGTTGAGCTTCGTAACGTCATCCTGAAACCCGCTGTTCTTGCGCACGCCGAAAAACGACCAGCCAACAGCCCTGATCGTTCGCCACAGCGATCCCTTGCGCGGTGCAGCGGGTGCGGTCATGAGCGTGGCTCCGTCGTCGGTCCGGCTGCGGCGTTGGCAGCGACAGGCGCTGCCGGCGTCTTGCCGCCGACCTCGAAGAAGGTGTACGACAGCGTGATCGTCTTGACGTCCTTGGAGATCTTGGGGTCGATCACAAACGCGACAGGCCACTCCTTCTTCTCGCCCGGATCCAGCGTGTACTGGTTGAAGCAGAAGCATTGCAGCTTGTTGAAGTACGGTGCCGCCTGCTGGGGCGCGTAGCTCGGGATGGCCTGCGCGGACATCCGGCGATTCTGTACGTTCTGGAACTCGTACATCACGGTGTGGAGCTCGCCGGGATGCACTTGCATCGAGTTCTGCGCGGGCTTGAAGTCCCACAGACCGCGAACGTTCGCATCGAACTCCACGGTGATCGTGCGACTCATGTCCACCTGCGTGTTGTCAGGCACACGGACGCTCTTGCCGCCCGACGCCCCGCCGGGGACTTCGAGCTCCGAGAGCGCCAGGATATTGATGCCGGTCATCTCGCAGATGGCCCGATAGACCGGTACCAGCGCATAGCCGAAGCCGAACATGCCGGCCGCCACGACGGCCAGCTTGCCGACCATTCGGACGTTTTCGCGACGGATGCGTTGACCGATGGCCATGGTCCCGCCTAGTGGCCGATCCAGGCCATGCGGATGATGAAACCGATGAAGAACAGCAGCGCGATGGAGGCCAGCGTGAGCCCCATGCGGCGGTTGCTCCTCTTTTGTTCAGGTGTCATGACGCGCGGCACTTCAGCCGATCACCTTGGTGGCAGTCGCGTCCAGCTTGGGCGGGTTTTCGAAGGTATGGAACGGTGCGGGCGAAGGCACTTCCCATTCCAGTCCTTCGGCAGCTTCCCATGGCTTCTGCGGCGCCTTCTCACCCTTGCCGAGCATGGTGGGCAGCACGATGAAGACGAAGAAATAGACCTGCGCGAATCCGAAGGCGAATGCGCCGACGCTGGCCACGGCGTTGAAGTCGGCGAACTGCATCGGATAGTCGGCGTAGCGACGCGGCATGCCGGCCAAACCCAGGAAGTGCATTGGGAAGAAGGCGACGTTGAAAGAGATCAGCGACCACCAGAAGTGAACCTTGCCGCGCGTTTCGTTGTACATCACGCCTGTCCATTTCGGCGACCAGTAGTAGTAGCCGGCGAACATCGCGTACAGCGAACCAGCCACCAGCACATAGTGGAAGTGGGCCACCACGTAATAGGTGTCCTGCAACTGCGTATCGATCGGCGCAACCGCGAGGATCAGGCCGGTGAAGCCGCCCATCGTGAACACGAAGATAAAGCCCACGGCGAACAACATCGGCGTCTCGAAGGTCATCGAGCCCTGCCACATCGTTGCGATCCAGTTGAAGATCTTCACGGCCGTCGGCACGGCGATCAGCATGGTCGCGTACATGAAGAACAGCTGGCCGGTGAGCGGCATGCCGGTCGTGAACATGTGGTGTGCCCACACGATGAACGACAGGATGGCGATCGACGACGTGGCATACACCATGGAGGCATAGCCGAAGAGCTTCTTGCGCGAGAAGGTCGGAACGATCTGGCTGACGATGCCGAAGGCCGGCAAGATCATGATGTAGACCTCGGGGTGGCCGAAGAACCAGAAGATGTGCTGGTACATCACCGGGTCGCCGCCACCGGCGGGGTTGAAAAAGCTGGTGCCGAAATGGCGGTCGGTCAGCGTCATGGTGATGGCGCCGGCGAGCACGGGCATCACGGCGATCAGCAGGTAGGCGGTAATGAGCCAGGTCCAGCAGAACATCGGCATCTTCATCAGCGTCATGCCGGGGGCACGCATGTTGAGGATGGTCACGATGATGTTGATCGAGCCCATGATCGACGAAGCGCCCATGATGTGCATCGCGAAGATGCCGGCGTCCATCGAAGGACCCATCTGCAGAGTGAGCGGCGCATAGAGCGTCCAGCCCGCTGCGGGTGCGCCGCCGGGCATGAAGAATGAGCCCACCAGCATCAGCGCCGCCGGGATCAGCAACCAGAAGCTGAAGTTGTTCATGCGCGCGAACGCCATGTCGGATGCGCCGATCTGCAGCGGGATCATCCAGTTCGCGAAGCCCACGAAAGCCGGCATGATCGCGCCGAACACCATGATCAGGCCGTGCATGGTCGTGAACTGATTGAACAGCTCGGGGTTGACCAGTTGCAGGCCAGGCTTGAACAGCTCGGCGCGAATCATCAGGGCCAGCACGCCGCCGACCATCAGCATCGTGAAGGAGAACAACAGGTACAGCGTGCCGATGTCCTTGTGGTTGGTCGCAAACACCCAGCGGCGCCAACCGCTCGGCGCGTGGTTGTGATCGTCGTGGGCATGGTCGCCGTGGCCGTGGGCGTGGGGGTCGAGGACTGCGCTCATCTTGGTATTCCTTGCTAACTCTTCGTCGTGGAGCCTGCGGCTTACTTGCCGCGCTCGGCCAGCACTTCAGCCGGCTGCACCAGTTGGCCCGTCTTGTTCGACCAGCTGTTCTTCGTGAAGGTCACCACGGCAGCGATGTCAGTGTCGCTGAGTTGTTTCCATGAGGGCATCGCGCCATTGTTCTGGCCGTTGAGCACCACGTGGAGTTGCAGCTTGTGGTCCGCATTGAGCACGGTTGCCGAGCCGTCGAGCGGCTTGACCGGCCCCGCACCCTTGCCATTGGCCTGGTGACAGGCCGCGCAGTTGGCCGCGTAGACCTTTTCGCCACGCGCCAGGATTTCAGGCAGCGTCCAGACCTTGCCCGGGTCGTCCTGCTTGGCGGCGGCTTCCTTGCGCTTGCCGTCCACCCAGGCGGTGTAGTCGGCAGCCGCCATCACCTTGACGTGGATGGGCATGAAAGCGTGTTCCTTGCCGCAGAGCTCCTGGCATTGGCCGTAATAGTCACCCACCTTTTCGGCGCGGAACCAGGTGTCGCGGACGAAGCCCGGGATTGCATCCTGCTTGACGCCGAACTGCGGCACCGCAAAGGCGTGGATCACGTCATTCGCGGTGGTGATGATGCGGATTTTGGTGTCGACCGGGACGACGAGGGGGTTGTCGACCTTGAGAAGGTAGTTGTCGGGGATGTCGCCGTGGGCGCCTGCATCGGACATGGCGCGGTGCGAGGCGTCGAGGGTGGAAATGAACGACAGGCCCTCGCCTTCGCCCTTGAGGTAGTCGTAACCCCACTTCCACTGGTAGCCGGTGACCTTGATGGTGAGGTCGGAGTTGGTGGTGTCCTTCTGGGCGACGAGCACGCGGGTCGCCGGCAGTGCCATCAGGATGACGATGACGAAGGGAACGATGGTCCAGATGACTTCGACCACCACGGACTCATGGAAGTTGGCCGCCTTGTGGCCGACCGACTTGCGGTGCTTCCAGATGGAATAGAACATGACAGCGAACACCGCCACGAAGATCACGGTGCACAAGATCATCATCACCGTGTGCAGGAAATGCTGTTCTTGCGAAATCTTGGTGACACCCACCGGGAGATTCAGCTGACGCACGGACGGTCCGCCGGGCAGGTCATTGACTGCATGCGCCGCGCCGCTGAAAGCCGCGCCGGCCGCCAGCAGCAAATTCGCCGGCCAGATCTTGTTGCGCCAAATGCTCTTCATCGTGTTCACTTTTTCATTTTCCAGTTAACCCCACCGGTCCCCACGGTGAAACACTGCACATGCCTTCCTCAGGCACTGCGCAATGCCATGCGAATTTCGCGCGCCAACGCCGCGCGCAACTCCGGGCGCACATACCGCCCCACCCTGACCGAACGACCCTGACCCGAGACCTCGATCAGCGACCGGTCGCTGTCCTGTGGCTCGACCCGCACCTGGTGCGGCAAGAATTCCGTACGCTCGTAGTGCCCACCGTTTTCGAGCTCGACCACCAACCGGCCGCCCTGCAGGGCGATCTTTTCGCCGTCGGTCGCATGCCGTGCATAGAGGACGAACGCGAAACCCACCGCGGCAAGTTCGAGCCAGGCAAACGGCAACACGAGCCGTGCGCCGTTCAGCCAGAAAACGGTTCCGATGCCAAGTGATACCACGCAGAGCGACGCGTAGAGCCAGCCAAGCTGGCTCGGCGTGACCGAGCAATTGCGCTTCAGGAACCAATGGATGCTTTGGCCTGAAACAGTGGCAAAACGAAACACGGAATTCGACACGGGCGAGTTCAGCAAATCGGTGCGTCGATCGCTGTCAAACCCATGTTCGACAGGCCTCGATCACGGGACAATACCCGGGAGTTCACGCAGCGCCGGATTGTAGCGGGTGAACCAGTGCGCTCTCATGCGCCTGGGCGACCGCGCTGAAGCATCGAGCGCATCTCGCGAAGGGAAACGGCGCTTTCCGCCGACAAGGCGACCCGCGGCGCCGGTTTGAACGCATGGCCGTAGATGATTTCGAAGGTCAGTGCGATGCGCCCTCCCCCATCTGCCGACGGCGCCAGCTCCGGTAGTGCGCGGCCGAATGCCTGGCGCCAGGCTTTGCCTCTTAACGCCGCAAATCGCCCTGGATGGAGGTTTCGGCCGAGGGTGCGCAGTTCGGCGAGGGCCGCGTCGGCATTGGGCCAGGTCAGCACGATTCGCTCCATGTCCATCACGGGCTCTGCAAAACCGGCGCCGACGAGCATGTCGCCCCAATCGTGCATGTCGGTGAACTCATGGCTCGCGGGCGGCCACCCCAGGCGCTGGTGAAGTGCACGCAGTTCGAACAACGTGTCGGGGCCGAAGCACGAGAACATCAGGAAGCCGTCGGTCGCGACCAGTCGATGCCACTGATTAATCAATGCGCCCGGATCGGCGGCCATGTGCAGGGCCATGTTGGCCCATAGCAAGTCCACGCCGTCTTCGGGAGGCGCGACGAAGGTCGGCTGCGCTACCTGCCAGCGACGTGCGGTCCACCAGGGCGCGGCGAGCGCCTTGCCGGTCGGTCCGATGAGCGATGGCTCGGTTTCGATGACATAAGGCGCGGCGTCCCGATAGCGGCGGGCGACCAACGCATGAGCCTCCAGCCCTCCCCGAAGTGGCGACCAGTCGGCCCATCGGCGCGGAGTTGCCTTGATCCACTGGAGCCGATCTTCCATCCGTCGACCGATTTCCTCATGCAGCCAAGGAGAACCGGCTGGCTCCGCGAGGCGGCTCCAGCGGGCGGCCGCCGTGGCATCGATGGTCGGCGGTCGCTGGGGAGAGTCGGGAAGCATGGGCCACTCAGTATATTGAGGGATGTTCAAAAGCTGGACCGAAAGGGCTTTCTCATCGATCGCGGCGCGCCTGCCGAGCCAGTGCCTCGTGTGTCGCACATGGCCCGCCCGCCCCGTGTGCGACGCGTGCGTGGCTCGCTTCGCTCCGCCCACGCAGCGCTGCGCAACTTGCGCCTTGTCGGTACCGCCAGGCGTCGACCGGTGTGGCGACTGCCTGCGCAATCCGCCTTCGCTCGATGCCTGCCTTGTGGCCTGTGCCTATGCGTGGCCCTGGCCGGCGTGCATTGCAGAATTCAAGTTTCGCGGCGAGGCCGGGTTGGCAGAACCGCTGGCAACATTGCTGCGAAGCGCGCCCTGGGTCGAGCCGGCGCTCGAAGGTGCCGATCTCGTACTGCCGATGCCCTTGGCGCCCGCCCGTCTGCGCGAGAGGGGCTTCAATCAGGCCCATGAACTCGCACGGCGATTGGCACCGCAGACCACCGACCCCAACCTTCTCCTTCGAACGCGCGAAACACCTGCCCAAAGCGGCCTGACCCGCGCGGAGCGACTGATCAACTTGCGCGGCGCATTCGCCCTGGAGCCGCTCAGACCGACGGCCGTTCGCAACCGGCGCGTCGTGCTGGTCGACGACGTGATGACCACCGGTGCCTCCCTCTTCGCCGCAGCCCAGGTCCTGCGCTCGGGCGGGGCATCGCACATCACCGCGGTCGTGTTCGCGCGCACGGAGGTGCCGGCCTGAAACGCCGCGGACAATCCCACCATGTTTCACATCGTCCTCGTCGAGCCCGAAATTCCGCCAAATACCGGCAACGTGATCCGGCTGGCGGCCAACACGGGCTGCACCCTGCATCTCGTCGAACCGCTCGGCTTCTCGATGGACGACAAGTTGCTGCGCCGCGCCGGCCTGGACTATCACGAATATGCCGAGGTCCGGAGACACCCGGGTTGGGAGGCACTGCTCGACGTCGAACGCCCCCCGTCAGACCGGATGTTCGCCCTCACGACGCGCGGAACGCGGCAGGTTCACGACATCGCCTTCCGCCCCGGCGACTGGCTCGTCTTCGGTTCGGAAACGCGTGGCCTGCCGCCAACCTTGCGCGAGCAGTTCCCCGAACTGCAACGCTTGCGACTCCCAATGCGCGAAGGCCAACGCAGCCTCAACCTCTCAAACGCAGTCGCAGTCACCGTCTTCGAAGCCTGGCGCCAAAACAACTTCAAATAGACAGAGGAGCGGCGCAGCCCGCTCCCCTTCGGCAACCACCGCGGAACCGGCTCCGCCGGGCCGCCGGTGGTGCCCCCGGCAGGGGGTGGGCGGCTACACGAAGTGAGCCAACCTGGGGGCGAGCTACTTATACCTGCGGACGACCGACTCAGCCACGCAGGCCGGCTTTGGAGAGCCTTCGAGTTCGATGGTGGTTTCCCACGTCATCTGCAAACCATCGTTGGCAATCGGCTCCGACGTCAGGAGCTTCATGCGACCACGTACGCGGCCGCCCACGGGCACTGGCGACATGAATCGAACCCGGTTTAGCCCGTAGTTGACCCCCATGCGCGACTCGATCACGCTGAAGGCGGTCTCGTAGATGCGCGGCAGCAGCGACAGGGTCAGGAAGCCGTGGGCGATGGGGCCGCCGAATGGTCCGGCCTTGGCCCGCTCGACATCCACGTGAATCCACTGGTGGTCCCCCGTGGCCTCGGCGAACAGGTTGACCTGCTCCTGGGTGATGGTGATCCAGTCGCTCACGGCGACTTCCTGGCCGACGCATGCGGCGAGATCTTCGAGGGTCTGGAAGGTCTTTTTCATGCGGTTCACTTTAGCGGTCCGATCCGGCTGTACCTGTCCACGCTGCGACATGCGCATTCAGGGAAAACCACGAGCGAGGGCTCAGGCGTCCAGCCAGCGGCAGATCGGCACCCATTGCTCCAGATCGCGCTGCACGCGACCCGGTGCGATGTCGAACAGCGTCAGCCCGCGGGCCGCGAGTTGCACGTAGTTCTGGGTATCCCGAAGCTCGCCGAGCACGGTCACATCGAGTCCGGCGACGAATTCGCGCAGCCGATCGGCCGCCAGAGTGCGCGCGTCCACTCGCATGCCGACCAGCGCCACATGCGTTTTTTCGACGCGGCGGTGCGACAGCAGACGGTCCAGGAAATCGCGGGTCGCGTAGATGTCGAAGATGCTGGGCTGCAGCGGCACCAGCACCTTGTCGGCCAGCGCCACGACGTCCTTGAAGCGCGAACCGTGCAGGCCGGCCGGCGTGTCGATGACGGCGTGCGTGGTGCCGCGCGGCGGGCGAACGACCTCGCCGTCCTCGGTCGCCTCCCAGGTCCTGATCTCGCGCGCCTGCGGCGGGCGCAGGCCGAGCCAGAGTTTCGAGGACTGCTGGCGATCGGTATCACCCAGCATCACCGGATGGCCAGCGCTGGCGAAATAGCCCGCAATGTTCGTTGCGAGCGTGGATTTACCCACCCCGCCCTTGGGATTGGCGACCAGGACCACCGGCATCTGAGGCTCCTCGAGGCTGAAGACAGGCGCCATGGTAGCCGCCCACGGAGTGCGATATGTTCGCGGCATGCCGACAACAACAAGCACGGAAAGCGCCCCCCGCATCTACCTGATTGCCGCGCACCCGCGCTGGCGCGATTCCCGCATCAACCTCCAGTTGCTGAAGGCGGCACGAGAGGTACCCGGCGTCGAGGTCAACGACCTCTACAACAGCTACCCCGACTATGCGATCGACGTGAAGACCGAGCAGGCTCGGCTGGCGCGCGCCGATGTGCTGGTATTGCTGCACCCCATCCAGTGGTATTCGATGCCGGCGCTGCAGAAGCTCTGGATTGATGACGTGTTCAGCTACGGCTGGGCCTACGGCAAGGGCGGCAGCAAGCTGGAAGGCAAGGACTTATGGTTGGTCGCGACCACCGGCGGCCCTGAAAAGAGCTATCACCCGCAAAGCTACAACCGCTATTTCTTCGACGCCTTCCTGCCGCCGTACGAGCAGACCGCAGCGCTATGCGGCATGCGCTTCCTGCCGCCGCTGCTGTTTCACGGCGCCCGCAGCGCCCATTCGTCCGAGGTGGCTGCGCACGTGGACGTCTTCAAGGATCGACTCCGCACCTATCCGAACTGGCCGGAGATGGACGACCTCGCCTCTTGCGAGAGTTGCGCGGTGCCCGAAATCGACAGGCCGGTCGGCCACGAAGAGGCCTGACGATGGAACACATGCCGGCCTGGCTCGTCAACTCCCTGATCTATCTCAGTGCCGCGGTGCTGGTGGTGCCGCTGTCGAAGGCCCTCGGACTGGGTTCGATCATTGGTTACCTTGCCGCAGGCATCGCCATTGGCCCGTGGGGGCTGGGGCTGGTGACCAACGTCGAGGACATCCTGCACTTCGCGGAATTCGGCGTGGTGCTGATGCTGTTCCTGGTCGGCCTCGAACTGGAGCCCAAGCGCCTGTGGAGCCTGCGCGGGCCGATCTTCGGCTGGGGCTCGGCACAGGTACTGGCCTGCGCGGCCGTGCTGTTCGTGGTCGGCGCCCTGGCCGGCGCCAACTGGCGCATTGCGCTGGTGGCAGCGCTCGGCCTCGCGCTTTCGTCGACGGCGATCGCGCTGCAGGTGCTCGGCGAGCGCAACCTGATGCTGACGCCGAGCGGGCAGGCCGGCTTCTCGATCCTGCTGTTCCAGGATGTGGCGGCCATCCCGATCCTGGCGCTGTTGCCGCTGCTGGCGGTCAGCCCTGACGCCGGATCCGGGGCCACCGGCTTCGACCGGGCGCTGGAGGGGCTGAAGATCATCGGCGTCATCGGCGGCATCGTGGTGGGTGGCCGCCTCGCCCTTCGGCCCGTGCTGCGGTGGATCGCGCGCAGCAAGACGCCCGAAATCTTCACCGCGGCCTCGCTGTTGCTGGTGGTCGCGATCGCGGCGCTGATGCAGTTCATCGGCCTGTCGATGGCGCTCGGTGCCTTCCTTGCGGGCGTGCTGCTCGCGGAAAGCGAATACCGGCGGGAACTCGAAACCGACATCGAACCCTTCAAAGGCCTCCTGCTCGGCCTCTTCTTCATCGCGGTCGGGATGAGCATCGACTTCGGCGTCTTGCTCACCCACCCCCTGTTGATGGCGGTGGTGGTGAGCGGCTTCATGCTGCTGAAGTTCGGCGTGATCTACGGGCTGGCGAAGCTGATGCACGTCCCGTATCAGCAACGGCCGGTGTTCTCGCTGCTGCTTGCGCAGGGCGGCGAGTTCGCCTTCGTGGTGTTTCAGGCGGCCGGCCCGGACGTGCTGCCGCGCAGCGTGGCGTCTTTCCTGATCGGCGCGGTGGCACTTTCGATGCTGATTTCCCCCTTGTTGCTGGTGGCGATCGATAAATGGGTGATGGCACGCTACAGCGGCCATGCGCCAACCACGCTGGAGGAAATCTCCGAGCAGCAGGACGCCAAGGTGGTCATCTGCGGCTTCGGCCGCTACGGGCAGATCATCGGGCGCTTGCTGAGCGCGCAGGGCATGAAGATCACCGTGCTCGACCACGACCCCGACACCATCGAGAGCCTGCGCGAATTCGGCTTCCGCGTCTTCTACGGCGATGCGACGCGACTCGATTTGCTGCGCACTGCTGGCGCGGGCACGGCCAAGGTGGTGGTGGTCGCGGTCGACGACATGGAGCAGTCCCTGAAGATCGCCGACCTCGTCCGGGAGAATTTCCCGAACGCGAGGATCGTCGCACGGGCGCGGAATGTGGCGCATGTGTACCAGTTGCTCGACCGGAAGGTCGAGCACATCGAACGGGAAGTCTTCGAGTCGTCGCTACGCAGCGCCCGTTCGGTGCTCGAAGGCCTGGGCTGGCCCGCGCACGAGGCACGCGAAACCGCGATGCGCTTCAGGCTTCGCAACATCCAACTCATGCACGAGGTCTACCCCCACTACAAGGACCGCGCCAAACTGATCGCGGCCCAGAAGGAAGGGCGCCAGCAGTTCCAGGAGCAGATCGCGCGCGAGCGCGAGGAGCGCCGCCAGCGCACCCATGTTGATTGGGATCAGGCCGAGCAGGAGCGGACTCCCTAGGCCGGCCTTACTTGGCCAGCTTCAGCAGGCGGACGGCGTTGTCCTTGAGGATGCCGGGCACCACCTCGGGCTTGAAGCCTGCATCCTCGAAATCCTTCAGCCAGCGATCCGGCGTGATCAGCGGATAGTCGCTCGCAAACAGCACGCGGTCCTTGAGCAGCGTGTTGGCGTATTGCACGAGCTGCTTCGGAAAGTACTTCGGGCTCCAGCCCGACAGGTCGATCCAGACGTTGGGCTTGTGCGTCGCGACGCTCAGCGCCTCGTCCTGCCACGGGAAGCTCGGGTGCGCCATCACGATCTGCATGTCGGGGAAGTCGATGGCGACGTCGTCCAGGTGCATCGGATTGCTGTATTCGAGCCTGAGGCCGCCGCCACACCGCATGCCGGACCCGATGCCGCTGTGACCAGTGTGGAAGACGGCCGGGAGCGCGTATTCGTTGATCACCTCGTAGATGGGCCAAGCCATCTTGTCGTAGGGGTGGAAACCCTGCACCGTCGGATGGAACTTGAAGCCCTTGACGCCGTGCTCCTCGATCAGCCGTCGCGCCTCGCGTGCGCCCATCTTGCCTTTGTGGGGGTCGATGCTGGCAAAGGCGATCATGATGTCGGAATTCTTCTGGGCCGCCTCTGCGATTTCCTCGTTCGGGATGCGGCGCCGGCCCATGTTCGACTCGGCATCGACCATGAACATCACGAGGCCGATCTTGCGCTCGCGGTAGTAATCGATGCTTTCCTGGATGGTCGGCCGGCGGCTCGACCTGAAATATTTGTCGGCGGCGCGATCGTATTCTTCGCCGTAGTTGTCGAAGGGATTCCAGCAACTCACTTCGGCATGCGTATGCGTGTCGATCGCGATCAGGTTCTGATAGTCCATGGCAGTGTCTCCAGGCGGTTTGCGGCTTAGGGTAAATCCTCATGCCGCACGGCATCATGCGGCTTGAATTGATTATTTTTCATAACCATAATCGATCGCACTCCGGAATGCAATCATGACCCACACCGACATCCAGCTCGAACTCCAGGACAACATTGCCATCGTGCGTCTCACCCGCGGCAGCAAGCGCAACGCGCTGTCCGACGCATTGATCCTCGCCCTGCGCAACACCTTCGAAAACCTGCCCGCCACCGTGCGCGCGGCCGTGATCGACGGCGAGGGGCCGCACTTCTGCGCCGGCCTCGACCTGTCGGAACTCCAGGAGCGCGATGCCGGCCAGGGGCTGCTCCACTCGCGCACCTGGCATGCGGCGCTCGATCTGGTGCAGTACGGCCCGGTCCCCGTGATCGCCGCACTCCACGGCGCGGTGGTCGGCGGCGGGCTGGAACTCGCCAGTGCCTGCCACATCCGGGTGGCCGATACGACGACCTTCTACGCGCTGCCCGAAGGCTCCCGCGGCATCTTCGTCGGCGGCGGCGGCTCGGTGCGCATTCCCAAGCTGATCGGCACTGCCCGCATGACCGACATGATGATGACTGGCCGCGTCTACAACGCCGAAGAAGGCGAGCGCGCCGGTTTCGCGCAGTACCTCGTTCCGGAAGGCACTGCCCTCGACAAGGCCGTCGAGTTGGCCAAGCGCGTGGCTTCGAATGCGCCGCTGACCAACTACGCGCTCATGCACGCCCTGCCGCGCATCGCGGAGCAACCGGCAGACCACGGCTTCTTCACCGAAGCGCTGATGGCAGGCATCGCGCAGAGCGCGCCCGAGGCCAAGGAGCGGGTACGCGCCTTCCTCGAAGGCAAAGCCGGCAAAGTGCAGAAAAACTGAGACACCCAAGGACACCATGCAAGCCCCCCGCTCAGCGGCGATCACGCCGCGCTACCGTCCCGTGACCTTCGGCGTGCGTCGTGTCAGCGTGCGCGAAGGCGCAGCGGGTGTGCGCTACCTCGAAGCGACCGAGCCGCTCAAGGAGTACGCAGAGCGCATCACCGACCGCCTGATGCACTGGGCGCGCGTGGCGCCCGACCGCAGCTTCATGGCGAGGCGCAAGCAATTACCCGATGGCAGCACCGGCGAATGGCAGCACCTCCGCTACGCGCAGGCGCTGCAGGACGCGCGGCGCATCGGGCAGGCCCTGCTGAACCGCGGCCTCAACGCCGAGCGGCCCGTCATGATCCTGAGCGAGAACAGCCTGGAGCACGCCCTGTTGTCGCTCGGATGCATCTACGCCGGCATCCCCTACTGCCCGGTGTCGCCCGCCTACTCCATCGTCAGCCAGGACTACGACAAGCTGCGCCACATCTTCGACACACTCACGCCAGGTCTCGTGTTCGCAAGCGATGCCGCGCGCTTCGGCCGCGCGATCGCGGCAGTCGCCCCTGCCGATGTCGAAATCGTGCTGCAGCACGGCCACGGCGGGACGGACGACGCGGGAGCGCTGTCGCCCGAACTCGCCGGTCGCGCGATCACCACCTTCGACAGCCTCCTCGCCACACCCTCCACCCATGCGGTCGATGCGGCCATGGAAGCCACGGGACCCGACACGATCACGAAGTTCCTGTTCACTTCGGGCTCGACCAAGATGCCCAAGGCGGTCATCAACACGCAGCGCATGTGGTGCGCCAACCAGGTCCAGATTGCGCAATCGATGCCCTCGCTGGCCGAAGAGCCGCCGGTGCTGATCGACTGGCTGCCGTGGAACCACACCTTTGGCAGCAACCACAACGTCGGCATCACGATCTACCACGGCGGCACGCTCTACATTGACGACGGCAAGCCCACGCCCGTGCTGATGGGCGAAACGCTGCGCAACCTGCGCGAGATCGCGCCCACCGTCTATTTCAACGTTCCGACCGGCTTCGAGGCCATCGCGCAAGCAATGAAGACCGATGCGCAGCTTCGCAAGACGCTGCTGTCGCGCGTGCGCATGTTCTTCTACTCGGGCGCGGCGCTCGCGCAACCCATCTGGGATTTGCTGCACGAGATCCAGGAAGCCGAGATCGGCGAACGCATCGTCATGGCGACAGGCCTCGGCATGACCGAATCGGGCCCGTCCGCGATGTTCATCAACAGCCCCGATGTGCGCGCAGGCGATGTCGGCGTGCCGACGCCGGGCATGACGCTCAAGCTGGTCGATGTGGACGGGAAGGTGGAAGTGCGCTACCGCGGCCCCAACGTCACACCAGGCTACTGGCGCGCACCCGAGGCCACGCGCGAAGCCTTCGATGAAGAGGGCTTCCTCTGCACGGGCGATGCCGTCCGGTGGATCGACGAGGCCGATGTCCACCGCGGCCTGCGCTTCGACGGCCGCATTGCCGAAGACTTCAAGCTCGCCACCGGCACTTTCGTGAGCGTCGGACCGCTGCGGGCCAGGATCAGCACGGCCGGCGCGCCCTACGTGCAGGACGTCGTGCTGACCGGCATCAACCTCAAGGAAGTCGGCGCGCTGATCTTCCCGACCCAGGCGGTGCGCCAACTCGCCGGCCTCGCTGCCGATGCTTCCATGAAGGACGTGGTCGAGAGCGCGGCCGTGCAGGCGCAGTTCCAGCAATTGCTCGATACGCTCGCGGCGTCCAGCACCGGCAGTGCCAGCCGCATCGCGCGCGCGCACATCGTCTCCGAGCCGCCATCGATCGACAAGGGCGAAGTGACCGACAAAGGCTCCATCAACCAGCGCGCCGTGCTGAAGCACCGCGCCGAGTTGGTGGAAGCCCTGCATGCCGACACCTTGCCCTTCACGCTGAAACCCCGCTAAATCGCACCAAGGAGACAACCTTCATGAACATCCAAGGACAAGCAGCACTCGTCACTGGTGGCGCTTCCGGCCTCGGTGAGGCAACCGCGCGCGAGCTCGCGCGACGGGGCGCCAAGGTGGCCGTGCTCGACGTCAATGCCGCACTGGCCGAGAAGGTGGCGGCCGAGATCGGCGGCATCGCCTGCGTCTGCGACATCACGCAGGCCGACAGCGTCACCGCCGCCCTCGACAAGGCCGAGGCTGCGCACGGCCCCGCCCGCATCCTCATGAATGTCGCCGGCATCGGCAGCGCCAAGCGCATCGTCGGCAAGGACGGCAACCCCGCCCCGCTCGAAGACTTCGTGCGCGTGGTCAATGTCAACCTGGTCGGCGCCTACAACATCAGCCGACTCTATGCGGCGCGCTGCGCGAAGCTCGATCCGCTCGAAGGCGGCGAGCGCGGCGTGATGATGTTCACCGCGTCGGTCGCGGCTTTCGACGGCCAGGTGGGGCAGCAAGCCTACAGCGCCTCGAAAGGGGGCCTCGTCGGCATGACGCTGCCGATGGCGCGCGATCTCGCGCAGCACAGCATCCGTGTCTGCACGATTGCTCCAGGCCTGTTCGCCACGCCGCTGCTCAAGGAACTGCCGGAGCCGATCCAGCAATCGCTGGCGGCGTCGATCCCGTTCCCGCCGCGCCTGGGCAAGCCTTCGGAATTCGCCGAACTGGCCTGTCATATCGTGACCAACGGCCACCTCAACGGTGAAGTGATCCGTCTCGACGGCGCACTGCGCATGGCACCGCGCTGAACCTGCAGCCCCGAGTTTTTTGTTCGCCACCCAAGGAGACAGTCCTCATGAATTTCAAGAAAGCAACCCTCGCCGCCGCACTGGTACTCGGCCTCTTCGGAGTCGCGCACGCTGACCTCACCGTCGGCGTGGTTCTGCCGCTCACCGGTCCGGCTTCCGGCCTTGGCATCCCGATGAAGAACCAGATCGCGCTGTGGCCGAAGACCATCGCGGGCGAAAACCTCAAGATCGTCATGCTCGACGATGCGACCGACCCGACCACCGGCGTCAAGGACACCCAGCGCCTGGTGACCGAAGACAAGGTCGACGTCATCCTCGGCTCGGCCGCCACGCCGGTGGCGATCCCGATGGCCGACGTGGCCGCGGAGTCGGGCACCGTCCAGCTCGCCGCATCGCCCGCAGGGCTGCCGCCCGGCAAGGACAAGTGGACCTTCCGTCTGCCCCAGTCGAACGACGTCATGGCCTATGCCGTCGTGCAGCACATGAAGGCACAGAAGATCAAGACGATCGGCTTCCTGGGCTATACCGACGCCTATGGCGAACTCTGGCTCAAGGCGCTCACGGCCGAGGCCGAGAAGAACGGCATGAAGATCGTCGCCGCCGAGCGCTTCGGCCGCGCAGACACCAGCGTCACCGCCCAGGTGCTCAAGCTCACGTCGGCCAACCCCGACGCCATCCTGATCGTCGCCTCAGGCAGCGGCGCGGGCATGCCTCAGAAGGCGGTGATGGAGCGCGGCTACAAGGGCAAGGTCTACCAGACGCACGCCGCCGCCACGCAGGATCTGATGCGCACTGCAGGCAAGGATGCTGAAGGCACCTACGTCGTCTCCGGCCCCGCCACCGTCGCCGAGCAGTTGCCTGACAACCATCCGTCGAAGAAGGCCGCGGTCGCGTTCGTCGACCAGTACGAGAAGGCCTACGGCCCCGGCTCGCGCAACCAGTTCGCCGGCCACGGCGCCGACGCGCTCACGGTGCTCGAGAAGGCCGTGCCGATCGCGCTCAAGAAGGGCAAGCCCGGCACGCCCGAATTCCGCGCAGCGCTGCGCGATGCCATGGAGACCATGGGCCGTACCACGCTCGCGCACGGCGTGCTCAACTGGACGCCGGACAACCACTGGGGTTACACCAACGAAACCGGCGTGATGCTCAAGGTCGTGAACGGCCAGTTCAAGGTCGACGCACAGCCCTGAGCACGGACGAACACGAGCGCAAAGCCCCCCATGGATTTCTCAATCGCCAGCATCCTGACGCTGGACGGACTCACGAACGGGGCGGTCTATGCGCTTCTTGGCATGGGCATCGTGCTCGTGTTCACCGTGACGCGCGTCATCTTCATCCCCCAGGGCGAGTTCGTCGCGTACGGCGCCCTCACCCTGGCCATCTTCCAGACAGGCAAGGTGCCCGGCACCGTGTGGCTGCTGTTGATCCTTGCCGGCGTCGCCGCGCTCATGGAGTTGGCGAGCACCTGGCGCCACCGCGGACGGCTCGCGCCGGCGCTGATTGCAGCTGCGCGCACGTTCGCGGTACCTGCCATCATCTGCGCCATTTCGGCTTGGGCCGCACCTCGCCAGCTTCCGCTGGCACTACAGGCGCTGCTGACGATCTGCATCGTCACGGCGTACGGTCCGCTGGTCTATCGCGTGGCTTACCAGTCACTTGCGGGCGCGAGCTCGCTGGTGCTGCTCATCGTCTCGGTCGGCGTGCATTTCGCGATGACCGGCCTGGGGCTCCTCTTCTTCGGCGCCGAAGGCTTTCGCAACCCACCGTTCTGGGACGAGCGCTTCGCCATCGGGCCGCTCAACGTCAATGGCCAGGCCGTGATCATCTTCATTGCCTCGGCTGCGCTGATCGTGATGCTGTGGCTGTACTTCGAGCGCACGCTGTACGGCAAGGCGCTGCGGGCCACCGCTGTGAACCGGCTTGGCGCGCGGCTGATGGGCATCTCGACGCAAACAGCGGGACAGCTCACTTTCGCCATGGCCGCATTGATCGGCGCGCTGTCCGGACTGCTGATCGGGCCGACGACGACGATCTTCTACGACTCCGGCTTCCTGATCGGGCTCAAGGGCTTCGTGGCCGGTGTGATCGGCGGGCTCGCGAGCTATCCGGGCGCGCTGATCGGAGCGCTGGGCGTGGGTGTCATCGAATCCTTCGGCTCCTTCTGGGCCAGCTCGTTCAAGGAAGTGATCGTGTTCACCATCATCCTGCCGGTGTTGCTCTGGCGTTCGCTGCGCAGTGGCCACTCGGATGAGGACCACTGACATGCAAGCCACGCTCAATCCACTGGCGACCGAAGCACCTCGCAAGAGCGGCCTGCGCACTTGGGGCCCGCTCGCACTCGTCGTGATCCTTGCGGCGCTTCCGCTGCTGCCGCTGCCGAATTTCTGGATCATCCAGCTCAACTACATCGGCATCTACACGCTGCCTGTGCTCGGCCTGGTGCTGCTCACCGGCGTCGGTGGCCTCACCTCCTTCGGGCAAGCCGCCTTCGTCGGCATCGGCGCCTACACCACGGCCTATCTGAGCGTGAACTACGGCCTCTCGCCGTGGCTCACGCTGTTCATCGGGCTCGCGCTGACGGGAGTGAGCGCCGCGATCATCGGCGGCATCACGCTGCGGATGTCGGGCCACTACCTCCCGCTGGCGACGATCGCGTGGGCGCTGTCGCTCTATTACCTGATGGGCAACCTCGATGCGCTCGGCAAGTACGACGGCATCCTGGGGGTCAAGGGCCTGAACTTGTTCGGCATCGAGGTCGGCCAGCAGCGTGTGTTCTATGCGGTGACCTGGACCTTCGCGCTGCTCGCCACGTTCGCGGTGATCCGGCTGCTCGATTCGCGCAGCGGTCGCGCCATTCGCGCCCTGGCGGGCGGCTCGCAAATGGCGGAAGCGATGGGCGTGAACACCCTGCGACACAAGGTCGGCATCTTCGTGCTGGCCGCCATGCTCGCGTCGATTTCCGGCTGGCTCTTCGCGCACTTCCAGCGCACGGTCAACCCGTCGCCCTTCGGCATCAAGATGGGCATCGAATACCTGTTCATGGTGGTGCTCGGCGGCGCGGCGCACGTCTGGGGCGCCATGACCGGCGCGGGCGTCGTCAAGCTGCTCGAAGACCAGTTGCAGGTGCTGCTGCCCAAGCTCATCGGCACCAGCGGCAGCTACGAGCTGATCGTGTTCGGCATCATGATCGTGCTGGTGCTCAAGTACCTGCCCAATGGGCTCTGGGACTTTGTCGACCGGCGCCTGCCGCGTCCACAGCGCGCAGTCGACTGGGGTGGTGCCGCGGATCTGCCGGCACGCGCAAAGCCCGCCGCCGGCGAAGTGGTGCTCGACGTTCAATCGATCCGCAAGACCTTCGGCGGCCTGGTGGCGGTGAACGACATCAGCTTCCAGACCCGCGCGGGCCAGATCGTCGGACTGATCGGGCCCAACGGCGCCGGCAAGTCAACCACCTTCAATCTGGTGACGGGTGTGTTGAGCCTGACGAGCGGCGCGGTGAAATTTCGCGGCGAGGCCATCGGCGGACTCCCCTCGCGCGCGATCGCCGAGCGCGGTGTCTCGCGCACCTTCCAGCACGTGAAGATGGTGCCCGACATGACCGTGCTCGAGAACGTCGCGCTCGGCGGGCATCTGCGCGGCTACAAGGGCGCGATCGCGGCGATGCTGCACACGGACCGTGGCGAAGAACGCCAGCTGTTCCGCGAAGCCGAACGGCAACTGCGGCGCGTCGGCATGGGCGATTACCTGCAGGAGCTCGCCGGAAACCTCGCGATGGGGCAGCAGCGTCTGCTTGAAATCGCGCGCGCTCTCTGTGCCGATCCTGCACTCGTGTTGCTCGACGAACCCGCCGCCGGCTTGCGCCACAAGGAGAAGCAGGCGCTGGCCGATGTGCTGCGCACCTTGCGTAGCGAAGGCATGAGCATCCTCTTGGTCGAGCACGACATGGACCTCGTGATGGACATCTGCGACCACATCGTCGTGATGGAGTTCGGCACCCACCTGATGGAAGGCACGCCAGCCGAAGTGCAGCAGAGCCCGAAAGTGCGCGCCGCCTATCTGGGAACCGAGCACTGACATGACGACACCTCTTTTGAGTATCAGGAACCTGCGCGCCGGCTATGGCCGCGCCGAGGTGCTGCACGGCATCGATCTCCAGGCGGGCCAAGGCAGTGTGGTGACCGTGATCGGCCCGAACGGCGCCGGCAAATCCACCTTGCTCAATGCGCTCATGGGCGTGCTGCCCTCCAAAGGAACGATCGAATTCCGAGGACAGGCCATCGATGGCCTGTCGCTCGAAGAACGCGTGATGCTCGGCGTCGCACTGGTGCCGGAGAAGCGCGAGCTCTTCGGCACGATGCCCGTGGAAGACAACCTCGTGCTCGGCGGCTTTCGTCAGGTGCGTCTGGGCAACCGTCAGTGGCGTGATCGCATCGACGAGGTCTACACCATCTTCCCGCGCCTCAAGGAGCGCCGCGCGCAACTCGCAGGCACGCTTTCGGGCGGCGAACGGCAGATGCTCGCCGTGGGCCGGGCGCTGATGTCGCGGCCTTCGCTGTTGATGCTCGACGAACCCAGCCTGGGGTTGGCGCCGCTCGTGGTGCAGGAGATCTTCCGCACCGTGACCGCGCTGCGCCAGACCGGCGTGACGATCCTGCTGGTCGAGCAGAACGCGCGCGCGGCGCTCGAAGTGGCGGATCACGGCTACGTGCTCGAGATGGGCAGCGTGAGTGTCGAGGGCGAGGCGCGCCAGCTCGCGGGCGATTCGCGGGTGATCGACACCTATCTTGGCGCCAAGCGCGCCTGACGAAAGCGGCGGATTGCCATGAACTATCAGCCACGCCCCGACGACGTGAGCTTCGTGTTGAACGCGGTGCTCGGCGCCGCCTCCCGGCTGCGCGCGCTGCCACCTTTCGCTGAAGTGGACGACGCGCTACACACGCAGGTGCTCGAAGAAGCCGGCAAGTTCGTCGCCGAAGTCATCGCGCCGCTCAACCGCGACGGCGACGAAATCGGCTGCAGGATGGTCGACGGCCAGGTCGTCACGCCGCCGGGGTTCCGCGACGCCTACCAAGCCCTCGTCGACGGCGGATGGCCGGCACTCTCGGCCGCCACGGAAGATGGCGGCCAAGGCTTGCCCGCCGTGCTCGAAGCCGTGCTCTTCGAGTGGCTGAGCGCGGCGAACCATGGCCTGACGATGGCCCCTGGACTGTTGCACGGCGCCTACGAATGCCTCAAGCACCACGGCAGCGACGAGTTGAAGCAGCGCTATCTCTCGAAGGTCGCCACGGGCGAGTGGCTGGCGACGATGTGCCTGACCGAGGCCCACGCAGGCAGCGATCTGGGGCAGGTGCGCACGCGCGCAATCGCGGCACCCGACGGCAGCTTCCATGTCTCGGGCGGCAAGATCTTCATTTCCGGTGGCGAGCACGATCTCACCAAGAACATCATTCACCTGGTGCTGTGCCGTCTGCCCGACGCGCCGGCCGGGCCCAAGGGCCTGTCGCTGGTGCTCGTGCCCAAGGTGCTGCCTGACGGATCGCGCAACGCCGTGCACTGCGAGCGCATCGAGGAAAAGATGGGCCTGCACGGCAGCTCGACCTGCGTCATGCGCTTCGACGGTGCAACCGGCTGGCTCATTGGAGAACCGAACCGCGGCCTCGCCGCGATGTTCGTGATGATGAACGCGGCGCGCCTGCACGTCGCGCTGCAAGGCATCGGGCTGCTCGACGCGGCCTGGCAGAAGGCGGACGCCTATGCGCACGAGCGTCGGCAGATGCGCGCCCCCGGCCCCGCGCCTGAAAGCCGCGGCAGCGAGTCGGCCGACCTCGTGGCGGAGCATCCGGCCATTCGCCGCATCCTCGACACCCAGCGCGGCTGGATCGACGGCGCCCGCGCGATCGCCTATCGCACCGCCGTGCTGCTCGATGTCGCGCGCCACGACGAAGACCCCAAGGCGCGCGAACGCGCACAGCGCTGGTGTGCGCTCATCACGCCCGTCCTGAAGGCCGCCTGCACGCAGCAGGCCTTCCAGGGTGCCAGCGAATGCCTGCAGGTGTTCGGCGGCCACGGATACGTGCGCGAATGGGGCATCGAGCAAATCGTGCGCGATTCGCGCGTGACCATGATCTACGAAGGCACCAACGAGATCCAGGCCATCGACCTGCTCGTGCGCAAGGTGCTCGCCGATGGCGGTGCCGGGATGTCCGGCCTGCTGGTCGAATTGCGTGACGAACTGGAAGCCTCCCGCGAGATCGATGCCGATGTGCAGCGACGACTGGCGCAACTGCGCTACCTCACCACCACCATCGCCATGGCGTCACAGGTCGATACGACCTTGCCTTACGAGGTGGCCGATGACTATCTGCGCGTTGTGATGCTTGCGCTTCTTGCATGGGCATGGGCTCGCATCGAACGTGCCTCGCCGGACGACGCCCGCTGGTCCAACCCGGGCGCCGCCTTCCGCCGCTGGGTGTTGCCGGAATTCGAGATGCGCCTGGGCATCGTCAAGCGCGCCTGCGAAGCGGTCACCACGCGGGTTGTCGCCTGAGAAACGCCCTTCGAAGCCAGAAGACAGTTACGCTTGCGCCATGGCAGTTTCCCGAAAGAAATCCACCTCCGACACCCATGTCCACGCTCAGCGGTCCGATCGACTGGATACCCGCATGCTAGAGACCCTCGTCGGCTATAACGCGCGCCGTGCGTGGCACGTCGTGAGCCAGGTATTTGCGGAGCGCATGGCAGCGTATGGACTGAAGCAGGTCGACTTCTCCGTCCTGTCACTCATCGCGCACAACCCCGGCGCCACCTCGCGCCAGCTTTGCTCCACGCTCGACATCCTGCCGCCCAATCTGGTGAGCTTGATCGCGACGATGGACAGCCGCGGCCTGATCGAGCGCCGGCCGCATCCGCATGATGGCCGAGCCATTGGCCTCTATCTCACGCCGGCCGGCGAGGAATTGATCCGCGAGGCAGAGCAGACCGTGATGCAACTCGAAGCGGATGCCAGCGCGCGCCTGACGTCTCGCGAGCGCGAAACGCTGATCCGGCTGCTCCAGAAGATGTACCACTAGGCCCCAGGCCTGCGCGAGACTAGAAGCGCTCCGTCAGCCGCAGCAGGTCGTAGGCGGCATCGGCGATCAATGAAGGATTCGGATAGTAGAGCTCGCCGTTGAACTCATGGTGGGAAAACGCAGAGCGCGCCTCGACGTAGCGCGTGCGCGCAGTATGGAAAGTCTGCCGCCGCCAGTCGGGTTGCAGCGATTCGAGACGCGCCCAATGCGCGGGCGTCAGCGTGGGGCTTTGCGGAACAGGCGCCGTGCGCTCCACTAACAGAAGCTCGCGCGCCTCACGCGTGAGCGGATCGAGTTCTTGAACCTTGTCGCGCCTGCGGGCGAGGACGTTGGACAGAAACGTCGCGCCAAAGAGGCTGAGCAGCGCGAGACCGATACCGAAATCGATGGTGATCATTCTTCAGCGTGAAATCCGTTCCGGAAGTTTTTCACCAGAATTTCCACCAAGGCGTCGAGCTACGCCGCGAAGCCGCGGGCGGCAGGGTCTGCAGGCCGGTGTCGCGAATACGGCGACGCTGCTCCGCCTCGAGCGCCTGGGCCATGCGATGGGCGAGTTGGTCGCCTTGCATTGCGCGAAGACGCCACTCCGACGCGAGGTTTTGAAGCTCTGCGTCCTGGAGGGCTGCGGGCGATGTCGACGGTACGGACATTCCGAAATTCTGCACACGCCCGAGCCAGGCGGCAATCGTAGAGGTTTGCCTTACATCAACCAGGGCGCCCGGCCACAGCGGAGCGGCGGCAGGCCGCACCGGTCCGCGTGCTTACTCCACGGAGGCCCCGGAAACCTTGACGATCTCGGCCCACTGGGCGCTTTCCTTGCGGATCAGCGCCGCGTACTCGGCGCTCCCGCCCAGGAGAGGCACCGCGCCTTCGACGCCGAGCCTCGACTGGAACTCTTCCGTCGCCGCGACCTTGAGCATCTGGCCCGATAGCTCCTTGACGAACGCTTCGGGCGTACCGCGCGGCGCGAGGATGCCGTAGGTCAAGGTGCTCTCGAACTTCGCGAGGCCCGGCACGCCGGATTCGGCCACAGTCGGCACATCCGGCAACGACGGCAGCCGCTTGCTTCCAGTGACAGCCACAGCCCGCAGGCGCCCGCTCTTGACCAGCGCCAATGCAGGCGGGATGACGCTGAACATCATCTGTACCTGCCCGCCCACCAGATCGGTCAACGCAGGCGCCGTGCCCTTGTAGGGGATGTGGTTGATCTTCACGCCACTCTTCTGCCCGAGCATCTCACCGGTGAGATGACCGCCGGTGCCGCTCCCGCTGGACGCGTAGTTGATCGATCCGGGCCCCGCCTTCGCGGCGGCCACGAGATCAGCCACCGTCTTCACCGGCGAGCTTGCCGGGACGACCAGCAGCAAGGCCGAAGACGCGAACATTGCCACCGGCGCGAGGTCCTTCTGAGTGTCGAACTTGAGATGGCTGTAGAGCGCGGGGTTGATAGACACCGTGCCCGAATGCCCCAGCAGCAAGGTCGTGCCGTCCGGCGCGCTTCTCACCACGTATTCGGTGCCGAGATTGCCGCCCGCACCGGGCTTGTTCTCGACCACGACGCCCTGATTGCGAAGCTCGCCGAGGCTCTTGGCCATCTGGCGCGCGAACACGTCATTGCCGCCACCGGGGGTGAACGGCACGACGATGCGGATCGGCTTGGTCCGGGATTGCTGTGCGCCGGCCGGGACCGGCAGCAAGGCATTGGCCGCCAGCGCGAAGGTGGCTAGACCGAATTGACGACGCGACGATAGCAATCTGAAAGTCATGAATTTTCCTTGGGCAAGGGGCCCGATGATGAACGAGTGGTGAAGAAGGAAGTGGCTCGCGCGGCCGGCATGCAGGCACAGCGAAGCCCGGGCACCCGCAATGCGGTCGGCCCAGGCCAACGGATGGGCTCAGATGATCAAACCCGCTCGAGGATGACCGCGATGCCCTGCCCCACGCCGATGCACATCGTGCACAGCGCATAGCGGCCGCCGCCCTTGTGCAGCTGGTTGATGGCGGTGGTGGCGAGCCGCGCACCACTCGCACCCAGCGGGTGGCCCAACGCGATCGCGCCGCCATTGATGTTCACGCGCGCGTCGTCGTCCTTCAGGCCCAGGAGACGCAGCACCGCGAGGCCCTGTGCAGCAAAGGCTTCATTGAGTTCGATCACGTCGATCTGGTCGAGCTTCAGGCCGGTCAGCTTGAGCACCTTCTCGGTCGCGGGCGCCGGACCGATGCCCATGATGCGAGGCGGCACACCGACGGTTGCCATGCCCACCACGCGGGCGCGCGGCGTGAGGCCGTACTTGGCCGCGCTCGCCTCGTCGGCGAGCAACAGCGCGGCGGCGCCGTCGTTCACGCCGCTGGCATTGCCGGCGGTCACGGTGCCGTCAGGACGCACCACGCCCTTGAGCTTGGCCAGCGCCTCCAGGCTGGTGTCGCGCGGATGCTCATCCTTCGCGACGATGATCGGATCCCCCTTCTTCTGCGCGACCGTGACGGGCACGATCTCGGCATCGAAGAAGCCCGACTTCTGCGCCGCAACGGCGCGCTGCTGCGAAGCGAGTGCCATGCGGTCCTGCGCCTCGCGCTCGATCTTGTAGTCGGTTGCGACGTTCTCGGCCGTCTCGGGCATCGAATCCACGCCGTATTGCGCCTTCATCAGCTTGTTGACGAAACGCCAGCCGATGGTGGTGTCATAGACCGCGTTCGCGCGGCTGAAGGCGCTCTCGGCCTTGGGCATCACGAAGGGCGCGCGGCTCATGCTTTCGACGCCGCCGGCGATCATCAGGCCGGCCTCGCCGGCCTTGATGGCACGCGCTGCGCTGCCGAGCGCATCCAGGCCCGAACCGCACAGGCGGTTGATCGTGCCGCCGCCGACTTCGAGCGGCAGGCCCGCGAGCAGCGCCGACATGCGCGCGACGTTGCGGTTGTCCTCGCCGGCCTGGTTGGCGCAGCCATAGAGCACGTCGGCGACGGCCTGCCAGTCGACGTTCTTGTTGCGCTCCATGAGCGCCCTGAGCGGCACCGCGCCGAGGTCATCGGCGCGCACGCTGGAGAGCGAACCGCCGTAGCGGCCGAAGGGGGTACGGACAGCGTCGCAGATGAAGGCTTCGTTGGTCATGGTGTGTGTCTCTTCGTCGATTTCAGTTGATCAGATGGCGATCGGCAGGCCGACCAATTTTTCGAGTTCGGCATGTTCGAGGCCGTCGACCTTGTCGATCAGCTTCAGCCCCGAAGGCGTGCATTCGAGGGTGGCGAGGTCGGAATACACCCGCTTCACGCAACCGATGCCGGTCAACGGATAGGTGCACTTGTCGACGATCTTGCTCTCGCCCTTCTTGGTGAGCAAATCCATCATCACCCAGGTTTGCTTGGCGCCGATGGCAAGGTCCATCGCGCCGCCGACAGCGGGAATCGCGCCTTGCTCGCCGGTGCTCCAGTTTGCGAGATCGCCGGTGGCGGAGACCTGGAACGCGCCCAGCACGCAGATGTCGAGATGGCCGCCGCGCATCATCGCGAAGCTGTCGGCATGGTGGAAGTACGCGCCACCCGCCAGCAGGGTGACCGGCTGCTTGCCGGCATTGATGAGGTCATAGTCCTCCTGGCCTTCGGCGGGCGCGGGGCCCATGCCGAGGATGCCGTTCTCGCTGTGCAGGATGACTTCGCGGCCGGCGGGCAGGTGATTGGCGACGAGCGTGGGCTGGCCGATGCCGAGATTGACGACGGCGCCGTCGAAGATGTCCTGCGCGACGCGCGCTGCGAGCTGGTCCTTGGTGCGGCGTTGGTAGTTGCTGCTCATGGTCATGCCTCCCGCCGAGCCGCCTCAAGGGAGGCATGCGCCCCCTCGGGGGGCAACGAATACACGAAGTGATGAGTGTGGGGGTACATGTTCATGCTGCCTTCTTGAAGCCGCCGGCCTGCGTGGCGACGCGGTCGATCTTGACGATCCTGTTGACGAAGATGCCGGGCGTGACGATGGTCTCGGGGTCCATCTCGCCGAGTTCGGCGATCTCGTGCACGGTGGCGATGGTGCGGTCCGCCGCCATGGCCATCACCGGGCCGAAGTTGCGCGCGGCCTTGCGGTACACGAGGTTGCCCCAACGGTCGCCCTTTTCGGCCTTGATCAGTGCGACGTCGCCGCGGATCGGGTATTCGAGCACGTACTGCTTGCCGTCGATTTCGCGCGTCTCGCGATCACCCGCCAATTCCGTACCGAAGCCGGTCGGGCAGAAGAACGCGCCGACACCGGCGCCTGCGGCGCGGATGCGCTCGGCCAGGTTGCCTTGGGGCACGAGTTCCAGTTCGAGCTTGCCCGAACGATAGAGCTCGTCGAACACGTAGCTGTCGGCCTGACGCGGAAAGCTGCAGATGATCTTGCGGACGCGACCCGCCTTGAGCAGCGCCGCGAGGCCCGCCTCGGCATTGCCAGCGTTGTTGTTGACAACTGTGAGGTCCTTGGCGCCCTGTTCGATCAGGCCGTCGATGAGTTCGTTGGGAATGCCGGCGGTGCCGAAGCCGCCGATCAGCACCGTGGCGCCGTCCTGGATGCCTGCCATGGCATCAGCGATCGAACGCGCGATCTTGTTGATCATGAATTCTGTCTCCGGGAAGGGAAGAAACCGAGTGGAAGGTCGAACGCGGTGGCTTGCAATATATTCGCCAATTTGTTCGATACGCGAACAGTTGTTCGTATAATGAATTCTAGAGAACATCGCACTCCATGGCAACCCACCGGAAACACCCCGTTGCACCCGCGCCCGGCGACAGCTACGTGCAGTCCTTCGCACGCGGGCTCCAGGTGATTCGCTCGTTCAGCGCCACCGCGGCGCGACAGACGCTCAGCGAGGTCGCGGCCTCGAGCGGCCTCACCCGAGCGGGCGCGCGCCGCATCCTGCTGACTTTGCAGACGCTTGGCTATGTCCACAGCGACGGCAAGCTCTTCAGCCTCACGCCGCGCATCCTCGACCTGGGATTCGCCTACCTCTCGTCGATGCCGATCTGGAACCGCGCCGAGCCGGTCATGGAAGCATTGGTGCAGCAGGTGCAGGAATCATGTTCGGCGGCCGTGCTCGACGCCACCGATATCGTCTATGTGCTGCGCGTCCCCACGCACAAGATCATGCGCATCAGCCTCGGCGTGGGCTCGCGCCTCCCGGCCTACTGCACCTCGATGGGCCGACTGTTGCTCGCCGATCTCGATGACGAGGACATCCGCGACCGGCTCGCCGCGTCGACGCGCGAAGCCTTCACCAAACATACGCTGACCGACATCGACGCCCTCTTCGCCAAGGTGGTGCAGGCGCGGCGGCAGAGATGGTGCCTGGTCAATCAGGAACTGGAGGAAGGATTGATCTCGATCGCCGCGCCGATCGTCGATCGTGCGGGCCGCGCCGTCGCAGCGCTCAACATCAGCGGCCAGGCCAACCGCACGAGTGCCAAGGTGATGCAGGAAACCATGCTGCCCGCGCTGCTGGCCTCGGCGGCGGAGATTTCCCGCCTTCTCTGAAGCCCCTGTCAGGCGTCTGACCGAATGCCCCGCATCAGAATGACGCCGCCGAGCTGCGAGGTGTCATTGCGCATGCGGTAGCCCAACGCTTGCGGCGTACCTGCCTGCGCCTGCCATCCCGCAGCGAGCAGGCGCGCCTGCACCTCTGCTGACCGAACGACTTCTCCCAGCGCAGCGTTGAGCTTCGCCACTGCGCTCTGCGGCAGGCTCGCCGGTGCGGCGAGCGCGGTCCAGATCTCCAGATCGGCGCCCCTGACATTGGCTTCACGCAAGGTGGGCAATTCGGCGAACAACGGGCTCCGATCGGGCGAAGTTACTCCCACAGCTTTCAGCTTGCCCGACATCACGTGCGGCTTGGCCAAGCCTGGCGGCAGCAGCGCGAGTTGGATCTGCCCGGCGAGCATGGCATTGATGACCTGCGGATTGCCGGTGAACGGCACGTGCTGTGCGGTGATGCTGGTGCGGCTCTTCAACAACTCCATCCCCAGATGCCCGACGGTCCCGACGCCCGGCGTCCCGTATTTGCCCGCGCTGCTCAGGTTGCGCGCCCAAAGGAGCAACTCCTCCGCATGGGTGCCCGTGGCGCTGCCCGACACGGCGAGCACCAATGGCGCAGTGCCGATCAAGCTCACGGGCGCGAAGTCCTTCTCCGGATCGAAAGGCGTTTTGGGATTGAGGAGCTTTGCAATCGTGAGGTTGCCATTGATCAACGCACCGATGGTGTGGTCGTCCCGCGCCTTCGCGACCTGGTCGGCCGCGAGATTGCCGCTTGAGCCTGGCCGGTTCTCCACGAGGACGGGCTGGCCCAGCAGCCTGGAAAGCGGCTCCGCCACAGCACGCGCTGCAAGGTCCGGCGATGCACCGGCGGGGAATCCGACCAGGATGCGGATGGGCTTGGAAGGCCAGACCGACGATCCCGTCGAAACAGGCGCGGTCCGCGTACGCGATGCCTCCTGGGCCCACGCGCCGGACGTGCAGAACGTGGCGGCGATAGTTTGCAGGAGGCGGCGTTTGGTGATCATGGAAGCAATGGACTGAAGCGGTCGAGTTACACAACGTTACGCGACGCCCGGTCACCGTGCAAGTCAGCCCAAAGGCTTCGTTCCGATCGACGTCGCCTGGAGAGCCTGGAGAATCAGGGCTTTTCATCTTTTGATTGAAGCAAGGCGCATCCATGCCCGACATCGCGGTCTTCGGCAGCCTCAACATGGACCTGGTCGTTCGCGTGCCGCGCGTACCGGACGCGGGCGAGACCCTGCACGCACACTCGTTCATGACCAATCCCGGCGGCAAGGGCGCCAACCAGGCCGTGGCCTGTGCGCGCCAGGGCGCCCAGGTCGCGATGGTCGGCCGAGTGGGTGACGATGACTTCGGCAGGGCATTGAAGGCCTCGCTATCGGGCGATGGCGTCGACGTCGCGCACGTCGCGACCGCCGCGACGTCGACCGGCGTGGCGCTCATCATGGTCGACGACAGCGCGCAGAACCGCATCGCGCTGATCGCCGGTGCCAACGCTTTCGTAGGCGCTGAAGACACGCAGCGCCTGAGGCTGGACTTCGCGACGGCAAAGCTGCTGTTGCTTCAACTCGAAGTGCCACTGGAGACAGTGTCCGATGCGGCAGCCCTCGCGCATGCGGCCGGCATTACCGTGGTGCTGAATCCTGCGCCCGCTCGCCACCTTCCTGATTCGCTGCTCCGACAGGTGAGCATGCTCGTGCTGAACGAGACGGAGGCGGGCATGTTGAGCGGCATGGCTGTGAACGATCCCGGAAGCGCCTCGCGTGCAGCCGAAGCGCTGCGCCAGCGAGGTCCGGCACATGTGATTCTTACGATGGGCGCCGATGGCGTCGTTGTCTGCGACGCTGGGGGCTGCCGCCACTTCGAGGCGCTCAAGGTGAACGCCGTCGACACCACTGCGGCTGGTGACACGTTCATTGGTGCGCTTTGCGCGGCACTCGCAAGAGGCGAATCCATCGACACCGGCATCGCATTGGGCATTCAGGCTGCAGCCGTGTGCGTGACGCGGCCAGGCGCACAGGCATCCATTCCGCATCGGCACGAACTCTCTTCGCTGCCGCCGGTGGCCGGCCCCAAGGATGTGACGCCCTCCTGATTCGCGCACGTCAACCTCAGGATTGGGCAGAAGGAATCTGGCGCACTCGGAATCGCAGGACTAGACTCCTCGACCGGCCCTGCCGTCCAGGCTGCTGGCTCTGGCGCGGCACGGCCCGGACTCGAACCGAGGAGGCGCCATGAACATGTCTCGGAAATCGACGCACACCGCGGTGGTGATCGGCGCAAGCATGGGCGGATTGACGGCAGCCCGCGCGCTGACCGACCGGTTCGAACGCGTCGTGGTTCTCGAGCGCGACGCCTTGCCGGCCGGACCGATTGAGCGACCCGGCACGCCACAGGGTCGCCATCTTCACGCTTTGCTGGCCGGTGGCCTGCACGCCGTCGAAGCGATGTTCCCGGGCTTCGAGCAGGAACTCGCCGCCGCGGGCGCGGTGCCCTATCGGGCGGGGCTGGACATCCGCATCGAGCGCCCGGGCTTCGATCCTTTCCCGCGCCGCGACCTCGGATTCGGCGCCTATTCGATGTCACGGTCTCTGCTGGAGTGCCTCGTGCGCCAGCGTGTCCGGCAGCACGACCGCATCGACCTGCGTGACCGTTGCCGCGTGCTCGAGATCGTCGCCTCAGCCGATGGCACAACGGCGACTGGCGTCGTCTACGAGCCGGCGAACGGCGCCGCGACAACCATCGACGCGGATCTCGTCGTCGACGCGTCGGGCCGCGGCAGCTTCACCCTCGCGCTGCTGGCGGCCACCGGGCGCAAGCTCCCCCCGGAAACCGCGATCGGCGTCGACGTGGGCTACGCCACCGCTATCTTCGCGATGCCCGATGACAAGGACCGCGACTGGAAAGGCGTCATGCATCTGCCGCAGGCCCCGCAAAAAAGCGGCTGCGCTCTCCTGTTTCCCATCGAGGGCCGCCGCTGGATCGTCAGTCTCGGCGGCCGTGGGAACGAGAAGCCACCGGGAAACCTCGCCGGGTTCCTGAGCTTCACGCAGGACTTCCGCACTCCGACCGTGGGCGATGCGATTCGTGATGCACAGCCTGAAGGCGAAGTGACGCGGTTCGCGTTTCCTTCAAGCGTATGGCGGCACTACGCGCAGCTCGACGACTTCCCGCGCGGACTTCTGCCGTTTGCCGATGCCATCTACCGCTTCAACCCGCTCTATGGACAGGGGATGACGATCGCGGCGCGAGAAGCCTCCGCATTGCGCGAGCTTCTCGCCCGATCAAAGGACGATGGCGGCGACGGTCTCGAAAATCTCGCAAGCTCGTTCTTCACGGCAGCCGACGCGCTCATCGAGACGCCATGGGCCATGTCGGCGATGCCGGACCTCGTCTTTCCCGACACAGTCGGCGAACGGCCCAAGGACCTCGAAGCCACGCTCAAATTCAGTGCCGCATTGAGCCGGCTCGCGGCCCATGACGCCGAGGTCCACAAGCTCATGGTGGAGGTCCAGCACCTCCTCAAGCCGCGCAGCGATCTGCGCAATCCCGCGCTCGTGGCGCGCGTGATGGCTGCCGCAGCAACCAGCTAGCTCCACATTTCCTGCGGGGGACCGCGGCGAGCAGTCGTCCCCTCCATCGGCTTGTGTCGCGGCCGCGGCGACCATGCCTCCACCACAACGAGGACGTCACCATGGCCACTTTCATTTCGCTCGTCAACTTCACCGACCAGGGCATCCGCAACGTGAAAGAGTCGCCGGCCCGCGCCGAGGCTTTCAAGGGACTGGCCTCCAAGGTCGGCCTGAGCGTCAAGAGCATGTACTGGACCTCAGGCACCTTCGACCTGGTGATCGTGACCGAAGGCAGCGACGAAGCGGCAATGGCCGCGCTGCTCAGCGTCGGTACGCTCGGCAATGTGCGGTCGCAAACACTGCATGCCTATTCCGCGGACGAGTTCAAGAAATTCCTCGCCTTGATGCCCTGATATTCAGGCCGGCTTCACCGCCGTGTACTCGGAGAAGATGCCGAGTTCGGCGTGGCGCTTCACATCCTCGAATCCGGCGGCGCGCAGTGCAGCCAGCACGGATTCCGGCACGATGCAGGCTTCGATCGTGTCCCAGTAGTAGCGCCAGAGTTCCGCCGTGTCGTGTTTGTGCGCCACGACCTTGGCGATCACCGGCACGACGCTGCGCATGTAGGCCTTGAGAACGGCAGTCCCGACTCGTCCGGCGGGCTTGGTGATTTCGAGCACCACCAGCCGGCCGCCCGGCCGCAGTACGCGAAAGAACTCCGAGAACGCCGCGTTCACGTCGGCGATGTGGCGCAGCGCGTAACCCATGCTGATGAAGTCGCTGCTCGCATCGGAGCGCGGCAACGCTTCGGCCCGTCCGCGCACAAGCTCGACGCCAGGCAACTTCACTTCGCCCATCATCCCGGGGCTCGGGTCCACGCCTACCAACCGGCCTTGCGGGCCGATCAGCGCGAGTGCCTCGCGGGCGACCAGCCCCGTGCCGATGCCGACATCGAGCACCTCCGCACCCGTCGAAAGACCGGCCCGCTGGAGCGCCGAGCGCCGATACCAAGGCCCCGAGCCGAGCGCCAGCACGCGCTCGATCCGGTCGTAGTCGGGCGCCGTGTCGTCGAAGATCCGGCGAAGGAACTGCTGATGCTCGACCTCGTCACCGTAGTACTCGGGCAAGGGCACGTGCGGTGCGAGCACCTCGCCTGGCAAGCCGACCGCCCTCTCTTGTCCGTCATGAAGAGTCTGGTGCTGAGCGGGTTGCACGTTCGCAGTTTCCATGGCTTCGGGTCCTCCTTTGAATCCCTGGCGGCCATTGTGAGGCAGGTGAGGCAGGACCCGGAATGACCACCGTCACGACTTGCCCGTCACCGGCCCCATCACCAGATCCGGCAGTGCGGTCGCGATGCCGGGAACGATGCAGATCAGCACGACCGCCACGAACATCAGCAGCACGAAGGGCAGCACGCCCCAGATGATCTCCGAGAGCGCAATGTCCGGCGCGATGTTCTTGATCACGAAGATGTTGAGCCCCACCGGGGGATGAATCAGCCCCGCCTCCATCACGATGGTCATCAGGATGCCGAACCAGATGAGGTCGAAGCCGGCCGCCTTCAAAGGCGGCAGGAAGATCGGCGCCGTCATCAGGATGATGCTCACGGGCGGCAGGAAGAAGCCCAGCACGATCACCAACACCAGGATGGCGGCCAGCAACAACCACTTCGACAACTGCAGTTCGACGATCCAGCTCGCCATCGACTGGCTGATGTGCAGGTAGCTCATCACGTAGGAGAAGAGCAGCGACATGCCGATGATGAACATCAGCATGGTCGACTCCTTGATGGTCGCCGCGAGGATCGGCGCGAGATCCCGGATGCGCCATACGCCGTAGATCACCGCAATGAGCACCAGCGCCAGCATGCCCCCCAGCCCGGCCGTCTCCGAAGGCGTGGCGAAGCCGCCGTAGAGGGCCACCATCACGCCGATGAGCAGCACCACGAAAGGCACGACCCGCGGCAGCATCTCGAACTTCTGGCGCAGGCTGAAGTACTCGTCGTCGAGCAGCGCCGATGCACTGCCGTCGCGCTCGAATGCGCGCTTCGCGCGGCGGAATTCCTTGCGGTAGTTCAACATCGCGTAGCCGGCGAAGAGAACCACCAGCAGCACGCCCGGCCCGATGCCCGCCAGGAACAGGCGCCCCAGCGACTGCTCGGCCGCAACCGCGTAGAGGATCATCGTGATCGACGGCGGTAGCAGGATCCCCAGCGTGCCGCCTGCCGCGATGATGCCCGCCGCAAAGCCCGGCGAGTAGCCGCGCTTGCGCATCTCGGGAATCCCGGCACTGCCGATCGCCGAGCAGGTCGCCGGACTCGATCCGGCCATGGCGGCGAACAGCGCGCAGGCGAACACGTTGGCAATGCCCAGGCCGCCCGGCACCTTGTGCATCCAGACGTGCATGGCCGCGTAGAGATCCTGCCCGGCCCGTGATCGTCCGATGGCCGCCCCCTTGAGAATGAAGAGCGGGATGGACAGCAGTGTGATGCTCGACATTTCCTCGTAGACGTTCTGCGTCACCGTGTCGAGCGACGCGCCGGGCATGAAGAAGGCCATGAACAGCACGGCAACCGCGCCCAATGCGAACGCGATCGGCGTGCCCGAGAACATCAGCAACAGCGTCGCCACGCCGAACAGAAGCCCCAGTGCCAGCATCGACATCAGTGCGGCTCCGCCCGATTCGCAAGCCGATTGATGCTCGCGCACACCTGCACCAGCAGTTGCAGCGTGAGCAGGCTCATGCCGAGCGACATCAGTCCGTAGGGAATCCACAGCGGCGGCGCCCACGACGACGACGACGTCATGCCGTCGACCCAGGCCTCATGCAGCAACGTCCACGATTTCCAGGCGAAGAAGCCGCAAAAGGCGAAGCTGACCAGATCGATCACCACCATGCGCACGCGGTTCGCGGCGGCCGACAACTGCGAACCAATGGCTTCGATGCCGATGTGCCCGCGAATCGATTGCACGAACGCGCCGCACGTGAAGGTCATGCCGACCAGGCAGAACACTGCCGCTTCGTCCTGCCAGTCGGTCGACGCCTTCATGAAGTAGCGCGACACCACGCTGTAGGTCAGCACCACCGATGCGGTCAGCAGCGCGACCATGCCGATTGCCATCGCGACGCGATTGACCGCCTGCAACGCGCGCGCCAGCGGCAG
The DNA here is from genome assembly GCF_056397705.1 of Variovorax sp. 05L425. Classification (NCBI taxonomy): domain Bacteria; kingdom Pseudomonadati; phylum Pseudomonadota; class Betaproteobacteria; order Burkholderiales; family Comamonadaceae; genus Variovorax; species Variovorax sp. 05L425. The sequence continues at coordinate 180,189 of NZ_JBFTNY010000003.1, read as the reverse complement.
CAGCACGCGCGGCGTCGCCGGATCGAGAGGAATGCCAAGCCCGGGCGACGCGGGCTGGAGCGCGCCGCTCACAGAAGCTTCTGCGCGGCCGTCAGCAACGCCTTGCAAGACTCGTTGCGTTCGCCGAAGTCCTTCCATGCGGTGTCGCGTGCGATGACCTGCCACTTCTTCATCGTGGCATCGTCGATGTCGAAGACCTTGGCGCCGGCCTTGGCATAGACCTCGGCAGCGATCTTGTCGTCGGCGCGCGCGGATTCGGTGGCGAACTTCTCCTGTTCGGCGCCCGCGGCCATGATGATGTCCTGCTGCGCCTTCGGCAGCTTGGCGAACACTTCCTTGGACATCATGAGCGGCTCGAACATGAACCAGTACGCCCGGTTGCGCCCGCTCGTCATGTTCTTGGCGATCTCCTCGAGCTTGAAAGAGATGAAGCTGGTCGACGAGGTCATGGCCGCGTCCATGGCGCCTGTCTGCATGGCGGCGTAGATCTCGTTGGATGGCAGCGTGATGACCGAGGCGCCCGCCGCCTTGAGCATCATGTCCATCTCGCGGCTGCCGCCACGCACCTTCTGGCCCTTGGCGTCCTCGGGCGCGACCAGCGGGCGGGCGCGGCTCACGACGCCGCCGGCTTGCCAGATCCAGCTCAGCACGATGACGCCCTTGTCGTCGAGCATCTTCGACAGCAGCTTTCCGACTTCGCCGGTCTTCCAGGCAGCGCCGACTTCGTAGCTCGGCACCAGCGCTGGCATCAGGCCGATGTTGGTCTCGGGAACCTCGCCGCCGGCATACGACAACGGAACCAGGGAGATGTCCAGCGCCCCCTTGCGCAGCGCCGAGAACTGCGAATTGGTCTTCATCAGCGAAGAGCCTGGATAGACCTCCGCCTTGAGCGCGCCGTTGCTGCGCTTCTCGATGTCGGCAGCGAACCTGCGGCACAGCCGATCGCGAAAGTCACCTTCGGTCAGCGTGCCGCCGGGGAACTGGTGCGAGATCTTGAGGGCGCCCGACTGTGCACCAGCACGGCCCGAGATCGCCAGTAGGGACGCCGCTGCCGCAGTGGACAGGACGTCGCGTCGATTGAAATTCATAAGGGTGTCTCCAGGCTGCCTTCCTTGTGCGGCGCCAGACACACACCTTATTGGCGATGCCGCAGCGACGCCCTTGGTGTTATCCATGACACCGCCGCGTGGGCGACAGCCGGGAGCCCCTCAATGCCCCGACGTCGGCTCCAGCACGAAGTCGAAATTCAGCGTATGGAAGGGTGTTTCCTGCGCGCTGCCGTCCGGCGCGGTGCCGGCGGGATGCGACACGAAATCGCCGATGAGCGAATTGCGCACGCCGAAGACCGCGTCACTGTCGAGGTAGGTGTCGCCATCCCTGAACACGTGCGTGATGAGCGTTTCGTAGCCCGGCGCCTTGATCATGAAGTGGACATGGGCGGGGCGCCACGGATGCCGCTTGGTGGCACGCAGCATGTCGCCCACCGGACCGTCGGTCGGGATCGGGTACGCCACGGGCATCACCCCGCGGAACCACAGCCGGCCCTTGTCGTCGGTCCGGAACACGGCCCGGCCCTGCGGGCGGTCCAGGCCGGCTCGCTGCACGTCGTAGAAGCCTTCGGCATCGGCCTCCCACACGTCCACCTCGGCATGGGGGACGGGCTCGCCGTCGCGCCCGCGCACCGTGGCGTTCACGAACAACGGCTCGCCCTTGGCGCCGCCGGAGATATCGCCACCCAATTCGAGACGCGGGGCGCCCTGCACGTGGAACGGGCCGAACACCGTCGCCTCCGTGGCCTGCGCACTCTTCGCATGATTGAGCGCCACCGTGAGCATCGAAAGCCCGAGCGTATCCGACAGCAGGATGAATTCCTGCCGCTTGTCGCTGCACTTCTGCCCCGTCGCGGTCAGGAACTCGATGCCGGCCGCCCACTCGGCCTCGGTCAGCCGCACCTCGCGCGCGAAGTCGTGCATGTGTCGCACCAGCGCCGACATGATCTCCTTCAGCCGCGGGTCCGGGGTGTCCTCGATGCGCGCGAGCACCGCGGCGGTGATGGTGTTTTCATTGATGTTTCGCATGGGGATGGAACTCCAGGTCAGAGGGACGGGCCGGGGAAGCGACGCGCTTCGGCGCCGCGGCATCGCGCGTCACGAGACGCCGCTGCGTCGGGAACAGCGACCAGCCCCAGCGCTGCTGCGCGAAGCCCCACAGCCCCTGTTTGAAGAAGATGGTGACAACGATCGCCAGAAGGCCGAGGCCGAGCAGGTACCACGTCCCGTAGTCGCTCAGGAACTTGTTGAGCGCCCAGAAGATGACGGCACCCACCAGCGGCCCTTCGATGCGGCCGATGCCGCCGATCACGACCATGAAAATCGCGAACGCGGTCCAGTTCACGCTGAATGCGGCGTCCGGGCTGATCCGAAGGTTGCCGACGAAATAGAGCGCACCCGCCAGCCCGGCGCCGAAGGCCGCGACCACATACACCGCGAGCTTCATGCGCGCCACCGGAATGCCCTGCGATTCCGCCGCGACTTCGTTGTCGCGGATCGCCAGCAACGCCAGGCCGCGCTTGCTGCGCAGGAACAGGTAGACCAGTGCGATCGCCGCGACCACGCAGGCCAGTGCCATCCAGTACGTCACGCTCTCGCGCGTCGCCTTCTCGATGCCGCGCAAGGCTGTCAACGTGGTGCCCGACCCGCCGCCCACCGCCGATACATTCGCGAAGCTGAGCCGGAAGACTTCGGCGATGACCCAGGTGCCGATGGCGAAGTAGCCGCCTGAAAGCCGGAACGCGACGAAGGACACCGGCACCGCGATCAGCCCCGCAGCGATCGCGCCCAACGGGATCGCGATGAATGGATTGAGCCCGACGAAATTGCCGAGCATCAGCATCACGTAGCCGCCGAAGCCGAAGAAGGCCTGCTGCCCGATGCTCACCATGCCGCCGTAGCCTGCGAGCAGGTTCCACATCATCGCGAAGATGAAGTAGCAGGCGATCTCGACGAACTCGCGCATCCAGCTCGACTCGCCCCACAGCGGCAGGCTCGCCGCCAGCACCACCAGCGCGACCGCTATCCAAAGCGCAGAGCGACTCACCGCCGTACTGCGCACCACATCGAAATTCATGTTGGTCATGACCGGTTCCATGGTGTCCGGCCTCAGCCGCGGGTTTTCGGAAAGAGCCCTTGGGGCCGCAGCACCAGCACCAGCAGGAATACCAGGTGACCGATCCAAATGCCCCAGCCCGGATCGAGCCTGAAGCCGATCTGCTGCGTGATGCCGAGAATCATCGCGCCCGCGAGCGTGCCCCAGAAGGAACCCATGCCGCCGATGATCACGGCCTCGAAGGCGAAGAGCAGCAGCAGCGGTCCGTCGGATGGCGACACCGTCGTGCGCATGCCCTGCAGCGCACCCGCAACGGCGATCAGCACGAAGGCGATGGCAGTGGCCAACGCGTAGACCTTCTTCGCGTTCAACCCCATCAACTCGGCGATCTCGCGGTCGTCCGACACAGCTCGGAAAGAACGACCCAGCGACGTGTTCGCGAAGACCCACTGCAGCGATGCCGTGGCAGCCAGCGCCACTGCGAGCACGATCAGCGGCAGCACCCCAATCGACAGGGATTCCCCCAGCCGCAACCCCTGGGTGTTGAGCCCACCGGTCTCGATCGAGCGCGGATCGGCCGAGAACAGCTCCAGCAGCAGGTTCTGGATCACGATCGACAATCCGAAGGTCACGACCAGCGAGGGCAACGGGTCCTTGCCCAGCGTGCCGTTGAGCACGTAGCGCTGCAGCGCGTAGCCGAAACCGAAGGCAATCGGCAGCACGGCGAGCGAAATCAGCAACGGCGCATCGCCGAACAGCGAGGTGCCTGCGATCACGGCAAACGCGCCAAGGATGATGAAGTCCCCTTGCGCGGTGTTGGTGAGCCGCATGACGCCGAACATCAGCGACTGCCCGAGCGCGAACAGGGTATAGAGGCCGCCGAGCAGCACGCCCTGGACGATGGTTTCAAGCACGGAATGTCTCCTCGCTCACATGCCGAAGTAGGCTTGCGAAATCTGCTCGCGCGTGAGCGCGTCCGAGCGGCCCTGGAGCGACACGCGACCCTCCTGCAGGCAATGGATGCGCTGCGATACGCGCTGCGCCATCGTCACGTCCTGCTCGACGATGACCACCGTCATGCCCTCGCGGGTAATGGTCGGCATCGCCGCGTAGATCTCGCGGATCACGATCGGCGCGAGGCCGAGGGACAACTCATCGCACAACAACACTTCGGGGTTGCTCATCAGCGCGCGGCCCAGCGCCACCATCTGCTGCTGGCCGCCCGACAGCGCCGTGCCCGGGTTGTGCCGCTTCTCAGCCAGGATCGGAAACAGCGCGTAGAGACGTTGCAGGTTCCAAGGCCCCTTGCGGCCGGTGAGACCGCCGATCTGCAGGTTCTCCTCGACACTCAGGCTGGGAAAGAGGCGCCTGCCTTCCGGCACCATCGCCAGCCCGCGCTTCACGATCTCGCCTGGCGGCAAGCCGCCGATCGCCTCGCCCTTGAAATGCACCGCATCCCGCGGCGCGCGCACCAGACCCGTCAGGCACTTGAGCAACGTCGACTTGCCCGCGCCGTTCGACCCGATGATCGCGACCAGTTCGCCCTGAGAGAGGGTGAAGTCGACGCCGAAGAGCGCCTGGGCATCGCCGTAGAAGGCCTTGAGCCCGTGGGCTGCCAGCAGTGCGGTCATACCTTCATGCCTCCATCCCCATGTACACGCGCCGGACTTCCGGATCGTTCATCACCGCGCGCGGCTCGCCCTCCGCCAGCTTCTGCCCGAAGTTGATGACGAAGAGGCGATCGGCCAATGACAGCAGCGCATGCACCACGTGCTCGATCCAGATCATCGTGACGCCGCGGGCCTTGATCTCCTGGAGTTCCTCGACCAATTGCTTTGCCTCCGGCTCGGTCAGGCCGCCCGCGATCTCGTCGAGCAGCAGCAGCTTCGGCCGTGTTGCCAACGCACGCGCGAGTTCGAGGCGCTTGCGATCGAGCAGCGTGAGCCCGCCGGCGGGCTTGTTCGCGTGCGGCATGAGACCGGTCTGCGCCAACACCTCGTGCGCCGTCTGCCAGGCCTCCTGCTCGCGCTCCTGCGCGCCGAAGCACGCGGCCGTCACCAGGTTCTCGAACACGCTCATATTGCCGAAGGGCTGCGGCACCTGGTAGCTGCGGCCGATGCCCGCGTGGCAACGCTGGTGCGGCTTGAGCGTGGTCACGTCCTGGCCTTCGTACTCGACACGCCCCGCGTCCACGCGAACGTCACCCGAGATCAGGTTGAACAGCGTCGTCTTGCCGGCGCCGTTCGGCCCGAGGATGCCCAGCGTCTCGCCCTCGGTCACGGCGAGCGTGATGTCGTCCGTGACCTTGAGCGCGCCGTAGGACTTGCTGACGGCATGGAGCGCGAGAAGACTCATGACACACCCCCAGGCTTCGCGCACTCCGTGTCGCTTCGCCAACCCCCTTGCAGGGGGCAACACCAGCGGCCCGGCAAAGCCGGTTCCGCGGTGTTTCCAACATGATGAGCAAGATGCACCGACATCTCAGTGCTCACGTCGGCATTGGCCTGAGCTTGCCGCCGACGGGGATGTTCGGGGCGGCTTCGTTGCTCACGATGGTGAGTTCGTACTTGTACTTTGTGCCCTTGCCCCATTGGCCGAGCACCAGCGGCGTCTTGCTGACATTCTTGAATGGCCCCTGCCCGCCCCACTTCACCGGGCCGACCACAGTCGCGAGCGAGGTCGCGGCGACGGCATCGCGAACGTCCGATGCCTTCTCCGACTTGGCGCGCGACAAGGCGTCGGCGGCAACCTCGAACAGGGCATGCGCAAAGCCGATCGGCTGCGTCCACTGCTTCTTCGTACCGGCCTCATACGCCTCGGCCAGCGCCTTGGCGCTCTGCTTGGTCAGACTCGACGTGAAGGGATGAGAAGGGCTCCACCACACCTCGGTAGAGAGCCCATCGCCCAGATCCCCCAGCGCGTCGATCGCCCCCGGGAAAAGCAAGGCCTTGCCCAAGGTGATGATCTTCGGGCGGAACCCCTGTTGCCTCGCCTGCGTGAGGAAAGTCTTCGCATCGGGCGGAATCACCACGCCGGTGACGATCTCGACGCCGCCGCTCTTGAAGGCCGCGATCTGCGCGCTGAAATCCTGCGTGCCGTTCTGGAAGCGGCCCGGATCGATGAGGGTGAAGCCCATCTGCGACAGCGGCTTCGGAAAGCCGAGTTCCTTGTCGCCCCATGCATTGCCGTCGCCGTCGTTCGGGAACAAGCCACCCACCTTCTTGTTGGTCTGCAGCGACTTCCAGCCGTTGGTGAAATTGGCGATGACGTCTTCCAGGCCCCAGAAGAGGTGATAGGTCCAGTTGAAACCCTTGGCCGGATCACCCTTGCGGCCGAAGAACCAGGGCTGCCACGGCACGACGCTCGAGATGCAAGGCAGTTCGTTGAGCTCGCAGGCATCGCTCACAGGGTTCGCGGTCTCCGGCGTGCCTGCGGTGAGCACCAGCGCAACCTTGTCCTTGAGGATCAGGTCATTGGCGACCTCGCCCGCGCGATTCGGGTTGGACTGGCTGTCCTTCAGCACGATCTGCACCCCGTACTTCTTTCCGCCGATGCTGATGCCGTCCTTGAAGGCCGTCTTCATCTGGTCGATGACCCACTTGTCCGCTTCGCCGAACGGCGCGAGCGGTCCCGTCTGCGGCGACACGTAGCCGATCTTGATCGTGTCGGCCGCGAAGACCAGTGGTGTGGCGCCACTCGCCGCCAAAGCGGCTGCGGCCTGGGTGAACTGTCTGCGATTCAATGTCATGGTTGTCTCCTTCTTTGGTTCTCGTTCTCTTCCTGCACAAATCGCTTGGGTCGTCAGCGCGGCGGGTCGCCGTCAAAGGCGCGCTGAAGCAGCGCGCGAATCTCGTCGCGCTGCGCCGGGCCGAAGGGCCTCGGGTTCCAGTAGGGGTTGCTCACCGCAAGATCGGCGGCGCGGTCCAGGTCCTCGGCACGCATGCCGATGTCCTTGAGGGCGATCGGCGCGCCGTTGTCGCGAGCGAGCGCTTGCAGGCCCAGTGGTGCGGACGTTGAACCAAGTGCCTGCGCGATGCGTTCCATCGCGCGCGGCGCGGCCTGGGCATTGAACGCGATCGCATGCGGCAGCACGACGGTGTGCACTTCGGCATGCGGCAGGTTGAAGCTCCCGCCAAGCGTATGGCAGAGCTTGTGGTGCAGTGCCATGCCCACGTTGCCCAGCACGGTGCCACAGAGCCATGCACCGTAGAGCGCATCGGCGCGTGCTTCGATGTCGTCGGCCGCTTGGCGGATCGCGGGCAGGGCGCGCGCGATCGCGGCGATGCCTTCCTGCGCCATCAGGTCCATCACCGGGTTGCTGTCCTGCGCATAGAGGCCCTCGGCCGCATGCGCGATGGCGTTGATGCCGCTGGTCACGCTCAGACCCACGGGCAGGGTTCGCGAGAGTTCCGGGTCGTAGATCACCGTGCGCGGGAGCACGCGCGGATCCTTGCCGGTCTTCTTGAGCCCGGCCTCGGTCAGGCCGTAGATCGGCGTCATCTCGCTGCCGGCATAGGTGGTCGGAATCGCGAGGATCGGCAAGCCCGAATCGAGCGCGATGGCCTTTCCGAGTCCGGTGGTCGAGCCGCCGCCAATGGCCACGGCGCAATCGGCATCGAGCTTGCGCGCGACTTCACGTGCCTCGCGTGCGGTCTCGATCGGAACGTGCATCACCGCACGGTCGAAGATGCCGGCGGCGTGCGAGCCGAGCATCTCGGCCACGCGCTCCGCCTGCCCGCGCTGCTCGGGCGTCGACAACACGAGCGCGCGGCGCGCGCCCAGCGCGTTGATCTCGCGCGCGAGATGCTGCAGGGAGCCCGCGCCGAACACGACGCGCTGCGGATGGCTGGTGTAGATGAAGTCGCGCATGATGGTCAACGTGCGAAGTGAGGAGGTATCTGGGCGTCGATATTGACCCAAACGCTCTTCACCTGCGTGTATTCGCGCATCGCGTCGAAACCCATCTCGCGCCCGTAGCCGCTCTGGCCGACACCGCCGAACGGCGAACCAGGGTTCACGCGCTTGTAGCTGTTGATCCAGACCATCCCCGCGTGCATGTCGCGCGCCACGCGATGGGCGCGCTGCAGGTTGCCGGTCCACAAGCCGCTGCCGAGGCCGTAGTCGGTGCCGTTGGCAATCTCCATCGCCTCTTCGTCGGACTTGAAGGTGAGCACGGTGACGAAAGGACCGAAGACCTCTTCCTGTGCAACGCGATCGCGGTAGGACTTCGCGCGCACCACCGTCGGCTCGACGAAGCAGCCGCGCGCCAGGTCACCGCCCGGCGACCTGCCGCCGGTGAGCACTTCACCGCCCTCGCCTTTCGCGACCTCGACGTAGCTCAACACGCGTTCCTTGTGCTGCGCACTCGTGAGCGGCCCCATCTCGGTCTCTTCGTCCAGCGGGTTGCCGAGGCGGATCGACTGCGCGAGCGGGATGAACTTGTCGAGGAAGGCGTTGGCGATCTCCTCGTGCAGCATCAGCCGCGAACCGGCGATGCAGGCCTGCCCCTGGTTGTGGAAGATGGCCCATGCACTGCCGTTGACCGCAGCGGGCAGGAAGGCGTCCTCGAACACGATGTTCGGCCCCTTGCCGCCCAGTTCGAGCTGGACCTTCTTCAGATTGCCGGCACTTGCCGCCACGACACGCCGGCCCGTCGCAGTGCTTCCGGTGAAGGCGATCTTCGCGATCTCCGGGTGTTCGGCGATGTACTGGCCGACCACGTGGCCCAGTCCGGGCACCATGTTGACCACGCCATCGGGCATGCCCGCTTCGGCCATCAGTTCGACGATCTTGAGCGAACTGAGTGGCGTGATCTCCGCCGGCTTCATCACGATGCAGTTGCCCGCCGCGAGCGCGGGCGCCATCTTCCAGCTCGTGAACATGAGCGGGAAGTTCCACGGCACGACCTGGCCGACGATGCCGACCGGCTCGCGCAACGTGTAGTTGAGAAAGCCCGACTCGACCGGAATGGTCTCGCCCTGGAACTTGTCGGCCATGCCGCCGAAGTAGCGGAAGCACGCTGCCGTGCGCGGCACGTCGAGGCTGCGCGAATCGCGCACCGGGTGGCCCGTGTCCAGCGATTCGAGGCGCGCCAGTTCCTCGGTGTTGGCCTCGATCAGATCGGCGAGCTTGAGCAGGATGCGGCCACGGTCCGCCGCCGCCATGCGGCTCCATGCCGGAAAGGCCCGCTTCGCTGCGGCCACGGCCTTGTCGACGTCGGCCTTGCCGGCCAGCGCCACGTCGGCGATGGTCGAGTTGTCGTAGGGGTTCAGCGTGGCCAGCGTCTCGCCCGATTCGGCGTCGACGAATCGCCCGTCGATGAAGAGTTGGCGCCGGATGGGTGTCTTCAGGCCGGCGGCCCGTTGGATGTCTGCGAGGGTCATATAAGGATCTCTAGGCTGTCACTGCAAATTTCCGGGAACACCGCGGAACCGGCTTTGCCGGGCCGCTGGTGTTGCCCCCTGCAAGGGGGTGGGCGGCTACACGAAGTGAGCCAACCTGGGGGTGTGTCATTTCAACCAGGGGTAGCGGGCGGTGTCCTTGCCGGCGTAGTCTGGGTCGAGATAGATGAAGCAGCGCTGGATCAGCCAGTCCCGGACCTCGAAGACATCGCACCAGCGACCCGCGCCCCATTCGGGCACGCCGGCCCGCCAGGGCCCGTCCGCATGCTCGCCGAAGCTGGTGCCTTCGCAGGCGAACAGGTCGGTACCCGTAAAGATCCAGTTGAATCCCGCGTAGTCGTGGCGGATGGACTTGCCGCGGCTGCCGACCTCGCCGAACAGTTGGCCGATCTGCGCCTTGCCGTTGGCCAGGCCCCATTTCGGGAAGTAGACCTGCGCGTCCTCCGCGAACACGTCGAGGATCGAGCCCCCGGTGGACGTGACGCCACCGTTGTCATAGGCCTTGAGGTACTCGAGGGCCACCGACTTGCGTTGCTCGTCGGTCATGGATTGACGTGTGAGTGCCATGGTGAGTCTCCTTCTTCGCTGTCCAAGCGGATGATTGATCGGCGCGACCCCGCACCGGCAAGGCGCCGGTCGCGAGCCGCTTTCAGGTCTCCTCGCACGCATGACACCGCCACGTCCCAAGACCAGGAATACCGCGGAACCGGCTCCGCCGGGCCGCCGGTATTGCCCCCGGCAGGGGGTGGGCGGCTACACGCAGTGAGCCAACCTGGGGGCGAGTGTCAGAACTCCACCGGGATCTCCGGGCTCTCGCCCTTCTGGATCTCGTAGACGAGGCTGGGCGAACCGTTCTCCCAGACCAGCAGCATCGAGCGCTTGGGACTGAAGCCCTGGTGGCGGCAATAGGCGGGCATGGCGGCCATGTCGCCGGCCTTCATGATCACGCGCGCCATCGGCTTGCCGGTGTTCTTGTCGCCGCAGTCCCAGTGGATCTCGTCGGTCATCTGGAAGAACCACTCGACGCGGTCGTTGCCGTGGATGATCGGCAGGATGTGCTCCTCCGTGGTCGGGCACATGTAGCTGTGCTTGACGACCGAGGTGAAGCTCGGATTCCACGTCACTTGCGAGCGGCTCAGGAAGCCGAACAGATTGAACGCGTGCACTTCGTTCTCGAAGCCCGGCTCGGGATGCAGTTCGGGCTGGCCCTGCGGAACATCCGCGAAGGCACGGTTGATCGGCGTGCCGCGCTCGTCGCTACGCAGATCGAGGTCGCCCTTGAGGCCGACGCAGCGCTTGGCCAGCTCGCGCGCCCGGGTGATCTTGGCGGTGTTGTTGCCATTCTTGCGGCCGTAGGGCGAGCCGGTTTCCTGCGGCGCCGAGAACGGATCGAAGCTCTCGTTGGTCCAGTCGTCGAGCATGGCTTCGAAGGTGGCGCGAATCTGCGCGGTCGGAAAGTTCTCCAGCAGGTCGATGCCGGCTTCCTTCATCGTGCCGTTGAAGCTGCCCGCGTAGAGGTCGACCGACTGGTAGTGATTGACCGTGCCCACCACGTCGTCGAAGTTGACCCATCCGTAGAAGAAGCCCCAGGCCACGTCGCGCATTAGCGCGCGCAGGTAGTTGCCGATGTCCATCGTGTGGCTCATCGGCCGACCGTCACGGGTCTTCCAGGTGATGTGGGCGAAATACTCGTCACGGCGGAAGCCGAAGCTGCCGAGCGAGAAGTCCTTGTAGCCGAGCGTGGCGTCGGGTTGCGACGCGATGACCTTGGCGAGTTCGGCGGGTGCGTTCATGGCTTGGTTCCTCGATGTGTCTGTGGGACTCAGTGGGTCTGGCAGATGTCTGCCCACTTTTCGACGGAAAGGTCGCCCTTGCAGGTCTGAAGGACGATCACGCCGGGTTCGCCGGCGGCGCGGAACTGGTAGGCGGTGTTCTTCGGCAGCAGCCCTTGATGGCCGCGCGAGAGCTTCATCCAGCCCATCTTCTGGCCCTTGGGCTCGCCCTTGACGAGCACAGCGCCGTTCTTGTTCTCGTCCGCAACGGTCTGGCTTGCCTCGAGCTTGACCAGGTGCACCTCGACATCGCCGTCCATCACCAGCGCGAACTCGTCGTGCGCGCTGGTGTACCAGGGCGAGGTGCCTTCGGCGCGAAGCGTCTCCAGCACGTAGATCTGGTTCTGGCCGAACACGACCTTCTCGTACGGCTTGCTCTTGCTCGCGATGTCGAAGCAGTTCGACATCGCGTAGTGGCGGACGTCATCGGCGATCGGCTCGACGTGGCCCTTCTCGAAATGCTTCAGCGACCCGAAGCGGGTCTGGTAGGCAGCGGTCATAGGTTTGTCTCCTCGGGTGGCAACAGTGCAGCGTTTCGGCTGCGGTGAATGCACTGTAGGAAACAGGGACCGCCTGCGGTAGGCATCAAAACCGGGCCGCATTGTTCGCGGAATCCGGTCAATCGGCAGGGTTTACCCGTGCCGCCCGAGCCGCGCCGCGCACGCCCCGGTCACGCGTCGGCGATCAAGGTCTCCGGCAGAAGCCCCCGATCGATCAGGGCCGCGTCCCACGGCGGCACGCGCGTGAATGCCGCGGTGATGTGCTCGATGAACAACCTGAGCTTGAACGCATTGCGCGAAGTCCCGGCGTAGACCGCGCTCAGCGAGAACGACGACAACTGGTGCTCCGCCAGCACGACCTGCAAGTCGCCGCGCAGGATCTCATCGCCCGCGACCAGCGTCGGCAGGCAGACGATGCCGGCGTGCTCCATGGCGTATTCGCGCAGCAGGTGCACGCTGTTCGTGAGCAATGCGGCGCTCATGTAAAGCGTGATCTGTTCGCCCTGGTGGTGGAACGTCCAGCGGTCGCGCGTCGGGTAGCCTGAATACAGCCCCAGCGTGTGCTTGTGCAAGTCGCGCGGACTCTCCGGCGTACCGCGCGCGCGGAGGTATTCGGGCGTGGCGCAGAAAACGCGCCGTACCGGGAAGAGCGGCCGCGACACCAATTCGGTCGATGCCGCCGGAAAGATCTGCAGTGCGCAATCGACGCCGGCCTTGACCGGATCGACGACCGCGTCGCTCACGATCAGTTCGAGATGGATGTCCGGAAAGCTCACCTGGAACGCACGCAGCAAGGTCGCGAAATGGCCCAGCACGAAGCCGGTCAGCGCATGAATGCGCAGCGTTCCCGTGGGGCCGGCCCGCGCGTCGCGCATCTGGTCCATGATGTCGTTGGCCCGCCCCACGAGCTCGGTGCAGTCGCGCAGGAAGGCCTGTCCCACATCACTGAGCCGAACCACGCGCGTGCTGCGATGAAAGAGCGGCGCGCCGACGTGGTCCTCCAGCTGCTTGACGCGGCTGGTGACCACCGACTTGGCCACGCGCATTTGCCGCGCCGCCTCAGCGAAGCTTTGGGTCTGCGCGACGCGAACGAATGTCTCGATGTTTTCCAGACGGTCCATGGCTTGGCAATGTAGCGGTGACTGGGCCCGATGCGCTGAGATATTGCCCCCACGCTCCGTCACTACGTGTACTCGCTGCCCCCCAAGGGGGCCGCAGGCCGCCTTGGGGCGGCCCGGCGCCGGCCTGAGGGTCGGTGCTAATCTCTGCGCATGTTCAATCCCTCCCAAGAGGAAGTGCGTCGTTTCTTCTGCGACGTCTTCGCCAAGAGCCGCCGCGGCGAGCCGATGGAAGCGCTCGAAATCATCGCCAGCCGCTGGATCGACGAACATCCCGAATACCACGCGGACCTCGCCGATGCCGACGCCGCCGTGGCGCGCGTGTACGACGGCAAGGACGGGCGCGAAAATCCCTTCCTGCACCTCTCCATGCATCTGTCGATCAGCGAGCAGTGCTCGATCGATCAGCCGCGCGGCATACGGCAGGCCGTCGAACTGCTGGCCGTGCGCCGCGATTCGTTGCTCGATGCGCACCATGAGGCCATGGAGTGCCTCGGCCAGATGATGTGGGAAAGCCAGCGCGCCGGTCGGCCGCCCGACGGCGACGCCTACGTGGCCTGCGTTCAGCGGCGCGCCACGCGCGACTGAGTCGCGCCCGCCTCCCGCAGCAAGGCGATCAGCGCCTGTCTCGCAGGCGAGGGTTCGGCATCGCTTCGCAACAGGAGGCCCACCGGCTCTTCGGTGCCGACGGTGTCGATCGCCAGCCGTGTCAGTTGTCCCGACGCAAGATCGTCGGAAGCCGCGCCGATGGGCGTGAACCACACGGCATCCGACCGGACCAGCAACGCCCGCGCCACCGAAAGGTCCAGCGTCTGCGTCACATGCGACGGCAGGCGCAGCCCGAGCCCCGAGAGGAAACTTTCCGTGTGATGACGCGGAATCGTGCCTTCGCCGTAGACGACCAGCGGATAGGCCAGCACATCCTGTACGGATGGGGCCCCGCCGGCCAGCGGATGGCCGGACCGCGCCACCACCGCCAGTGGCTCGGTGTAGAGCAACTCGAAGGTCAGGCCTGCCATCAACTGAGGATCGCTCATGCGGCCCGCGACAAGGTCCAGGTCGCCTGCGCGCAGGGCATCGAGCAACGACGCGTTGGCGCCGGTCTGCACTTGCACTTGCAGCGTGGGCAACCGCTCGCGCAAGGCAGCCAGCGCAGGAGGCAGCAGGGAAGGGCCGACACTGGGCAGCGCACCGATGCGAAGCCGCTGTGGACGCTCCCCCGATGCCGGCATCACGGCCTGGGCGCTCGCATCGAGCGCCTCCAGCACCCGCAGCGCATGTGCCAGCAGGCGCTCGCCGGCGGCGGTGAGTCCCTGGATACCCCGCCGGCCCGCGGTGCCGCGTTCAACCAGGCGGGCACCGGCCAGTTCCTCGAGTTCGGCCAAGGTCTTCGAAACCGCGGGCTGGCTCAGCGCCAGGCGTTCCGCAGCGCGCGCAAGATGGCGCTCCTGGGCAACGGCCACCAGGCAACGGAGATGCCGCAACTGCACCCCACGGACGAAGTCTTCGGAAGAACTCGGCATTGAATAACTGTTGGTTATGAAAAATCGCCAATCCGTCAATTTACATCAGCATTTCGCATGAATAGAGTTCGGGCATCCCCACGAACCTGGAGACAAATCGAATGTCCTCTTCCAAATCCGCCGGCGCCGGCTTGCCGCACCTCGCACCACGCGACTGGCCCAGCCAACCCTCCTACGTCTATCCCGGCTACAAGTCGACGGTGAAGCGCGGCCCCACCCAGCCGCTGATTCCGCTCAAGGCATCGCTGGGTGAACTGCGCCAGCCGGTGTATGGCCACAGCAGCATCGGCGAACTCGACCACGACCTGACGCGCAATGCGCGCAAGAACGGCGAGCCGCTCGGCGAACGGATGATCCTCACCGGCCAGGTGCTCGACGACCGCCGCCGCCCCGTGCGCAACACGCTGGTCGAAATCTGGCAGGCCAACGCCTCCGGCCGCTACGTCCACAAGGTCGACCAGCACGACGCGCCGCTCGACCCGAACTTCCTGGGCGCAGGCCGCTGCCTCACCGACAGCGAAGGCCGCTACCGCTTCCTGACCATCAAGCCCGGCGCCTACCCGTGGGGCAATCACCCCAACGCATGGCGGCCGCAGCACATCCATGTGTCGCTGTTCGGCGAGCACTTCGGCAGCCGCCTCGTGACGCAGATGTATTTCCCGGGCGACCCGCTCCTGCAATACGACCCGATGATCACCGGCACGCCCGAGAAGGTTCGCAACCGGCTGATCTCGGATTTCAGCCTCGACGTCACGGAAGACGGCTATGCGCTCGGCTACGTGTTCGACATCGTGCTGCGCGGCGCCGACGAGACGCCTTTCGAAACCCGCTGAGGAGACCCGAACCATGATGAGCGCACTCGAAACCAACTTCGGCCAGACCCCTTCGCAGACGGTCGGCCCCTACTTCGCCTACGGCCTGGCCGCGACCCAGTACGGCTATGACTTCGACCAACCCTTCGACGCGGTCGTCGCACTCGACGGCGCTCGCGGCGCGCGCATCCGCCTCGAAGGCCAGGTGATCGACGGCGACGGCAAGCCGATCAACGACGCGCTGGTCGAGATCAGCCAGCCCGACGGCACTGGCGAATACCCGCAGTCGATCGACCACGCACGCGAGATCGGCTTCCGCGCCTTTGGCCGCGCCGGCACGGGCACCGACGCGCAGAACCGGTACGTGTTCCACACCGTCAAGCCCGGTCCTGAGACCTCCGGCGAAGCCCCGCACATCAACGTGATCGTGATGATGCGCGGCATGCTGCTGCACGCCTTCACGCGCGTCTACTTCAGCGACGAGTCCGCCGCCAACGCGAAGGACGCGGTGCTCAACAGCGTGCCGGCCGAGCGCCGCAACACGCTGATCGCCAAGCGCAGCGAATCGGGCGGCGCGGTGACCTACCGTTTCGACATCCACATGCAAGGTCCTGCGGAAACGGTCTTCTTCGACGTCTGATCGAGCGAAGCAACGCCAGAAACGACAAAGCCCGCTCGAGAGCGGGCTTTGTCGTTGATGAGGCTCTGACTACTCTTCGTGGTGGAAGCGCGACTCAGGCACTGTCTTCAGATCGCCGGGCAGCGAACTGATGTAGGTGGCGAGTTCCTTGAGCTCTTCGTTGGTGTACTTCTTGGCCTGGCCACCCATCACGGCGTGCGAGCGGCCGACGTTCGGGCGGTTCTGCACCTTGTACGACTTGAGCGCTACGTAGAGGTAGTCGGCATGCTGGCCGGCGAGCTTGGCGACCGTGCCGTCGTTGGGGGTGTTGAAGTTGGCGCCGTGGCACTTGGTGCAAGCGTTGTCCTTGTCGCGCGCGATGAGGGCCTGTACGTGCTCGCTGGGTGCCTTGGCGGTGGCGGGCGGGGGTGCGTCGCCTTCCTTGAGGCCGAGTTGGCTGTAGTAGGCAGCGAGATCTGCCATGTCCTGCTCGTTCAGGGTGTCGGCGATGGCACGCATGGTCGGGTGCTTGCGCTCGCCGCCCTTGTATTGCGTGAGCGCAGAGACGATGTAGGTGGCGCTCTGTCCCGCGATCATCGGGACCTTGTGAATCTCGGGAAAGCTCGCCTGGTACCCGATGATGCCGTGGCAGCCCATGCACATCGCGGTCTTCTTGGCGCCGTTTTCGGCATTGCCCGTGATCTTCTGGGCTTGAGCCGAGACCGTCACGCAAGCGACAGCGAAGGCAAACATCGTGGTCAACAACTTGTTCATTTTGCGCGCACAATCTCGTGGAGATACAAGGTTCTAATCAACATTTGATTATATGGGGGCTCTTTGCGAGGCCCCATGAGCGAGGCAGTCGGAATGCGCCGCAGCACAGATCAATGTTGTGTTCTTTCAACCACCCTGCCCAATGCCATCCATGAAATTCAAGGGTTCAGACAACTACGTCGCCACACAAGATCTGATGCTCGCGGTCAATGCCGCCATCACGCTCAAACGACCACTGCTCGTCAAGGGCGAGCCGGGCACCGGCAAGACAATGCTCGCGGAAGAAGTGGCGCAGGCACTCAACCTGCCGCTGCTCCAGTGGCACATCAAGTCGACCACCAAGGCCCAGCAGGGCCTGTACGAATACGACGCGGTGAGCCGGCTGCGCGACTCGCAATTGGCGGACGTCGACGGTGGCGAGCGCGTCAAGGACATCCACAACTACATCGTCAAGGGCGTGCTGTGGCAGGCCTTCACGGCCGATGAGCCGGTCGCCTTGCTCATCGACGAAATCGACAAGGCCGACATCGAATTCCCGAACGATCTGCTGCGCGAACTCGATCGCATGGAGTTCTATTGCTACGAAACGCGCGAACTCGTCCGCGCGAAGCACCGGCCGGTGGTGTTCATCACCTCCAACAATGAAAAGGAATTGCCCGACGCGTTCCTGCGCCGCTGTTTCTTCCACTACATCAAGTTCCCCGATTCCGAAACGATGAAGAGCATCATCGCGGTGCACTTCCCCGGCCTCAAGCAGGAATTGCTCACCGCCGCGATGAAGACCTTCTACGACGTGCGCAACCTGCCCGGCCTGAAGAAGAAGCCCTCGACCTCCGAACTGCTCGACTGGTTGAAGCTGCTGGTTGCCGAGGACATTCCGCTCGAAGCGCTCCAGAGCAAGGACGACAAGGTCGCGGTACCGCCGCTGGTCGGCGCGCTACTCAAGAACGAACAAGACGTGACCTTGTTCGAAAAGCTCGTCTTCATGCAACGAAACAACCGCTGAGTCGCCCCGAAGGACCTGACCATGGCTTTCGTTGAACCTGTCACGCTCAAGGCGCGCGGCATCGCCCTGGTGCCTTTGTCGCTCGACCACGAAGAAGGCCTGCGCGCCGCGGCCGCCGACGGCGAGTTGTGGAACATCCGCGTGACTTCGGTACCCGAGCCGAAGGACACGCGCGCCTACATCGAGAGTGCGCTGCAGATGCGCGAGGCCGGCAACCGTTTCGCTTTCGCCGTGACTGACGAAGCCAGCGGCACGGTGCTCGGCAGCACGAGCTTCCACGACATCCTGCCGCCGGTGAAGCGCGTCGAGATCGGCTACACGTGGTATGCCAAGCGCTGCCAGCGCACGCACGTCAACACCACCTGCAAGCTGCTGATGCTCACGCACGCGTTCGACGCGCTGGGTTGCCACGTGGTGGGCTGGCGCACCGACAATTTCAACCACGCGTCACAGCGTGCCATCGAGCGCCTTGGCGCAAAGAAGGACGGCGTGATTCGCGGTCATGCGCTGCGGCGCGACGGCACGATCCGCGACACCGTCATGTACAGCCTTCGCTCGGGAGAATGGCCCGAAGTGCGCGCTCAGTTGCTCTACCTGTTGGACAAGCCCCGCTCAGGCCAGCCGGCCCAGGAGTGATTCGCCATGCTGATCGACTTCTTCTACACCCTGCGTTCGGCGAAGCTGCCGGTATCGGTCAAGGAATACCTGACCCTGCTTGAAGCGCTGCAGGCCGATGTCGTTGGCCCCAATTCCGACGGCGCTTTCAGCCTCGACGATTTCTATTACCTCTCGCGCACTTCGCTCGTGAAGGATGAGAAGCACTACGACAAGTTCGACCGTGCCTTCGCCGCCTACTTCAAGGGCGTGGAGATGCTCGCCGACTTCACCAAGGAAGTGCCGCTCGACTGGCTGCGCAAGACGCTGGAGCGCGAGTTCACCGCCGAAGAAAAGGCCAAGATCGAGAAGATGGGCTGGGACGAGCTCATGGAAACGCTCAAGAAGCGCTTCGAGGAGCAGAAGGAGCGCCACGAAGGCGGCAACAAGTGGATCGGCACCGGCGGCACCTCGCCCTTCGGCCATGGCGGCTACAACCCGCAGGGCGTGCGCATCGGCGGCGCCGGCAAGAACAAGAGCGCGGTCAAGGTCTGGGACCAGCGCGCCTACAAGGACTACGACGACAGCCAGGAACTCGGCACGCGCAACATCAAGGTCGCGTTGCGCCGGCTGCGCAAGTTCGCGCGCGAAGGCCACGAGGACGAACTGGATCTCGACGAGACCATCAGCAAGACCGCCGCCAATGCGGGCTACCTCGACATCAAGATGCGGCCCGAGCGCCACAACAACGTGAAGGTGCTCCTGCTCATGGACGTGGGCGGCACCATGGACGAGCACATCCAGCGCGTCGAGGAGCTGTTCTCGGCCGTCAAGACGGAGTTCAAGCACCTGGAGTTCTATTACTTCCACAACTGCGTCTACGACTTCATGTGGAAGAACAACCGCCGTCGCTACTCCGAGAAGTTCGCGACCTGGGACATCATTCGCAAGTACAACAAGGACTACAAGCTCATCTTCGTGGGCGACGCGACGATGAGCCCTTACGAAATCCTCCAGCCGGGCGGCAGCGTCGAATACAACAACGAAGAGGCGGGCGCGGAGTGGATCCAGCGCCTGACCCACGCATTTCCGAAATTCGCCTGGATCAATCCCGAGCCCCAGGGCGTCTGGCAATACCGGCAGAGCATCGCGGTGATGCAGCAACTTGTGTCCCACCGCATGTATCCGCTCACGCTGCGGGGCCTCGAGGATGCGATGCGCCTGCTCTCCAAGTAACAACCCTGTGACAGGCAAGGGGTCGGCGCCTCCTTCTTATTGGGGTTGCGCGCTTACATTTCGATAAATTGGTAAAAAATCTGTCACGCAATGCCCTCCTTGCACTAAAGTGACGACTCAAGGATTCAATAGCCATAAGTCCCAGAATCCGAGGAGGTGCTGCCATGTCTGCCCTGCCATCGTTCAAGATCGATGCCCCGCTCCATGAGCAGCCGTGGTCATCGGGGTCCCTCGATGCCCTGTTCCAACCCTCGGCGGACTATGTCTGCATCAGGGGCGTGCAACTGCCGCTTGCCAAATTGGTCGACCGGTCGTTCTTCGCGCCCGAGCGATGCGCGCAACTCCGAGAGCAACTGGCAAACGCCAAACCCTTCCCGTACCTCGTCCTCGAAGGCCTCTTTCATCCGGCGCTGCTGGAACTCGTGGCCGCGGAGTTCGACGAGCTTCCCAAGTCCGGCTGGACGGACGTCAAGACCAAGTACGAATCCACGCGGCGATCGATCCCGGGCGTCTCGCTGCAGGCGGCTTCGCAACTCTACTTCGACATCGTCAGCTCAGGCTGGTTTACGGAGTGGCTGACGTCGATCACCGGGGTTCCGTATCTCCTCACGGATCCGAAGCTGCTCGGCGGCGGCCTTCACGAAAGCAGGAATGGCGCGACCTTCGCCGTGCATCGCGATTTCAATCGTCATCGCGAAATCGGCCTGCGTAACGCAATGGTCTTCATCACCTATCTCAACAAGGGATGGGATCCCGAATGGGGCTCGGCGCTGGAGCTCTGGGACAAGAAGGCCGATCGTTGCGTGACTTCGATCCAGCCCGAGTTCGGACGGACGATCCTGTTGCCGCACGGTCCCGTGAGCTACCACGGTCACACCAAGCCGCTTCAGACACCCGACGGACGCCCCCGGCGTTCGGTCGCCGCGTACTTCTATACAAGTCCCGTGGCGGGCAAGCGTCTCGGCGACGAATCCGCATCGAGATTCATGCGTACGGAGCGCATCGACCAAGCCAAGGCCATCGCGCGGATGATCGTCCCGCCGTTTGTCTGGATGCTGGGACGGAAGCTCATCGGCCGCTGACGGGGGGCATGGCCGCCCGGCGGCCGAAGTCCATGCTGTCAGAATGGCCGCATGCGTTGGGCGGTTCCATCTCTCACGCCGGCTTGGATGCCGGCGTTGTTGTTTGCAAGCATCCTTCTTCTCCAGGGATGCAGCCTGCTGCCACAAAAGCAGGACGAAGAGACGGATACATCGGCAACGCCCGTCGCGGGAGCCTCGAGCGAGTCGGGCAGCGGGTCGTTCTCGGTCGATGTGCAGGCGCCGGATTCGGTCCGCGACTTCCTCGTGCGCAATCTGGAGATCCAGCGCTACAAGAAACTCGATGACCTCGGCGCTGTCGAGCTCTCGCGGCTGATGGTGGCCGCAGAGGGCAACGCCCGCGAGCTGCTCAATACGCTCGGCTACTTCACGCCCACCCTCACGCTCGAAATGCGGGAAACGCCCGGCGCCAAGACACCGCGCGAAGTCAAGATCACCGTCGAGCCGGGCGAACTCACCCGGGTGCACGAAGTCCAGATCGATTTCAGTGGCCCGATTGCCGAAGACCCACAGTCCGACGCGCGCCGCAACGCGATCCGCTCCGGCTGGGCGCTGCGCGAAGGCCAGACCTTCAACCAGCAAGCCTGGGACAACGCCAAGGCCGCCGCGCTTCGCAGCCTGACGGCACGACGCTACCCCACAGGCAGTATCGTTTCGAGCCGCGCCGAAATCGACGCCGATCACGGCGAGGCCAAGCTCAGTGCGACCTACGAATCCGGTCCGGCGTATCGCTTCGGCCCGCTGGTGGTGCAGGGCAATCAGCGCTATGACGCCGACAGCATCCGCAGGATCGCGCGCGTTCCCTTTGGGTCGGACTACGACCAGCAGCAATTGCTCGATGCGCAGCAGCGTCTGGCGAGCAGCGGATTTTTCGAATCCGTCTTCCTCACGCTCGATACGCGGGACACCGACCCGTTGCTCGCGCCCGTCATCGCCCAACTGCGCGAGGCGCCGTTCCAGAGGGTGGTGGTCGGCATCGGCTTCACAACCGACAGCGGCCCGCGTCTTTCGCTCGACCACATCCACAACAGCATGCCGCTGCTCGGCTGGCGTGCGGTTTCCAAGCTCTCGCTCGACAAGGACAAGCAGGCGCTCAGCACCGAATGGAGCGCGATCCCGGGCGACAACGGGTGGCGCTCGTTCACTTCGGCCGAGCTGAAAAGCGAAGTCTCGGGCAGCTACACGGTCGACAGCGGCCGGCTGCGCGGCGGGAAAAACCAGAACAGCGACCACATCGACCGCAGCTACTTCCTGCAATACGACTACGCGGTGAACCACGGCTTCCTCCCGCCGCCCGCAGCCTCGGCACTGAGCTTGAACTGGGGTTGGACCGGTCGTTACTTCGACAACGCAGCCGCGCCGACCCGTGGCTACGGGATTTCGCTGGAGCTCGGCGCGGGGTACACGCTGAGCGGGGAACGCGATCCTTTCACGCGCACCTACGCGCGCTGGACCGGCTTCGTGCCCGCCGGCAGCGTGCACAACGGCGACCGCACGCAGACGCGGGAGGCCCGCATCCAGTTGCGCGCTGAAGCCGGGGCCGTGGTCGCAAAGGACAGTGCGCAGATCCCGTCGACGCTCGGATTCCTGACGGGGGGCGACACCACGGTGCGCGGCTACGGATTCCGGTCCATCGGCGCGGTCAAGCCCGACGGCCAGGTCATCGCCGGACGTTATCTGGGTGTCGGCAGCATCGAGTACCTGCGTCCTTTCGTCTACGACGGGAAATTCACGGATTGGGAAAGCGCGGCCTTCGTCGACGTCGGCGCAGTGGCGGACAAGCCCGACCAGATGGAGGCCAAGGTGGGTGTCGGCGTCGGCGCACGATGGCGAAGCCCCATCGGACCGGTTCAGATCGATGTGGCCTACGGCGTGCAAGTGAAGGAGTTCAGGCTCCATCTGCGCCTGGGCTTCACCTTTTGAGATGCTCGAGGCCATGTCGACCGAAACGCCCGAATCGTCCCGAACGCCGGAGTTGCCGCCGGGACCGTCGCCTCGCTCGCGCGGCGGGCGCGTGCTGCGTTTCATCAGCTGGTCGGTGACGGTCCTGGTCACGCTGGTGCTGGCGCTGGCGGCCGGCGCATGGTGGTGGCTCGGCTCGGACGAATCGCTGGCATTCGCGCTGGCACGAACCGCCCGCTACCTGCCCGCCGGCCAGACGCTCGAGAGCCGCGACGTGTCGGGCTCGCTGCGCGCCGGCGGGCGCATCGGATGGCTGCGCTGGCAGAGCGAGACCCTTGCGGTGGAAGTGAACGACGCGCGTATCTCATGGCGACTCGCTCCGCTGCTGAGGCGCAGGGTTCAACTCGGCGAAGTGCATGCCGGCCAGGTGCTGATCGAAAAGCGCGGCCCGCCCCAGGATCAGCCCGTCGAGCCGCTCCAGCAGATCGTGCTGCCGGTGGAGATCGAGCTGCCGTTCTCCATCGACGACCTGCGCTGGGCCGGCCCGCCGGCGCTCCAGGCCACGAAGCTCGAGGGCAGCTATCGCTACAGCAACGAGCATCACGTGCTTGAAATCAACGGCGTGGATGTGGCGGACGGTCATTACGGCGCGCACGTCGACCTCCAAGGCCCGGCGCCCATGGCCATCGACGCCAAGGTGAACGGCCGGGTGCGTGCGCTGCTGGGCGAGGATCGCGCCATCAACATCCTCGCCGAAGCGTCCGCCAACGGAACGCTGTCCGGATCGGACGCCCGTCTCGCCGTGAATGCGCAGCTCCAGCCCGTCGAGGAAAACGCGGAAGCCCCGATGCGCGCTCAGGTGCAGGCAAACATCGCGCCGTGGCAGCCGCAACCCGTCATCGACGCCCATGCAGAGTTTCAGAACCTCGACGTCGCCAGCCTCTGGCCCCAAGCGCCCTCGACACTTCTGACCGGCGAGATCGAGGCGGGCCCCGACGCCACCGCTGGCGACAAGAACTGGAAGGCCAAGGCCGATATCCGCAATGCGATCGCCGGGCCTTGGGACACGGGCAAGTTGCCGGTCGAGCAGGCAGAGGCGCAAGTCGAATTCGATGGCAGGACCTGGACACTGCCCGAGGCCACGGTGCACCTGGGCAGCGGACGCATTCAGGTCGAAGGCAACTGGAGCCCGGCACCGGACCCTTGGCAGGCACAAGCCACCGTGAGCGGTGTCCAGCTCGGCGAATTGCACACCGAGCTTGCCGGCGCGCCGCTGAGCGGCACCGTCAAGGCCGATCAGCAAGGCGATGCGATCCGGTTCGACGCTGCGCTTCGCGCCACAGGCGGCGCGGGCCTGCACGGCTTGCGCCTCGAGCGCGCGAACGCGCAAGGCCAGTGGCAGCACAAGGTGCTCGACCTCAAGTCCCTGCGCATCGAAGCCCAGCACGCCAGCATCGATGGTCGCCTGCAACTGCAGGTAGAGCAGCAGGCCGGCAGCGGCGATCTGAATCTCGTTGTTCCCGGAGGTACTGCGCGGCTTCAAGGGCGCATCGCCCCCACGACCGGCGACGGCCAGGTCCGCGCGCAGATCGATGACGCCGCCGCACTGCAGCGTTGGATCGAAGGCCTACCCGAATTGGAAGGGGTGTTTGCCGGCGCGGCCGTCCAAGGCAACGCACGCCTAGACGCCAGCTGGAAAGGCGGATGGCAGGCGGTGCAGCGCCGCCTGCAGAACGCGAACGCGCCGGCACCGCGGGGCAGCGTGGAGCCTACGCTCCAGGCCACGCTGACCGTTCCCAAACTCGCCCTTCGACTTCCGCCACCCGAGACTGGGGAAGCGACTTCGGTCGCGCTCAGCGGCGTGCGCGCCGAGCTGTCCGGCAGCCTCGCGCAGGCCACGCTCACCCTCAACGGCGAGGCGACGACCGGCACCCGGAAATTCACCCTCGACACGCGCGCCAGCGGCGGCATCGAACGCGCCAACCAGTGGCACGCCGCCATTGCCACTCTGCGCGCGCAGTTCAAGGACAGCACGCGCCCCGGCCCCTGGACACTGGAATTGCGCCGACCCATCAGCGCGACCGTGCGCACCGTCAACGGCGATTCGTCGCGCCTGGACATCGAGGGCACGGGCGCCGGTGCGGAACTGCACGGCCCCCTCCCCGGCACGGTGACGATCGACTGGCAACCGACCCGCTTCAGCAGCAGCGGGTCGGGTGAGGCCCGCGCCATCCGTCTTCAATCCAAGGGCCAACTGAAAGGCCTGCCCATGGCATGGCTGGAGGCGGCCGGTGAAGCGGGTGCGCTCGCCCGAATCGGCTTCAGCGGCGACCTGCTCTTCAATGGCGAATGGGACATCGATGCCGGAGACGCACTGCGCGCACATGTCCGCGTCGCGCGTGAGAGCGGCGACATTCGCGTCCAGGCGGGCGAAGCCGCACTGGTCACCCGCATCACCAGCCACGGCACCGGCACGGCCAGCGAAACCACCATGGACGCAGCCGGCCCCGGCGTCAGCACTCCGGCGGGTCTGCGCCAAGCCGAACTCAAGCTCGATGCGGAAGGCGACACGGTGCGCGGCAGCCTGGCGTGGGAAAGCCAGCGGGCGGGCGAGATCCACGTCGAGGCCAGCACACGGCTCCAGAAACGCCAAGCCGGCTGGCAGTGGGCGCCGGACGCGCCACTGGCGGGTCGCGTTACGGCGCGAATGCCCAACCTTGGCGTCTGGTCGATGCTGGCGCCACCGGGATGGCGAATCGCCGGCACGCTGCAAGCCGACGCAACCCTCTCCGGCAATCGAGCCGAACCTCTATGGAACGGCACGCTCGGCGCCGACGAGCTTGCCTTGCGCGCGTTGGTCGACGGGCTCGATTTGCGCGAGGGACGCCTGCGGGCCACGCTCGCCGGCAACCACGTCGACATCACGGAGTTCACCCTCAAGGGCGGCCTCGGCAGCCAGACGCGCATTCCCGGCCAGGGCGGCAACATCAGCACCGCGGCGAGTGAAGCATCGAGGGACGGGGGCACGCTGTCGGCGAAGGGCGAACTGGCGTGGGGCGCTGCGCCCGCCGCCGGATCGGGTTCCGGAATCCGCATGGCCGTGCAGGCCCAATTGCGCTCGCTGCGCATGCTGGTGCGGTCCGATAGGCAGATAACCCTCTCGGGTGATCTGCAGGCCAAGCTCGACGGCGGGCAGTTCACCGTGCGCGGCGACCTCAAGACAGACCGCGCCGTCATCATCCTGCCTGACCAGACCGCGCCCGGCCTCGGCGGCGACGTGGTGATCCGGTCGGCAGCCCGGGACCGCGAAGCGCAGGAAGAAGCGAAAAGATTGGCCGAGTCCAACGAAGGACAGGGCGCCACGCCACGGACGGCCAAGCCGCCGGACATCACGGTGAGCTTCGACCTCGGCAATGATTTCGCGGTGCAGGGACACGGCATCACGACGCGGCTTGCGGGCAAGCTCGACATTCACAGTACTGCCTTGGACGCCCTGCCGCGCGTCACGGGCGAGGTCAGGACCGTCAGCGGCCAATACCGCGCCTACGGACAGCAGCTCACCATCGAAACCGGGATCGCGCGCTTCAACGGGCCGGTCGACAATCCGCAACTCGACATCCTGGCGATCCGGCCCAACATTCAGCAGCGCGCCGGCGTTGCCATCACCGGTACCGCGCAATCACCGCGTGTGCGGCTGTATTCGGATCCGCAGTTGTCGGACCAGGAGACGCTTTCGTGGCTCATGCTGGGGCGCGCGTCGGCCACCAGCGGCGGCGAATCCGTCATCCTGCAGCAGGCTGCACTGGCGATCCTCGGAGGTCTCGGCAGTGGCGGGACCGGCGGCGGACTCGCCAGCCGCTTCGGCCTCGATGAAATCGGCTTCAAGGGCCCGGGCAGCGGTGGCGACGTGCGCGATTCGGCCGTCACCGTCGGCAAGCGCTTCGCGCGGGATTTCTACATTACCTACGAACGCAGCCTGGCCGGCACCCTGGGCACACTCTTCATCTTCTATGACCTCACCGAGCGCCTCACGCTTCGCGGACAAGCGGGACAACCCAGCGGCCTTGACCTCATCTACACGGTGCGGTTCGACTGAACTGGTAAAGTTGCGGCCGCTCTCGTCCTCGTAGTTCAATGGATAGAACGGGGTCCTCCTAAGACTCAGATACAGGTTCGATTCCTGTCGAGGGCACCAAAGGCGCTCAAAAGCTGGGGTGCTTGTTTTTTAGGCACCGCAGCCTGAGGCCCATCAGGAGCGGTTCGCCGACGTTTCACACGTCGTTGTCCACAGCCCTGTCCACGGGGCCAGTGGAGAACAGCAACTTACCAGGCTGCGAGTACGCGGAGCACCACCGCAGCGATCACGCTCGCAACGGCGACCAGCGCAATGCGTCCCCACGGTACGCCATGCTCTTGGGGTTTTCGGGGCTCGTGCGTCAGATCTGCGCGATTCAGGCCCGCGAAGCCGCTGAAATTCTGGATGTCGGTTGATCGTTTCGCCATGAAGGCATTGTGTTTGGCGGTCTCACCGCGCCCCAAGGAACAATCACACACTTTAGTTTTCAGTTTAAGCGCGACCGATGCCAGCCAGACCGACCCCCAGAAGTCTCCCACTTTGGCAGCGATGCTCGCCTTGCCTGCTCGAGAGCAGGCCCACTCCCTCCGGCCCCCGGGCCATTGAGCCCGCCGCGTGCGGGCTCTTTTTTGGGCCGCCATACCCATTTCTGCGACAGGCAGACTAACGCAGGCGCCATACTGGGTCGTCCCAAGATCGGAGGTCACCGATGGCCCAGCACGCAATATCCGCTGTCCACTACAAAGATGGGACGATCGATCTTGTCGCCATCCACCCGGTCGTGGAAAAAGAGTTTGGCTCGACTGAATTGACCCTCGGCGCCGTGCAGCGCACTAGCGTCGAAGATTGCATCAAGCTCATTGCTGCCGGCGAGGAGGTTTGCCTCGTGCGGCGCACCGAAGACCACAAGTGGGAAATCACTTGCAATGTCGAACTGGGGCCGAGCGGAAAAGAAATTACCGGCGTCGACCTTGTCGACCGGCCCAACGATGCGCTGCAGGACCTTCCAAGATGGGAATAGCCAGGAGGCCGATCAGTCCCGTTCGCGCCAACCGTGCCGCTCCTCGCGGCGCTCATGCCTCCACTCGTGACGCTCCCTGTCGCGGTGATCCCAATCGCGCCGATCCCAGCGGCGACCACCATCCCAGTCGGTGCGATAGACCGGTCGCCCTCCTCCGTAGTAAACCGGAGCCGGGCCATAGGCGACCGGCGGCGCAGGCCGGTAGTACACGGGGGCCGGCTCGCCAGCCCCAATGACCACCCCAGGCGCAGAAATACCAACTGACCAGCTTGTGCCCGCACTTGCCGACTCAGCGCCGGCAAGTGCCGCCACGGCGACGGTTGCGACAGCTGCCAGCTTGACGAACGTTGAGCGACTTGCGTTCATTTGAGATCTCCTGTGCGAGGCAACAGCGCCCCGTTGCCATCCAACGCCATTGCAGTGAGCAACGTGCACCAAGTGAAAGCAAAGATGGCGTAAACACGAGCAACCTCAAGTTGCGACAGGAATCCCAAGCCGGCGAGTTCGTCCTCGCCGCGACGCACTACTCAATTCGTCTTCGCAGGCGCCGGCGCAGGCATCTCGTTGCGGCGAAGCTTGCCGCCCCCCTGGACGCTGCCGGTGACCGTCGTATTGCCCGTGCCCCGCACGCGCTTCTCGCAGGCCGCACGCGCTTCGACGGGTTGGCGCTGGCAGCGCGCGAGCGCGTTCTGCTCATAGCCGCCAGGGCTGTTCAATCGGCCTTGTCTCATGGCTTCCTGTGCCGCGGCCGCCTCTCGATAGCACGCGGTGCGGTCCACGCGCGGATCTTCACAAGTCACGGTCGCAGGCGCAGTTGCTGCGCTCGCCGCGCCCATCAGCGCACCGCTGGCGAGCAGTACACCCATCGTTGAACGAAGAACACTCTTCATACGACTCTCCTTGCTTCACGGTTTGAGAAAACTCCACTGTGCCGCCCCTGGCTCGGACTGCAAGTCGATCAATGAAGTGGCGCGCATTCAATCGCCGGGTTAAAACCCGAGCTTTTCGGGTCCGCCACCTAGACCCGGTCGAAAGCACGCCGCGAGCGCAGGTCCGGCGTCGCCGTTGAAGAATGATCGCAACGCGGGTTGAAAGACCGTGATCCGGCGCAAAGTTAAAATCCACCGCCCATGCCACGCTGGCTCATTGCCTCTTTTTTTGCGTTTCTGCTTTCTTGCTACGGCTTCGCGACCTTCGCGCAAGTCGCAGCGAGCGAGCCGCATGACGGCATCAGCAAGCTCACGACATCGGCGCAAGACGCATCCTCCCCTGCCGATCCGCTGACCGCTGACGTGGATGACGAAGCGGCAGGCCTTGACGAAGCAAACCTCGACTTCACCGAATGCCTGACCGGCGAGCACCCGCTCCTGGTTGCGGCAGTCGCCTCTGCATGGCCGCCACGATCGGCCTCGACCAGCTCGCCTTCTCCCTGGCTCGAGCGGCCCAAGCGGCCGCCTCGCGGCATCGCCCTCCCCGTCTAAGCCTCGCCGCCTCGAGAGGCTTCCGGCTCCTGCCCTCTCTCGATGCGAGCGCCTGCATCGCGACGCTGCGCGCGATGCGCTGATCCGGCGGCGCCAGCCGCCCCCACACAGGAAGAATCAACCATGCGTCTCACCACCAAGGGCCGATTTGCAGTCACCGCCATGATCGACGTGGCATTGCAAGGCACCGCGGGTCCGGTCAACCTGGGCTCCATCAGTCGCCGCCAGCGGATTTCGCTGTCGCACCTCGAACAACTCTTTGCCAAGTTGCGCCGCCACCAACTGGTCGAATCGACCCGCGGCCCGGGCGGAGGATATTCACTCTGCAGAAAGCCGGCAGACGTCACCGTTGCGAACATCATCATGGCCATCGACGGCATTGCGGACGACAAGGCGCGGCCACTGGCCGTCGACGCGCCTGGCGCGGTGGATCGCCACGCGACGGACGAGCTCTGGGCCTCCGTGCGCCATCGCGCCGTGGAGTTTCTCGACTCGATCACGCTGCAGAGCCTGGTCGATGAACAGATCGCGCGAGGCGTGGAAGTCGAGCGGCCCGGCCGACGCGCGACCGTGCCGACCGCGCGCGTGAAACCCGCGCCGATCAATGCACCGAATTCGGTGTTCGCGCTGGGAAGCATGCTGGCGAAGCGCTCCTGACAAGTTGCCGGGAAGTTGTCGGCAGACTGGACTTGAGCGCGTCTCAGGATTCCAATTGCTCGAGCAAGGTGTTCGCGAAACCGAACACCCTATGCTCGCATTCAGCATGACTGCCTCACATCCCTCCACACGCGACCTCGCCGTTCTCATCGGCCGTTTCCAGCCGTTTCATGACGGCCATCTTTCCCTGCTGAAGCAGGCGCTCGACGTTGCGACCCGCGTGGTCGTGGTGATCGGCTCGGCCTTCCAGGCCCGCTCGCCCAAACACCCGTTCAGTTGGGAGGAGCGCGCGGAAATGGTGCGCCGGGCCCTGCCTGCATCGGAACGCAAGCGCGTCATGTTCGTGCCAGTCCGGGACTATTTCAACGAGACGCGGTGGTTGGCGGCGGTCCGGCATGGCGTTGCGCACGCGTTGACCGAGCACGGCTTGGACAAACCGTCTTCAACCGTGCTGGTTGGGCAGTTGAGGGACGCAACGCGCGAATACCTCCGCGAATTCCCCGAATGGTCCCTGAAGCTCGGGGAAAGCATCCCCGTTCGCCGCGCGAGCGCCATGCGCGATGCGCTGTTCGCCGCGCCCTCGAAGGCCGTGCTCGAACTTGCGGGAGAAATTCCTGCAGGTACCGTGGATTTCCTGCGGGAGTGGAGCGCACAAGGCCCCTTCGAGGCGCTGCGGCAGGAAGCGGCATTGCTCCGCGAGTACGAGGCGGCGTGGGCAAAGGCGCCCTACCCGCCGGTGCTGGTGACGGTCGATTGCGTCGTGAAGTGCCAGGACAAGGTCTTGCTCATCCAACGCGGACAGGCCCCCGGCAAGGGTTTGCTCGCGGTGCCCGGTGGCTTTCTGGAACAACGCGAAACCACGCTGCAGGCTGCCCTGCGCGAGCTGGAAGAGGAAACGCACCTCGCGCTGCCGCCAGCAACGTTGCGCGCCTGCCTGAGAGCCAACGACGTATTCGACCAGCCTGATCGGAGCCAGCGCGGCCGCACCATCACGCACGGCCATTTCTTTGACTTGGGGGAGCGCGATCTTCCTGCCTTGCAGGCGGATGACGATGCAGCGGCCGCCGAATGGACACCGATTGCGCAGTTGCGCGAACGAGAAGATCGATTCCTGGACGACCATTTCCAGATGCTCGATCACTACCTGGGTCTGTTGCCGCGCTGAGACTTGTTGTAGGCAGTGGACGACGTTGTCCCATTGCCTTTTCCGGCATCGAGATCCGCAATGACCGCCTAATGTGAGTACGTAGGCATTATCGGGAGACCCTTCATGAAGAGCATCATCCTTTGGCTTTGCGGTGTGCCGCTCGTGGTCATCATCGGGCTGAAGGTGTTCGGACTGCTCTAGCTTCCGGCGACGATTTCCTCCTCCCGGCGCTCATGGCGCCGTTGCACAGCGCCCTTCAGGGCGCTGTTTTTTACTTCAACTCGCGGCGCAGCGTCTGGACATCGCCATGCAGGCTCTTCGCCCACTCGCGCCTTTCACGCCCCTGCGAGGACTGGGATTCGCCGAAACGCACGATCGCGAGCAACGGCGGTGCCTTCAAGGTGTTCCAGACGGAAGTGAGCAGGTTGTCGTCGTCGATATACCGGGGCGCATAGCTCGTCTCCCCCGACGCCGCATCGGCAAAACGCAGGGCCGCCGGCTGCACGGGCGCCCCGGCCGAGATGGCCGCCTGAAGAAGATTCGCGTGAAAAGGCAGCAACCCATGGCCGTCGCTGGTCGTTCCTTCGGGAAAAACCGCGATCACGTCGCCATTGCGCAAGGCCTCCGACATGTGATGTACCACGCGCATGGCGTCGCGCCTTCGCTCGCGCTCGATATAGAGCGATCCTGCGCCGGTCGACAGCGTGCCGATGACGGGCCAGTGGCGCACGACCGACTTGGAAACGAAGCGCACGTGCCGCGCCGCGTGGATCGTGAGGATGTCGAGCCATGAGAGGTGATTGCAGACCAGCAACACCGGCCCGTGTGCGGGCGGCGTGCCCTGCACCGTCAGGCTGATGCCCATCAGGTTCAGCATGCGCTCCGCCCATTGCTGAACGCACACTTCGCGCTCAGCGACCGAGAGGTGCGGAAATTTGGTGCGGATGGTCCACCAGCCCCCGAACACATGCGCGATCGCGCGCAGCAGCCTGAAGCTTGCGGACAAAGCCTGCATCGTGCGCTGCGCTTGCTCAGCCGTTCACGACGCGGCCGCCCACCAGCGTGTAGCGGGCACGTCCATGCATCGCGTAGCCGCCGAAGGGCGTGTGCTTGCCCTGGCTCCTGAGTGCGTCGGGGGTGACTTGCCATTCGTGCGCGGGGTCGACCACGCAGACATCCGCGGCACCGCCCTGGACCAGTCGACCCACGCCTTCGGCGCCAATCAGGCGTGCCGGCGCAGCGCTGACGACCTCGATGGCACGCGCCAAGCCGGCGCCGCTCTGCTCGCCCCATTGCAGCGCGAGCGGCAGCAGCAATTCCAGACCCGTTGCGCCGGGCTCGCTTTCGGCAAAGGGAAGCGTCTTGGCGTCGGCTTCCACCGGCGTGTGGTCGGAGACCAGCGCATCGATGGTTCCGTCGGCCAGCCCGGCCGACAGCGCGTCGCGGTCGCGCTGCTGACGCAACGGCGGATTGAGGCGTGCGCGGCTGTCAAAGTAGCCGATGTCGGTATCGACGAGATGCAGCGAATTGATGCTCACATCGCAGGTCAACGGCAAGCCTTCCGCCTTGGCCGCGCGCACTTGCTCCACACCGCCCGCGCTCGACAGACGACAGAGGTGCACGCGCGCCCCAGTGTTGCGCATGAGTTCGACGATGGTGAAGATGGCGATCGTCTCGGCAGCCGCCGGCACGCCCGCCAATCCGAGACGTGTGGCCAGCGGCCCGCTGGCAGCGACACCCTTGCCCAGGTCGCGCTCCTGCGGGCGCAGCCAGACCGTGTAACCGAAGGTGCTGGCGTACTGAAGCGCGCGCTGCAACACCTGCGTGTTGCTGAACGGAACTTCGGCCTGACCGAAGCCGATGCAACCGGCCTCGGTCAGTTCGGCCATTTCGGTGAGCACCTCGCCCGCCAGCCCGCGCGTGAGAGCGCCCTGCGGAAACAGGCGAGCGCGCTGCAGCTTCTCGGCGCGGAACTTGAGCATCTCGACCAGGCCTGGCTCGTCGAGCACCGGATCGGTGTCGGGCGGACAGACCAGGCTCGTGACGCCGCCGGCCACGGCCGCACCCATTTCGCTTTCGAGCATGCCCTCGTGCTCGTAGCCGGGCTCCCGCAATCGCGCCGCGAGGTCGACCAACCCGGGTACGACGAAGCACCCTTGGGCATCAAGCGTGCGGTCCGCGCGGAACTCGCTGGAGACATTGCCGATGGCGAGGATCTTTCCATCGGCGACCGCGACATCGGCGGTGCGATCGAATTTCGAGGCAGGATCGACGACGCGACCGTTGGTGATCAGAAGGTTGCTCATGCTTCGTTCCCTGCGACGATGCTCATCACGGCCATCCGGACCGCGATGCCGAAAGTGACCTGCGGCAGGATCACGCTCTGCCGGCCGTCGACCACCGCCGAGTCGATTTCAACGCCACGGTTGATCGGCCCCGGATGCATCACGATCGCATCGGGCTTGGCCAGTTGCAGTTTCTCGGGCGTGAGGCCGTAGGTCTTGAAGAACTCTTGCGACGAGGGCAGCAGCGCACCGCTCATGCGCTCGTTCTGCAGCCGCAGCATGATGACGACGTCGCAGTCCTTGATGCCTTCTTCCAGCGTGTGGCACACGCGCACGCCCATCTGGGCGAGGTCGCCGGGCACCAGCGTCTTGGGGCCGACCACACGCACTTCGGCGCAGCCCAGCGTGGTGAGCGCATGGATATCGGAGCGCGCCACGCGCGAATGCAGCACGTCGCCGACGATCGCGACGGTGAGGTTCGCGAAGTCCTTCTTGTAGTGACGGATCGTGTACATGTCGAGCAGACCCTGCGTCGGGTGCGCATGGCGCCCGTCGCCGGCATTCACCACGTGCACGTGCGGTGCGACGTGCTGCGCGATCAGGTAGGGCGCACCCGACTCGCTGTGGCGCACGACGAACAGGTCGGCCGCCATCGCGCTCAGGTTGGCGATGGTGTCGAGCAGCGATTCGCCCTTGGTCGCCGATGAGCGCGCGATGTCCAGGTTGATGACGTCGGCCGAGAGGCGCTTGGCCGCGATCTCGAAGGTGGTTCGCGTGCGCGTCGAGTTCTCGAAGAAGAGGTTGAACACGCTCTTGCCGCGCAACAGCGGCACCTTCTTGACCTCGCGGTCGCTCACGCTGGTGAAGTTCGCGGCGGTGTCGAGGATGTGGGTGACGATGTCCTTCGGCAGGCCTTCGATCGAGAGCAGATGGATCAGTTCGCCGTTCTTGTTGAGTTGGGGATTTCGTTTGTAAAGCATCAAGCGTTTTCCTCCACCTTGAAACTGAATGCGCCGGCCTCGCTGCGGGCCAGCGCAAGCAACTGGGTCGCCGGCAGTTCGAGGTGTTGGGCCGCGAAATCGGTCGCCACCGGCAACTCCCGCCCGCTGCGATCGATCAGCACCGCCAACCGCACGCGCGCCGGCCGGCCGAAGTCGAACAGTTCGTTGAGCACGGCCCGGATCGTCCGCCCCGTGTAGAGCACGTCGTCGAGCAGCAGGACATCGGCGCCGTTGACGTCGAAGGGCAGCGACGTCTGGGCGCTCGCCGACAACCCGCGGCGAGCGAAATCGTCGCGATGCATGGCCGACGAAATCACACCAGGTGCGCCGGACAGGCCCAGGTCTTTCTGCAAGCGCTCGACCAGCCAGGCGCCGCCCGAGGTGATGCCGACCAGGCGCGTATCTTCGCGCATCAGGGATTTCACGCCACGCAGCAACTCGACGTAGAGCGCCTCGGCGTCAGGAATGGAGTTCACGGAAGGCTCCTCAGGAACTGTTCAAGAATGATGCAGGCCGACGCTGCGTCGGCATCGCGCGCGCCCGAGGCGAGCGCCTCGGTCGTGCTGTAGCGTTCGTCGACCTCGTACACCGGCAGCTTGAAGCGGCCATGCAGCTGACGGGCGAAGCGCTGCGCCGCCCGGGTGTTTTCGTGCGGCGCGCCATCGGGATGGTACGGAACGCCGACCACCAATGCGTCGGGTTGCCATTCGCCAATGCGTGCCTGCACCTGCGCGAAGCGTGCGCCGCCTTCGGCCCTGATGGTCGGCTGCGGCGTCGCCGTCTTCAGCAAACGATTGCCGCTGGCAACGCCAGTGCGCTTCTGGCCGTAGTCGAAAGCCAGGAAGATTTGGAAATGGGAAGGGACCGGAGGGGCAGCGTCAGGCATCGCCGAAACGCTCATGCATGCCCCGCGTCAGGCGACAGGGTCCACGCCTGTAGGCCCAGCAGCGACAGGGCCTTGTCGTAGCGCTGCTCGACCGGCGTGTCGAAGATCACCGCCGGGTCGGCCCCGACCGTCAGCCAGCTGTTCTCGGCCAGTTCCGATTCGAGCTGGCCCTCGCCCCAGGCGGCGTAACCCAGCGAAACCAGCACCTTGCGCGGGCCGGCACCGGTGGCAAGCGCCTCCAGGACGTCCTTGGATGTCGTCATCTCCAGGCCGCCGGGAATGGTCATGGTCGATGCGTAGACGGACTCGTTCGGCTTGTCCGCATCGGCAAAAACGGGTTCGTGGAGAACGAAGCCGCGCTCGGTCTGCACCGGGCCACCCTGGAAGACCGGCGCATTGCCGAGTTCAGGGCTGGAGAGATGCAGTTCGATCTTTTCGAACAGCACGCCGAGATTGATGTCGCTGGGCTTGTTGATCACCAGACCGAGCGCGCCGCGCTCGCTGTGCTCGCAGAGATAGACCACGCTGCGGCTGAAGGCCTTGTCTTCCAGACCCGGCATCGCAATCAGGAAATGATGCGTAAGGTTCATCGGGGCAGAATCGGAGGCCATGCCGCCGATTTTACTGGCCGTCGACAAGATCTATCCGAAGGGGTTGATGTGGTTTCGCCGCGACCTGCGCGTGGATGACAACGCCGCGCTCTATCAGGCGCTGCGAGCCTGCCGGCAGGTCATTTGCGTGTTCGTCTTCGACCGCGCCATCCTCGACCCGCTGCCGCGCGTGGACCGACGCGTCGAATTCATTCGCGAATCGCTGGTTGAACTCGACGCCGAACTTCGCGCCCTCGGCGGATCGCTGATCGTTCGCCATGCGAAAGCCGAGGACGAGATCGCGAATTTGGCGCGCGCGCTCGAAGTGCAGGCCGTGTTTGCGAACCGCGACGACGAGCCCGGCGCGTTGGCACGCGACGCCAAGGTGCTCGGCTCGCTGGCAAACGCGGGAATCGCCTTCCATGCCTACAAGGACCACGCCGTCTTCGACCGCGACGAGGTGTTGACGCAGGCCGGACAGCCGTTCACGGTCTTCACGCCCTACAAGCGCGCATGGCTTGGCAAGCTCGACGCTTTCTACCTGAAACCCTACCCTGTTCGCAGCTATGCGGAATCACTGGCCCCAGCGCCCGAGAAGTTTCGCGCGCCCGTGCCGACGCTCGCGGATCTTGGCTTCGAGAAAAGCAACCTCGGCGACCTCGACATTCCCACCGGCAGCCAGGGCGGCGCCGCGCTGTTCGACGATTTCTTCCAGCGCATCGATCGCTATCACACGGCGCGCGACTTCCCTGCCGTGCGCGGACCGAGTTACCTCGGCGTGCACTTGCGCTTCGGCACGGTGTCGATCCGCCAGCTTGCCGGCGTTGCGCACCAGCTTTCGCTGCAGGGCGACGAAGGTGCCGCGACCTGGCTCAGCGAGCTGATCTGGCGCGATTTCTATTTCCAGATCCTGGTGCACTACCCGCATGTGACGAACGGCGACGAATCACGCAGCTTCAGGGCCGAATACGACAAGATCCAGTGGAACCACGGCAAAAACGCCGATGCGCTCTTCGACGCCTGGTGCAAGGGGCAAACCGGCTACCCGCTGATCGACGCCGCAATGGCGCAGATCAACCAGACCGGCTACATGCACAACCGACTGCGCATGGTCGTCGCGAGCTTTTTGTGCAAGGACCTGGGGATCGACTGGCGACGCGGCGAGCGCTACTTCGCGCTGCATCTCAACGACTTCGAACTCTCGTCGAACAACGGCGGCTGGCAATGGGCGAGTTCCAGCGGCTGCGATGCGCAACCCTATTTCAGAATCTTCAACCCTGTCACGCAGAGCGAGCGCTTCGATCCCGAGGGAAAGTTCATCCGCCGATACCTGCCGCAGCTCGCGAAGCTTCCCAATGCCGCGATCCACGCGCCCTGGGCGGCAAAGCCGTTGGAGCTGGAGGCGGCGGCGGTCAAGCTCGGCGTCAACTACCCGAAACCGATCGTCGATCACGCCGAGGCACGCGAGCGGACGCTGCAGCGTTACGCGGTCGTTCAGGCCGCGAGCGCGACGGGCAAATCAACGCCTGTGTAGCTGCGCACCAGGCGCAACAGCTCTTCTTCCGAATACGGCTTGCCGAGGTAGTGGTTGACGCCCAGCGCGCGTGCGTGATCGTGGTGCTTTTCGGCGATGCGCGAGGTGATCATGATGATCGGCAGATCGGCCAGCGACTCATCCGCGCGGATGTTGCGCGCCAGGTCGAAGCCGTCCATGCGCGGCATCTCGATATCCGACAACACGACGGCCGGCCGTTCCTGTTGCAGCCGCTCGAGCGCCTGCAGGCCATCGGCCGCGAGCGCCACGCGATAGCCTTCGCGCTGCAGCAGACGCTGCGTGACGCGCCGCACGGTGATGGAGTCGTCCACCACCAGCACCAAGGGGACCTGCGACGCGGCCTTCGGTGCGGTCGTGGCGGGTCCAGCGCCGTGCGCATCCTTCGACGCCGTGTGACGGCCGGCGCTGGCTTGTAACGCGCGCGCTCTTTCGCCGTGCACCGCGGCCAGCGCAACCGGGTTGTAGATCAACGCAACGGCGCCGGAAGCCAGCACCGAAATGGCAGCCATACCCGGCAGCCGGGAGAGTTGAGGCCCGAGATTCTTGACGACGACTTCCTGGTTGCCCAGCACTTCGTCCACGTGGAGCGCAACACGCTGCGCCGCGCTTCGCGCGATGACCATGGTGTTGGCCTTGGCCGGCGCGCGTTCACTGCCGGCCGAAGACTGCAACAATGCCCCGGCCCAATAGAAGGGCACCTGCTCGCCACCGAAGGCGTAGCGCTGGTCCAGGTACGCCTTTTCGAGATCGGCAGCGGTCGCACGCAATACCAATTCGACCAAGTTGGAAGGCACGCCGATCGTGACGGACCCCGCGCGCATCATGACCACGTGCGTCACCGCG
The DNA here is from genome assembly GCF_056397705.1 of Variovorax sp. 05L425. NCBI lineage: Bacteria > Pseudomonadati > Pseudomonadota > Betaproteobacteria > Burkholderiales > Comamonadaceae > Variovorax > Variovorax sp. 05L425. The sequence continues at coordinate 142,126 of NZ_JBFTNY010000003.1, read as the reverse complement.
GTCGTCAGCGGCAGCACCAGCTTGAACGTGGTGCCCTCGCCCGCCTTGCTATGGGTTTCGATCCGGCCGCCGAGTGCCGCGACCTGCGCACGCACGACGTCCATGCCGATACCGCGTCCCGCCAGCTCCGACACCTGCGCCGCCGTGGAGAAGCCAGGCTGGAAGATCAACTCGGCAGCCTCGTCGGGGCTGAGCTGCTGGCCCTCGGCGACGAGACCCAACGCGCGGGCCCGAGCTGCGATGCCCTCATAGTTGAGTCCGGCGCCGTCGTCCTGGAAGCTTACCGAGACGTCGTTGCCTTCATGGTGCAGTTCGATGTTGATCAGGCCGCTCGCATCCTTGCCAGCCTTTTCGCGAAGCGCTGCATCCTCGATGCCATGCGCCACGCAATTGCGCAGGAGGTGCTCGAACGCGGGCGTCATGCGGTCGAGAACGCCGCGATCCATTTCGATCGAGCCGCCGGTGATGTCCAGGCGGACCTGCTTGCCGGTGTCCTTCGAAGCTTGGCGCACCACGCGGTACAGACGCTCCGAAATACCCTCGAACTCCACCATGCGCGTGCGCAGCAAGCCGCGCTGGAGTTCACGCGTCTGGCGCGCCTGTGCGCTCAGGTCATCCTCGGTCGCTTGCACCGTCTTCTGGAGCGTGCGCTGCACCGTCGCCACGTCGTTGACCGACTCGGCCATCATGCGGGTCAGTTCCTGCACGCGCGTGAATCGGTCGAACTCGAGCGGATCGAAGCCCTGCTGGGAGTCCTTGGCTTGGGCCAGGCGCGACTGCATCTGGCTTTCCGCCTGAACCTCGATGTCGCGCAACTGCTGGCGCAGGCGGTCGAGGTTGCCGGTCAGGTCGCTCAGCGAACTGCGCAATTGACCCAGTTCGGCTTCGAGCCGCGATCGCGTGATGATGACTTCGCCGGCCTGGGCAACCAGGCGGTCAAGCAGATGGGTGCGGATGCGCACCGCCTGGCTCGACACCGCGCGCGATGGCACAAGGGCGGACGGGGCGGGTATTGCAACAGCAGGGCGCTCCGCCGGCACGGCCACCGCAGGAACGTCCGCCGCCGTCTCGGTGACATTCGGCTCGGCTTCGGCGGCCGGCTCGACGACCTTCTCTTCTGGCGTCGCTACAACGGCACGCTTGATCAGTTCCGCCTGGATCGCGTCGTCCGCCTCGCGCAAGGCATCGAAAGTTGCCTGCAAGGCGTCGAAGCGGGTCAACAGTTCTTCGATCGCCCGGTGGTCGGCTCCCTCCGAGCCGATCACCTCGATGTCGGACTCCATCCGGTGAGCACGCTCACCCAGTCGCATTGCACCGGCCAGACGCGCGCTCCCCTTGAGCGTATGCAGCGTGCGCAGCGCCGAGGACCGCGATGCGGTGTCGTCCGGATGCTGAGACCATTCGCGCAGCGCGCCGCCCAGTTGAGGCAGCAATTCGGCGGCCTCTTCCTCGAAGATCGGGAACAGGTCCACGTCAACCGCGTCAGCGACATCGAGTCCATCGTCGGATTCATCGAGCGCCACGTCTGCTGCCGCCTCGCGCACGATATGCAGCGGCACAACCTTGGCTTCGACCGGCTCGGCGGCCAACTGCGAGGCGGCGACATCGCGCAACGCCTGCAGCGTCTCTTCGGTCGGGTCCTTGAGAAAGCCTGCCGCGAACTGATGAAGCAGGCGCCGAAGTTCCTCGGCAGCAGCCACCAGGGTCGTACCCTGCGCCGGCGTTCCCCGGCCTTGCATCTGCAGATGCTGCAGTGCCGCCTCGAACGAGCGCGCCATGCCCGACAAGCTGTGGAATCCGACCGTGGCAGAACTTCCCGCCAGCGAATGCGCAAGGCCGATCGTCGAGTCGGAGACACGTTGATGGGATTCAAGCGCCCATTCGCCGACTTCGGTTGCCAGTTGGCGCGACCACTCGTCGGCTTCGTTCAGATAGACGTTGTAGAGCTGGATGCCGATACGCAACGGCCCGATCACCTTCACCTGCTCCTCGGCGCTCGGTGCGGCGGGGGCCTCGGGGGCGACTTCGGCCGGTGCCGCAGCAACCACGGGGGTATCTTCGACATCCTCGACGGCGGCCATCGGGGCTTCGGCGGGCGATTCCGCATCCAAGTCCGCCATTTCGACGATCGCAGGCGCGGATTCGACGGTCGGCTCTGCCACCGGTTCAGGCTCGGCCTCGGCCTCCGGCTCCAGCGTCAGTTCGAAAGCGAGTTCAGGTGCTGATTCGGGAACGGCGGTTTCCACCTCGGGTTCAAACGCCGGCTCTTGCACCGCCGCTGGCTCACGCAACCATTCCGGTTCAAATTCGGGCTCCGGTTGGGGCTCTGGAATCGGCCCTTGCACCACCGCAGGACGCGAAGGCTCCAGCGAGGTGTGCACGGTCTCAAGGAAATCGGCGTCTTCGGTATCTCCCAGAGACGCCACTTCTTCCGGTGGCGGCTCGGGCTTCGCGTCGAAGTCGAGAAAGTCGGTGGAAGCGAAGCCGTTGTCGGATTGCGGCTCTTCAACCGGCAGGTCGAATTCATGACGACGCGACGGTTCAGTGATCTCGGCACGCGGCTCGACGGACAACGGTTCGCCAATTTCCTCGGGGGCAAGGGCTTCGGGTGTGCCGAAATCCAGGCTGAGGTCCGGGAGATCCGGCATCTCGGGCAGCGGCAGCAGTTCGGCAGGCGCCGCTGGAGCGACCAGAGATTCCGCGGCGATGTGACGCGCGGCTGCGACCAGCGCGTCAGCGTCAGCGACACGAGCCGGCGGGGCGATCGGCTCGCCGGTACGCAGTGATTCCGCCACGGCGATGAAGGGCGCCGAGCGCCAGTCGTGAGCTTCGCCCGCGGCGATGGCCTCGACCCATTTCGCGAAATCGCGCAGCGACGTGCGAGTGCCTTCAAGCAATTCAGGCGTTGCGGGACGCTCGTCGGCCAGCCAGGTATTCAGCACCTGCTCCAGCGACCACGCGGCTTCGCCGAAGTCCATGAGCCCGACCATGCGCGAGCTGCCCTTGAGGGTATGGAACGCGCGTCGCAGGACGGTCAGTTCGCCTTCGTCGTCAGGACGAGCGCCGAGCGCTGACACCGCAGCCAGCCCGTTGTGAAGCACCTCGCGCGCTTCGTCGAGGAAGATGTTCTGGAGGTCGTCTTCCTCGAGCTCCGTCACCTCGGTATCGGGCAGGCCCTCGAGCGGCGCGGGACCGGTGATTTTCGCGGTCCAGCTGGTAGTCGCCTGGCTGAACTCCTCGATCGGCGACGGCGGCGGCTTGCGCGTACCCGGTGAAGCGAGCGCGGCCAGCTTGGCTGCGATCTGCGCATCGACTTCTTCGACACTCAGAACCGGCTCGGTCGGAGCAACAGTGCCGGATGCCGACGCGAACGACACCGGTGCCGCTGCCGCGGGCGATGCCTCGCTGCCCTGCCGCCCCATGAGCGGCTTGAGTTCGCCGATTTCCGTGTCGAACACGAACAGCCGCTTGGCCAGCGCGGGCTGGTAGCTGAGCATGTCGATCAGGAAGCCCAGCGCGCCCAGGTTGTTGCCGAGCGAATCGAAGGCACGGATCTCGTCGACCGGCGACTCTTCGATCAGGAGCTGGTCGACGTTCTCACGCATGCGCTGCACCGTCTGGGCAGCTTGGTCGAGGCCGAGAACGGAGAACACACCGCGCATCTGCAGGAGTTGCGTCGGAACGGTGCGAAGCAGGCCCTTTTCGGTGGGCCGGCGGAAAAACTGGTCGAGCGATTTTTCGAGTTCGCTCAGGTGGCTGCGCAATTCGCTGACGACCGTGCCCATGGTCTGGCGGTCGCTCACGCGGCGGTACAGCTCCTCCATCCATGGCTCGAGCGGCTCCGAACGGCCGCCATCACGCGCGCGTTCGATCCGCCCGGCGAGCTGCACGGTACGGGCCGTCAACTGCCGATCCTGCGGGTCGAGATCCTCGAACGCCGCCTCAAGGTACAGGACAGACGTCGCGACTTCCATCGCCAGTTCGGTCCCAGGTGCCTGGCTGCTGCGCAACGATGCCTCGACGGCGTTGTTCAACGCCTGCACCATCGGCATGCTTGGCGGATGCAGCTTCTGCAGCGATTCGCCGAGCTGCGCGAAGGTATCGGCCACCTGTCGTGTGCGAGTCACGTCGCCGCCCGACAACGCCGACCACATTTCCTTTGCGGCTTCGATGCGCTTGCGTGCCTGCGCGAGCATCAGTGGGTCGAAGCGGCCGAATTGCTCGATCGTGTAGTCGACCGTCTGTTCGTTGGTGACACCCCAGGCAGCGCGAACGGCACGCAGCGTCGCGGCTTCATCCTTCGGCCCGGGGACGGCCTGCGCGCAGAAGAACAACAGGTCCTGGCCCAGGCGGTCCGACACGGTGTTGTCACCGCGGGCCAGCGTGGCGTATTGCAGCAGCACGCGCGACGCTGCGCGCTTCACGTGGCTGTCGGCCGGAACGAGCGCCAGTGCCAGCGCCTCGAAGAAGCCGGCCGCAAGCGTCCAGAAGCTGGCGACCCTCGGCACCGAAGCGCCTCGCCCGAGTCCCAGGCACAGCGCCTGGAGACGGCGTGCCGCGTGATCGTCACCGCTCTTGACCACCTGCAACACTTCGCGGTCGAGTTTCGACCGCACAGCGGGGTCATACACCAGCGCGGTCTGGGTCGGCGCCGGCTTGATCTCGACCCAGCGCCAGGTCATGCTCCAGAGGTCGGCCGGATGGACGCGCTCGTTGCCAACCAGTTCAAGAACCTCGCGGTACTGCGGGAAAAGCGCGACCGACGAGACAACCTTGCCCGCGATCACAGCGTTCAGGAAGTCCGCGACGGCAAAGCCTGCCCGATCAATCTTGACCACGGCTGCATCGTTGCAGCGCAGCGGCTCGGTCACGAAGCTCTGGACTGCGAACTCCATCGCTCCCAGCACGAGCGCAGGCGCGGTGTGACCCACCATCTGCAACGCACCGACGGCCTGATGCAACTGCTGTCGTGCCAGCCGCACCGGCATCGTGTCGATTTCGCTTCCAGGCGCAGCGGCCGCGGCGTCTCGGGCGAAACGCCGCAGGGACTTGCCCACACCATCGAGCGATTTCTGGATTTCTCCGAGAACCCAGGCCAACGGCCCAAGATCTTCCGTCGCCGGTGCGTTACCGGCGGTATGGGCGGTTGCAGGGCTTTGAATCGACACGTTGGGGGCTCGGCGTTCAGGAAATCTTGAAACGAGACACGGACTGACGCAATTCCTCAGCCATGTGCGAAAGCTCGCGGACCTGCTGCGCAGTGGTGCGGGTGCCCTCGCCGGTCTGTTCGGTCACGGCAAAGATGTGCTGGATGTTGGCCGCGACGACGTTGGCGGAATCCGCTTCGCGCGAGGCGGATTGCGAAATCTGCTCGATCAGCTCCGCGAGTCGGCGTGACACGCGGTCGATCTCGGACAGCGCAGTACCCGCGTTGTCGGACAGCTTGGCCCCCTCGACCACACCCTGCGTTGAGCGCTCCATGGCGCCGACGGCATCCTGCGTGTCCGTCTGAATTGCCTTCACCAGCGCCGAGATCTGGCGTGTGGCGTCCGCGGAGCGTTCAGCCAGTCGCTGCACTTCTTCGGCAACCACCGAGAAGCCGCGGCCGGCCTCGCCGGCGGATGCGGCCTGGATGGCTGCGTTGAGCGCCAGTACGTTCGTCTGCTCGGTAATGTCCGAGATCAGCTCGGTGATTTCGCCGATCTCCTGCGACGATTCGCCGAGGCGCTTGATCCGCTTCGAGGTTTCCTGGATCTGGTCGCGGATCGAGTTCATGCCGCCGATTGCGTTCTGCACGGCCTGCAGACCCGACGAAGCGGCTTGCAGCGATTGGCGTGCCACCGTGGCGGATTCCTGTGCTTGCGAAGACACCCCGTTGATTCGCTCGGCCATGGTGAGCACCGATTGGCCGGTTTCGCGAATCTCGCGCAGCTGTTCGGTCGAGGCGGCAAGCAGTTCAGTCGAAGTGCTTTCAACCTGGGAGGTCGTCTGCGCCACGCGCGTCGCCGTGTTCTGCACGTTGCCCACAAGCAAGCGAAGCTCTTCCACCGTGTAGTTCACCGAGTCGGCGATGGCGCCGGTGATGTCCTCGGTCACCGTGGCTTCCTGCGTCAGATCGCCCTCGGCGACGGTCTGCAGTTCGTTCATCAGGCGCAAGATGGCCGCCTGGTTGGCTGCATTGACACGGGTAGCGTCTTCGCTGGCACGCTCGGCTTCAAGACGGTCGCGCTCGGCGGCAGCGGCACGCTCGCGGCCTTCACGAACCTGCACGAAACCGATCGCGCCGGCGAGTGCCAGAGCAGCCAGCGACAGCACGAACAGCATGACGACGGTGCCCGCGCCCAGGCCGGTGCGCGCAGAGAGCTTGTCCTGCAGATCGCCGAGCGAGGTACGCAGGGGTTCGCTGTCGGCCAGGATGGCGGCCTGCGCTTCGCGAGCGGCAACCAGGCCTTGCAGGTTGCCCAGAATGGCGCTGGCTTGCGTGCGCGTCTGTTCGTAGGTCTTCAGGATGCCTTCGAGTTGCTGGCGTGTCTGCTGGTCGCGCGTACCGGGCAGTCGTTGCTGCGAGCTTCCGTCGAGCAAGCCGCGGGTGATTTCCTGGAAGGAGTTCAGGTCCTTGCCGAGCAGGAACACAGCGTCGGGACTCACGCCTTCGACCGTCAGGAACTCGTTGGCCGACTTGCCGATACGCTGCGTCAGCATCACGAGTTGGCCCGCGGCGGAAATTTCCGGCAAGGTCGCGTTCTGCTGCATCTTGAGCGATGCCACGGTCTCGGCCATTTCGAGCAGGTCCGAAGACTGGCGATTGATGTCGCGCAACGCATTTCCGACCTGCGTCAGGATCTGCTGCTGTGCCAGCACGGCCTTGGCGCTTTTGTCGGCGCGTTCGACCAGCGGGGTGATCTTGCCGAGTTCGACGTCGTACTGAGATCCCGCGCGCTCGAGCTTGAGCGAGTCGTCGCCGTTCGCAAGGCCCTGCACACGGCGTGTCAGGTCATCCGAGCTGTCCTTCACTTCCGCGAACGCAGCCACGTTGCCGACCAGCGCCTGGGAGACCGACTTGGCCAGTCGCTGCGACTGCATGAGCGATTGACCCGTGGCAGCCACTTGTTGCGCGAGTCGCTCGGCCCGCAGGATGGCGGAGCCGGCGACAAGCAGAAGCAACAACACCACGCCGGCCAACGCCAGCGCGAGAATCCGCTGCTGCCGCGCGGGATTCGAGCGCTGGGAACGCTTGGAGCGCACTGTTCGCGTGGTGCTTCCTGCGGCGGCCTCCGGCGGCGTTTCGACCGGGGGCGCTTGCTCCTCTGCGGGTGTCGCAGTGGTGTCGACATCGGTCGAGAGCGCCGGTGATTCAGGCACCGCATCTCTGTGTATCAGCATCGTTTTCTCGTCCGGCGTTTGCACGGTTTCGATGCTATCAAGCGCCAAAGTGGCGCCGCTGTCAGCGCTCACGCGGACACTGCCGCCGGTCACGGGCAGGAATTTCTTGAACTTGTCGGCGATCGAGCTCACGGTCGTTCCTTCAGGTTGTGTTCGGTACAGGGCGCAGCGCTCAGGCGCCGATGCTCAAAAATTGGGGTTGCTGGGAAAGCGCTTGCAGGTTGATTTCCTGCCAGCGCGCTCCAGCCGCGTCGGTATAAGAATGACCCAGCCAGGCCGGCGCATCCGCCTGCGGCACTTGCGATGCGACAAAGGCATCGACACCACGCAAGCCGACGAGCCGATCGATCAGCAATGCACAGTTGACTTCAAGCAGTTCATTGAGCGCGACGAGCCGGGATTGGGCGCGCGAGCTTTCATTCGTCGCCGGCGCAGCCATTGCGCCGGACACGAAGGCAGACAGCTGGACGACCCCGAACAAGCCGCCGCGAAGGTTGGCCACGCCGAGGAACCAGGGCTCGGTATAGGGCACAGGTTCGGGAGAGGTCCACGGAAAAATCTCGCCCGCATGCCCAAGCGGGAACAGGTAATTTGCATCGCCCGCTTCCACCGCGAGCCACGATGCGGAAACACCCGACGTGCGCGCCGCCTGGAGGCGGCTGGCGAGCCGGGACTGAAATGCGCGAAGAGCGTCGCGGTTGGCCATGGATGGTCGGAGAGGCTTGCGAAATTCAGGCCAGGGCGCTGATCTTTGCCATCAACTCGGCCACATTCACCGGTTTGACGATGTAGTCGCGGGCGCCTTGGCGCATGCCCCAGAGGCGATCGGTTTCCTGGTTCTTGCTGGTGCACATGATGATCGGTACCGATGCGTACTGCGGATGGCGAGCAATCGCGCGCGTGAGCTGGAAGCCGTTCTGGCCCGGCATCACGACGTCCATCAGAATGAGATCGGGCTGCTCCTCCTCGAGGCGACGCATGGCATCGTCCGCATTTTCGGCCGTCTTCACCGAGAAGCCATTTTTCTGAAGAAGGTCCGAAAGAAATACCAACTCGGTCTTCGAATCATCGACGACGAGCACTTTGCGAATGGCCATTTACTGCGCTTCCTGAACGATGCCGAACTGCTGCACGGCGTGGAGCAGCTGGTCTTTGGTGAAGGGTTTGGTGAGGTAGTCCTGCGAGCCGACCATGCGACCGCGCGCCTTGTCGAACACGCCGTCCTTCGACGACAGCATGACAACAGGGACATTGGAAAAGTGCGAGTTGCGCTTGATGATGGCGCAAGTCTGATACCCGTCGAGGCGGGGCATCAGGATGTCGCAAAAGATCAGGTGGGGCTTGTGGTCATTGACCTTGGAAAGGGCATCGAAGCCATCCTCCGCGAGGAGGACTTCATGGCCGCCCTGTTTGAGGAAGATTTCGGCGCTTCGCCGAATGGTGTTGCTGTCGTCAATGACAAGCACCTTGTAACCAGATCCATTCGCGCTCATTTCGCCGCTCCTCTGTGACACCTTGAAGACCGCTGCGCTCCCTCAGGAACACAGGAAGCGCGGCCCTATGCCATGCTTCTAGATCTCAACCATTTCGAAGTCTTCCTTGCGGGCCCCACATTCGGGGCAGGTCCAGTTCATCGGAACATCTGCCCACGCCGTACCGGGCGCAATACCATCTTCTGGTACTCCAACCGATTCGTCGTAGATCCACCCACAAATCAGGCACATCCAGGTTTTCGTATTCATCGCAGCTTAAAGTCCCTGTTCGTCAAATGCAACGATCGTATCCAAACGTATCGAGAAACTCGTGACAAGCGTCTCAGATATGCCACCATCTGGTGAGCCCTGATTGGGTATGAAAACTTCCCTATTACCAACAGAGCACGATCACAAAGTGAGCGATCTTACCGACCCCTCGAACGACGAAGACGCGGAGGAGAGCGATTTGAATCCGCCTTGCGTGCTGGTTTTCAACGCCAGCGATCCCAGCGGCGCCGGTGGCCTCGGTGCGGACGCGGTTGCGATGGCCTCGGTCGGCGCTCACATGCTGCCGGTGGTGACCGGAGCCTACGCGCGCGATACGGCCGAAATTTTCGATCACTTCGCCTTCGACGAAGAAGCCGTCGCCGAACAGGCGCGATCGATTCTGGAAGACGTGGAAGTGCAGTTGATCAAGGTCGGCTTCGTCGGCTCTCCCGAGAACCTGAGCACTGTGGCCGAGACCGCGACCGACTATCCCGAGGTTCCCGTCGTCGCCTACATGCCCAACCTGTCGTGGTGGGAAGACAACCAGATCGAGGCCTATCTCGATGCATTCCGCGAGCTCGTCTTGCCGCAGACCACGGTGCTTGTCGGCAACCACAGTACGCTCTGGCGCTGGCTGCTGCCCGACTGGAGCGGCGAGCGGCCGCCGACGGCGCGCGATGTTGCGAAGGCGGCAGGCGAATTCGGCGTTCCATATACCCTGGTCACGGGGCTGGTCCTGCCGGATCAGTTCATCGACAACGTGCTGGCATCGCCGCAATCGATACTCGCGAGCGAGAAATACGAGCGACTCGATGCCGTGTTCGCCGGGGCGGGCGATACGCTTTCGGCCGCGCTGGCGGCGCTCCTCGCCAGCGGCACGGATCTCGTCGCGGCTGCGAGCGAGGCACTGAGCTACATGGACCGCTGTCTGGATGCGGGCTTCCGTCCCGGCATGGGTCATGTTCTCCCCGACCGCCTCTTCTGGGCCCAACCCGAAGACGAAGACGACAACGGCGAAGCCGCCTCCCCCTCCGACTTCGCCTTGCCGCCGCACGACACGAGACATTGAGCTCGCCCCCAGGCTGCGCGTACTGCGTGTCGCTTCGCCAACCCCCTGCCGGGGGCAACACCAGCGGCCCGGCGAAGCCGGTTCCGCGGTGTTTCGCGAATTTCCCTGGCTCCACCCGATTCGGTGAGCGGGGGCGGGGGCGGCATGAAAGATACTCGCGTGATGCCACACACTGACCAGAACGAAATTCTTTTCGAGCGCGCTCGCGCTGTCATTCCCGGGGGCGTCAATTCGCCCGTACGCGCGTTCAGGGCCGTCGGCGGCACGCCGCGTTTCGTGAAGCGCGCGCAGGGTGCTTATTTCTGGGATGCGGCCGACAAGCGCTACATCGACTACATCGGCTCCTGGGGCCCGATGATTCTGGGTCACGGGCATCCCGCAGTGGTCGAAGCGGTACAGCGGGCTGTCACGGAAGGCTTCTCGTTCGGCGCGCCAACCGAGCGCGAGATCGAACTCGCCGAAGCCATCCTCGCGCTGGTGCCGTCCATGGAAATGGTGCGGCTTGTCAGTTCGGGCACCGAAGCGGCCATGAGCGCCCTGCGTCTCGCGCGCGGCGCCACCGGCCGCAAATTCATCATCAAGTTCGAGGGCTGCTACCACGGCCATGCGGACGCGCTGTTGGTCAAGGCGGGCTCGGGCCTCGCAACCTTCGGCAATCCGACTTCGGCCGGCGTGCCACCCGAAGTCGTGCAACACACGCTGGTCCTCGAATACAACAATGTCGCGCAGCTCGAGGAGGCCTTCGCGCTGCATGGCAAAGAGATCGCCTGCCTGATGATCGAAGCCATCGCCGGCAACATGAACTTCGTTCGCGCGAGCGCCGCTTTCGCCCGACGGTGCCGCGAGCTTTGCACACAACATGGCGCGCTGCTGGTCTTCGACGAGGTCATGACCGGCTTCCGCGTCGGCCCTCGTGGCGCGCAAGGCGTGCTGGGCATCACGCCAGACCTCACGGTGCTCGGCAAGGTGATCGGCGGCGGCATGCCGCTCGCTGCCTTCGGAGGACCGCGCGCAATCATGGAGCAGCTCGCGCCGCTCGGACCGGTCTACCAGGCCGGCACGCTGTCGGGCAACCCCGTGGCCACCGCCTGCGGCCTGGCTACCTTGAAAGAAGTGGCCAAGCCCGGTTTCTTCAACGCGCTGTCGCAAAAGACACACGCACTGGTTGGAGGTCTGAAGGCCGCGGCAGCCGCCGAAGGTGTGCCTTTCAGCGCCGACAGCGAAGGCGGGATGTTCGGCTTCTTCCTGCTCGATGCGCTGCCGCAGAACTACACGGCCGTCATGAAGAGCGATGGCGCCAGGTTCAACAGCCTGTTCCATGGACTGCTCGATCGCGGTGTGTACATCGCACCGGCGTTGTACGAGGCAGGTTTCGTGAGCGCCGCGCACAGCGACGACGACATCGCGGCGACGATCGAGTCCGCACGTCAGATCTTCGCGACGCTCTAGGCCGTCGTGAAGTACCTTTCGCTGATTGCGGGCGCGAGCCTGCTCATGCCCGGGCTGGCCTGCGCCGAACTCGACCTCGGCCAAGTCTGGATCAATCCCGGCTTCTATACGCTGCACTTCGATCGCAACAAGGGGCTCGAGGACGCCAACCCGGGCATCGGGATCGAGTGGCCGATCAATGAAACGTATTCATTGACCGCGGGGCTCTTCCGCAACAGCGACCGCGAGCGTTCGCACTACGCGGGGCTGTATGTGATTCCCTTCGAATTCCACGGCGTGAAGTTCGGCGCCGTGGTGGGCGGCTTCGACGGCTATCCCAAGACCAACAACGGCGGCTGGTTCGCGGCGGTGATTCCCACCGCCGCGATCGAGGGGCGAAACTGGGGGCTGAACGTGGCGATCATCCCGAGCATCAAGGACCGACTCTACGGCGGGATCAGCTTTCAGCTCAAGTACCGCTTTGGCGCGGATTAGGCTAGTGCCTGAAGTGACGCACGCCTGAGAGCACCATCACGACGCCGCGCTCGTCCGCAGCGTCGATCACTTCCTGGTCGCGCATCGAGCCGCCGGGCTGAATCACCGACGTGGCACCTGCATCCACGACCACGTCGAGTCCGTCGCGGAACGGGAAGAACGCATCGCTGGCGACTGCCGTGCCGGACAGCGAGAGACCGGCATGCTGCGCCTTGATGCTCGCGATGCGCGCGGAATCAAGCCGGCTCATCTGCCCCGCCCCGACGCCCATCGTCATGCCTTCGGCACAGAACACGATCGCATTGCTCTTGACGAACTTTGCGACCTTCCATGCGAACAGGAGGTCCTGCATCTGCTGCGGCGTGGGCTGCTTCTTGCTCACGATCTTGAGTTCGTCGACCGACAGTTCGCGGTTGTCAGCCGTCTGCATCAACAGGCCAGAACCGATGCGCTTGACGTCGACAGCGTTGTGGCCGTTGTCCCAGTCGGTCTTGCCACCGGGCGGCAACGCGATCTGCAGGATGCGCACATTGACTTTGCTCTTGAAGACTTCCAGCGCTTCGGGTGCATAGCCGGGCGCCATGAGCACTTCAACGAACTGCTTGCTGACAGCCTCCGCGGCGGCGCGATCCAGGGGGCGATTGAAGGCGATGATGCCGCCGAAAGCCGAGGTCGGATCGGTCTTGAAGGCCTTGCTGTAAGCCTCCAGCGCATCCTTTCCCGTCGCGACACCGCAAGGATTGGCATGCTTGACGATCACGCACGCAGGGGTGTCGAAGCTCTTCACGCACTCCCAGGCAGCATCGGCATCGGCGATGTTGTTGTAGCTGAGTTCCTTGCCTTGCAACTGAGTGGCCGTGACCAGCGAGCCGGGTGCCGGATACAGGTCGCGGTAGAACGCAGCCTGCTGGTGAGGATTCTCGCCATAGCGCAGGTCCTGCAGCTTGACGAAGCGGCCGTTGCTTTGGGCCGGAAACAAGGCGTGCGTGCCGTCTTCCTGGATCCGCGAGAGGTAGTCGCTGATGGCGCCGTCGTACTGGCTGATGCGATTGAAGGCCGCGACGGAAAACGCGAACTTGGTCTTGTCACTGAGCTTGCCGTCGGCTTTGAGCTCAGCCAGCGCCTGCGGATACTGCGCCGCATCGGTCAGAACGCCCACGTCTTTCCAGTTCTTGGCGGCGCTGCGCACCATCGCCGGGCCACCGATGTCGATGTTCTCGATCGCATCTTCCAGCGTGCAGCCGGGCTTCGCCACCGTGGCTTCGAACGGATAGAGATTGACCACCAGCAGGTCGATGGTGTCGATCCCGTGCTCCTTCAACGCCGCCATGTGCGCCGGCACGTCGCGGCGCGCCAGGAGGCCACCGTGCACCTTGGGGTGCAGGGTCTTGACGCGTCCGTCGAGCATCTCGGGGAAGCCGGTCAGCTCGGCGACCTCGGTCACCGGAAGACCGGCGTCGGCCAGCAGCTTGGCGGTGCCGCCAGTCGACAGCAGCTTGATGCCGAGCGCATGCAGCGCCTGGGCGAATTCGAGGATGCCGGTCTTGTCGGAAACGGAAATCAGTGCATTCATCAGGAGTTACTTCAGCAGTTTGTGTTCGACCAGCTTCTTGCGCAGCGTGTTGCGGTTCAGGCCGAGCCATTGCGCGGCCTTGGATTGGTTGCCCTCGGCGCGTGTCATCACGACATCGAGCAATGGCTTTTCGACGACGCGAACCAGCATGTCGTACATGCCATCGGGTTCGGTCCCTCTCAGATCGCGGAAATAGCTGTCCAGACTGCTTCTTACGCAGTCTTCAATATGTTTCTTGCTCATGGCCTTCTCTTCTTCTCCTCTTGTTCTATCTTTGCTTCACGCCAGCGCGTCGGCCGCCTGCTCGTCCGATGGTTCGAGCGCGTCACGCGCGGCAGCCGGGATGCGGTCCATCCGGGTCGCCAGCGTGTCGAAGAATCCGGCCACCGCGCGCAGCTGCGCGTCGCAATCTTCGATGGCGTTCATCTCTCCGCGGAATTCCTCGCCGCCCGGAAGTGCGCGCACATACCAGCCGATGTGCTTGCGCGCCGTGCGAACGCCGCTGTAGTCGCCGTATAAGGCGTAGTGCTGTTGAAGATGGTCGAGCATCAGACGCCTGACTTCCGCCACCAGCGGCGGCGCCAGGTGCGTGCCTGTTTCCAGGAAGTGCGCGATCTCGCGAAAGATCCACGGCCGGCCTTGTGCGGCACGGCCGACCATCACCGCATCGGCGCCGGTGGCTGCAAGCACGTCGCGCGCCTTCTCGGGCGACGTGATGTCGCCATTGGCAACGACCGGAATACGCACAGTGGCCTTGACCGCCGCGATCGTGTCGTACTCCGCATATCCCTTGTAGCCCTGCTCGCGCGTGCGCCCGTGCACGGTGAGCATCTGGACACCGGCCTGCTCGAATCGCCGCGCCAACGCCACCGCGTTGCGATGGTCTTCGCTCCAACCGGTGCGCATCTTGAGCGTGACGGGAACGCTGTGCGGCGCGGCAGCCTTCACGACCGCTTCGGCGATTTCGAGTGCCAACGGCTCGTCACGCATCAATGCCGATCCGGCCCACTTGTTGCAGACCTTCTTGGCGGGGCAACCCATGTTGATGTCGATGATCTGGGCACCGCGATCGATGTTGTATTGCGCGGCCTCGAACATCATGTCGGCGTCGGTGCCGGCGATCTGCACCGAGATGGGGCCGGGCTCGCCGTCGTGATTGGCGCGGCGCGAGGTCTTGAGGGTGCCCCAGAGTTCCTTGCGCGAGGTGACCATCTCGCTCACCGCATAACCAGCGCCGAGTTCGCGGCACAGCATGCGGAACGGCCGGTCCGTGACACCCGCCATGGGCGCGACGAACAGGCGGTTTTCCAGCGCGATGTTGCCGATGTGCAAGGTCATTGGGAGAAAGGTGGCGCGCGCCGGGCTGCTGAAAAATGAGGCACGATTGTAGCGGCGCGGCCGTGTGTCGGCTGAAACGATTTGCACTCGGACTGCATGCAGATGGCATGTCTGCAACACCTGGCATCCATACTTGCACCTACACGCCCAAGTGCCTGCAGCTTTCTATACTGCGGCCCACATGCAAGCCTGGCTCGACTCGCTCCTGGCGCTCCTGGCGCTTCCTCACTATGGGCTGAGCACGCTATTCATTGCCGCTTTCGTCTCAGCGACGCTGCTGCCCATCGGCTCGGAGCCAGTGCTGTTCGGGCTGCTCAAACTCAATCCGGAGCTGTTCTGGTCAGCCATCTTCGTCGCGACAATCGGCAACACCTTGGGTGGCGCCGTCGACTGGTGGATGGGCTACGGCGCGCACAAGGTCGCCGACAAGTATTCACATTCGAAGCACCATGTCCGCGTGCTCGGCTGGCTGGAGCGCCTCGGGCCCAAGGCGTGCCTGCTGGCCTGGCTCCCGATCGTCGGCGATCCGCTTTGCGCGGTTGCAGGCTGGCTGCAGCTTCCGTTCTGGCCATGCCTGGCCTACATGGCGATCGGCAAGTTCGCGCGCTACATCACGATGACCGTGGCGCTGCTCTACATCTGGCCGAGCTGACAGGCGCGATCCGGACCGCAATCAGCTCGACCGCAATCAGCTCAACAGGCCGTACGGACCGCCGCGCTCCAGCGCGCGCTGATAGGCCGGCCGCGCATGGATGCGCGCGAGATACGACATCAGCTTCGGCCGCGAGGCATCGAGTCCGCCGCGCGCAACAGCGGCCTCCACCGGAAAGCTCATTTGAATATCGGCACCGGTGAACGCATTGCCCGCAAACCATTCGCTCTTGCCGAGCTCGCCTTCCATGAAGTCCAGATGGCTCTTGATGTTCGGCATGATGAAGCCGGCCTTGGCCTTCTGTGCGATGGCCTTTGCGATCGGCTTTGCGAAAAAGGGCATTCTGGATTTCTCGATCGTGTCGAACATCAGCTTGAGCAGAAGCGGCGGCATGGCCGAGCCTTCTGCATAGTGAAGCCAATAGCGATAGCGCAAGGCTTCAGGCGTACCGGCCGCCGGAGCGAGATTGCCGTTGCCATAGCGCTCGATCAAGGTCTCAACGATCGCGCCCGATTCGGCGAGCGTCAATCCGTCATCCGTGGTCACCACCGGCGACTTCCCCAAAGGGTGCACCGCACGCAGCGAAGGCGGTGCGAGCATCGTGTTCGGATCGCGCTGGTAATGCACGATCTCGTAAGGAAGCGCCAGCTCTTCGAGCAACCAGAGTACGCGCTGCGAACGAGAGTTGTTGAGGTGGTGGACGGTGATCATGAAAGGCTTGATGCTGCCCCGAGGCCTAGGAACTGAACAGGAAGTTCATCACGTCGCCATCCTTGACGACGTATTCCTTGCCTTCTGCCCGCATCTTGCCGGCATCCTTCGCGCCCTGCTCGCCCTTGTAGGCGATGAAGTCGTTGAACGAGATCGTCTGCGCGCGGATGTAGCCTTTCTCGAAATCCGTATGGATCACGCCGGCCGCCTGCGGGCCGGTGTCGCCGATGTGGATGGTCCAGGCACGCACTTCCTTCACGCCGGCGGTGAAGTAGGTCTGCAACCCCAGCAAGGTGTAGGCGGCGCGGATGAGGCGGTTCAGGCCCGGCTCCTCCTGGCCGATCTCGGCGAGGAACATCTTGCGATCTTCGTCGTCCATGTCCGCCAGTTCGGCTTCGATCTTGGCGCAGATGGCGACGACGGGCGCGTTCTGCGCTGCGGCATATTCGCGCAGGCGATCGAGGAACGGATTGTTCTCGAATCCATCTTCGGCGACGTTGCCGACAAACATCGCGGGCTTGGCGGTGATCAGCGAGAACTGCTTGATCAGCGGCTTGTCTTCCTTGCTGAAGTCGACGGCACGAACCGGCTTGTTCTCGTTCAATGCGGCCTGGCATTTCTCGAGCAGCGCGACGAGCTTGATCGCTTCCTTGTCGCCCGAGCGCGCCGTCTTGGTATGGCGCTGCAAGGCCTTCTCGACCGTCGAGAGATCAGCAAGGCACAGTTCGGTCTGGATGACCTCGATGTCGGAGATCGGATCGACCTTGCCGGCCACATGAATCACGTTGTCGTCTTCGAAGCAGCGCACCACGTTCACGATCGCGTCAGTTTCGCGGATGTGGGCGAGGAACTGGTTGCCGAGGCCTTCGCCCTGGCTTGCGCCGGCCACGAGGCCTGCAATGTCGACGAACTCGACGATGGCCGGCACGATGCGCTCGGGCTTCACGATCTCGGCCAGCTGACCAAGCCGCGTGTCCGGGACCTCGACCACGCCGACGTTCGGCTCTATCGTGCAGAAGGGATAGTTTTCAGCCGCGATGCCTGCCTTGGTCAACGCGTTGAAGAGGGTGGACTTGCCGACATTGGGCAAGCCGACGATGCCGCACTGGAGACTCATGGCGGGGGCTTTCAGAAATCTTGGGGGAATCGGGCATTTTAGGCGCCCGGCCTTTTTGGGCGACCGAAGCCGCGCCCTTACTCGAAACGGAGGTTGGCGCCAACCGGCTGCCCGACCCGCAATGCATGCTCGACGCCCTGCAGCACGATCGCGTTCATGCCAAAGGTGATCGCGCCGTCGACGCGCGGGTCGGCACGGTAGGTGCGCAACGTGTCGCCGACTTCGGGGCTGCGCAGGCCGGTCGCCGGGTCGATATCGGGAATCGGGCAGCGCGCACAAGGCTTGACGGGCCGCAGGTTGACTTCGCCTTCGGCCGTAGCGATATGAATCGCGTCGACGCGGTCTTCGTCATGCGCCTCGATGCCGGCGAGCACCACGTTGGGTCGGAAGCGTTCGATGCCAACCGGAGCGTGACCGGCGGCCGCCAGCCTTGCGTTGAGCTCGGCGAGCGATCCTTCGCTGGTCACGAGCAGCGGAAACCCATCGGCGAACTGGTTGAGGGCCTCGATGCCGTCCGTCCACTTCAAGCTCGACAGACGCCGTTGCTCCGGATCGAAACGCGCCATGCGCAGCTTTCGCGGCTTGCCCGGCTCCGAGAGAAAGTCGCTGAACCATTGCGCCGCCAGATCGCCCATGTCGTAGGCCGCGACCTCGTCTTTCCACACGCGCACGCGGGTCGGCGCTTCGACCCGGTCGAACGCGATGTGCAAGGCCAGCATGCCCGGCGCCCGCAGCACCATTTCGGAATGCCTGAGTTGCGGCCTGATCAGCGCCATGCGTGGCAGCTCGCGCTGTGTCACGAATTCACCCGCCTCGTCGACCACCATCCAGGCACGGTCGAATTCAAGCCCGGTCTCGATCACGAGCGTTTCCGTCAGTTCGACGCCTGCGCAGGATTTGACCGGATAGACGAACAGGCGCGCAATTCTGGCCTGGAGATCGAAGTCGGAGATATTCACGGGGGGTTCCTTGTTCTGGAGCCGCGATTCTCCCGCACGCCAACCCCGGCAAAGGCTCCTCCTACAATGCCGCGATGGCTCTCCCCCCCGAAGTTTGCATTCGCGGCGCCGGCATCGTCGGACGCACACTGGCGCTGCTGCTGGCCCGCGAACGCGTGCGCGTGGCGCTGGTCGCGCCCGGTGCGGCGCCTGCCACGGAGGATGTCCGCGCCTATGCGCTCAACGCCGCTTCGAAGACTCTCCTCGAATCGCTGCGCGCTTGGCCCGACGCGGCGCATTCCATGCCCGTGCGCGAGATGCTCGTCTACGGCGACGAAGGCGGCCGGGTTCAATTCAGCGCTGCCCGCCAGAAGGTCGAGGCGCTGGCATGGATCGTCGACGTTCCAGCGCTCGAGCAACAGTTGAGCGACGCCGTACGCTTTCAGCCCCGTATCGAAGTTGTGACAGCACCCGTGTCCGCCGCTCTCACCGTCGTCTGCGAAGGCCGCCAGAGCGCCACCCGGGAAGCGCTCGGCGTGAGCTACGAGGTCACACGCTATCCCCAACATGCGATCGCGGCCCGGCTCGAAGCCGAAAGGCCGCATGACGGCACTGCTCGCCAGTGGTTCAACGACAAGGGCGAGGTCCTGGCGCTGCTGCCGCTCGCCGACGTGAACCGACCCGCAGACGCACACGCCCTCGACCGCTCGCTTGCCCTGGTGTGGTCTGTCGACCAACTGCGGGCACCCGGTCTTCTCGCACAGGGCTTGGAGGAATTCAGCGCAGCCCTGCGCGAAGCCACCCACGATTCGCTCGGCGCCCTGACCCTCAAGAGTGAGCGCGCCGCCTGGCCCTTGCAACGCGCCATTGCCGACCGCTGGACCGGGCGCCTCGGCGACGGTTCAGCCTGGGCCCTCGCCGGCGATGCCGCGCACACGGTGCATCCGCTCGCCGGCCAGGGCCTGAATCTCGGCCTCGCCGATGTCGCCGCGCTCGCGGAAGTGATCAAGACACGCGACTATTGGCGCAGCGTCGGCGACGCACGGCTGCTGCGTCGCTACGAACGCGCCCGCCGCACCGATGTGCTGTCGATGAGCCTTGCCACCGACGGCCTGCAGCAACTCTTCGCCCACAGCGCCGATCCTTTGCCGGCGCTGCGTAACTGGGGCATGCGTGGTTTCGACCGCACACGGCTCGTCAAGAACTGGATCGCACGACAGGCCATGGGCCTGCAATGAAAGACGGGAACACCCTCATGAAAAAACTCGCCCGCCCCCTCCTCCACCCCCTTTTTGCCGCATTGGCCGTCCTCGCATTCGGTCAAGCCTTGACGGCCTCCGCCGGCGAAGCCGAAATCCGCAAGAACCTCGCTGAGCGCATTCCGCAGTTCGCCAAGATCGACGAGATCACCAAGGCGCCAGTGCCCGGCTTGTATGAGGTGCGTATCAACGGCTTCGAGATCTTCTACACCGACGAACAGGGCAACTACCTGCTACAGGGCAACCTGATCGACGTGAAGCAGCGCAGGAACCTCACCGAAGAGCGGATCGAGAAGCTCAGCGAGGTCGCTTTCGACAAGCTGCCCATGAAGGACGCGATCAAGATCGTGCGCGGCAACGGCAAGCGCAGGCTGGCCATTTTTGCGGACCCGAATTGCGGCTATTGCAAGCAGTTCGAGCGCGACATGACGAAGGTCGACAACGTCACCATCCAGCTCTTCCTCTACCCAGTGCTGGGTCCCGACTCGGTCGTCAAGGCGCGCAACATCTGGTGTTCCAAGGACAAGGCCAAGACCTGGAACGACTGGATGCAGCGCGGCGTCGTGCCCGACGCCGGCGAATGCGACACCGCCGCGCTCACGCGCAATCGAGAATTCGGCCAGAAATACAACATCACCGGTACACCCACGCTGATCTTCAGTGACGGCACGCGTGCACCGGGTGCCATTCCGGCGGCGCAGGTCGAAAAGCAACTCGCCGCGCTCAATTGATGGCGGCGCCGGCCATCCAGTACCGCGTCGAGTGCGCGGATCGCAATGCGCACCTGTTCAGCGTCACGTTGACCATCGACAACCCCGTCGCGCTGCAGCGCGTGGAGTTGCCGGTCTGGATTCCGGGCAGCTACCTGGTGCGCGAGTTTTCCAAGAACCTCCAGAACCTGCGCGCAACGCAGGGGCGGCGCAAGCTGAGCACGCACCAGATCGACAAGTGCAGCTGGCAGATCGAATGCGTCCCGGAGAAGCCGCTGGAACTGCGCTATGAAGTCTGTGCCTACGACAACTCCGTGCGCACGGCGTGGCTCGATGCCGATCGCGGTTTCTTCAATGGCACCAGCCTCTGCCTGAGGATCGAAGGCCAGACCGACGTGCCGCACGCGATCGAAGTGGTCGCGCCATCGACGCCGAAGGAGGGCTCTCGCTGGTCATGCGCCACGGCGCTGAAGCCTCAGCAGATCGATCGCCACGGCTTCGGCAGATACATTGCCTCCGGCTACGACGAACTGGCCGACAGCCCGGTCGAAATGGGCGCGTTCTGGAGTGCGGAATTCGAGGCCTGCGGCGTGCCGCACCGATTCGTGGTCGCGGGTGCGCCGGCTTCCTTCGACGGCGAACGATTGCTGGCCGACACCCGCGCGATCTGCGAAACGCAGATGCGCTTCTGGCATGGCGACAAAGTCGGCAAGCGAAACGGACCGAAGCCGCCGCATGACCGCTATGTGTTCATGCTCAACGCGGTGGACGACGGCTACGGCGGCCTGGAACACCGTCACTCGACGGCACTCATCTGCACACGCCGCGACCTGCCGCAGATTGACGCTCGCAAGCAACCCGAGGGCTACACCACGCTTCTCGGCCTGATCAGCCATGAGTACTTCCACACCTGGAACGTGAAACGCATGCGGCCGGCCGAGTTCTCGCGCTACGACTACGCGCGCGAGAACTACACCCGTCTGCTGTGGCTGTTCGAAGGTTTCACCAGCTACTACGACGACCTCCTGCTGCGTCGCGCCGACCGCATCGACGACGCCGCTTACCTCAAGCTGCTCAACAAGACGATCAACCAGGTTCTGCAGACGCCCGGCCGCCACGTGCAATCGGTGGCGGACGCGAGCTTTGACGCCTGGGTCAAGTACTACCGTCAGGACGAGCAGACGCCCAACACCACGGTGAGCTACTACACCAAGGGTGCGCTGGTGGCGCTGTGCTTCGACCTCACACTGCGCGCCGAAGGCAACGGCACGCTCGACCAGGCCATGCGCTTGCTGTGGAAGAACAGCGAGGGCGGCCCCATCGACGAAGCGGACTTCGCCGCCTCGCTCGAAGCGGTCGGCGGGCGTTCGTTTTCGAAGGAGATCGCAAGCTGGGTTCATTCGACGGACGAACTACCCTTGTCCGATCTTCTGCGCGCCCACGGCGTGGCCACACTGGACGATCCGGCGCAGCGCGCACAGGAGCTCGGCATGAGGGTGGCCGAGTCGAACGGCAGTGTGCAAGTCAAGGCCGTGCTGCGCGGCGGCGCTGCCGAGCAGGCGGGCTTCTCGGCCAACGACGAGTGGATCGGGATCGAACTTCCTGCTGCCAAGGGCCGGCCGGTCCAGGGATGGCGGCTCACGCGCCTCGACGACCTTGCGCTCTACCTGGGTCCGGCCAAGAAGCTCACGGCGCTCGTCGCACGTGATCGCCGCTTGCTGCGCCTGCCGCTCACGCTGCCAACCGGCGTGACGACCTGGCGCCTTTTCGCGCAGGATTCCGTCAAGCTTTCCCACTGGCTGAGTCGGGCGTAGCCTGTCCCGCTCGGCCGGTCGACAAACCGTTCATCCAAGGAGATACGCATGAGCTACGAGAACATCGAAGTGCGCGTCGAAGCCGGCAAGGTCGGCATCGTCACGCTCAATCGCCCCAAGGCACTGAACGCACTCAACGATGCGCTGATGACCGACCTGGGCCAGGCGCTCCTGGCTTTCGACGCCGATCCCGCCATCGGCTGCATCATCGTCACCGGCAGCGAGCGCGCGTTCGCAGCCGGTGCCGATATCTCGGCGATGGCCAAATACACCTTCCTCGACGCCTACAAGGGTGACTTCATCACGCGCAACTGGGAAACCATCCGCCAGGTCCGCAAGCCGGTGATCGCCGCGGTCGCAGGCTTCGCACTCGGCGGCGGTTGCGAACTCGCGATGATGTGCGACTTCATCATCGCGGCCGACAACGCGAAGTTCGGCCAACCCGAAATCAAGATCGGCGTGATCCCCGGCGCCGGCGGGACGCAGCGCCTGCCGCGCGCCGTAGGCAAGTCCAAGGCAATGGACATGGCCCTCACGGCTCGCATGATGGACGCCGCGGAAGCCGAGCGCGCCGGGCTGGTCAGCCGCGTGGTTCCCGTCGACAAGCTCGCCGAAGAAGCCCTGGGCGCGGCCCTGGTGATCGCTGGCTACTCGCAGATCGCCCTGATGGCAGCCAAGGAGTCGGTCAATCGCGCTTTCGAGAGCGGCCTGTCGGATGGCGTGATGTTCGAACGGCGGCTGTTCCACTCGCTCTTCGCGACGGCCGACCAGAAGGAAGGCATGGACGCCTTCCTGAACAAACGCGCTCCTGACTTCAAGAATCAGTAATGCACGGCTAGGGTGCCCTTGGCGACTCGGGTTGCGTAGCCGCCTCGGGTTGCTGCACGGCATTGCTCAGCGCTTCGCGCAACGCGGAGAGCGCCGGGGCTGAAGGCACGCCCGTCGCCGACGGCGTCTTTCCCTCGCGCCAGCGCACCTGCGATGCCGCGACTTCGAAGACTGCGAGAACTTCGCCATTGCGCTCCAAGGTCACGCGCCACTCGGGCGCTGCCTTCAGCACCTGAGGTTCGACGGCCGACAAGGCGGCCGATCCGAGCAGCGCATTCAGATCGCGCGCCTCGTCGCGCGGAAAGCTCCGGGATTCTCCGCCGCGGCGGCTGATCGTGATCCGGCTCCACTGGGACAGCGCGGCAAAGGTTGGGGGGTCGGTCGCTTCGGTGCGTACCGACGGCGATGGAGGGGCCGCCTTCACCGGAGTGGGCGGCTTGGCCTCGTTGGCCGATGGTGACGTTGACGTCGCAGAAGGACCCTCTTCCTTTCCGGATCGCGCCGATGGCGAATCCGGCACCACGAGCCGCGCCACGGCGTTGCTCTGGGTCGGGGTCGGGGCCGGTGCAGGTGGCGGGAGCGCATCCCCGGCGCGCGCGGCTTCGGGCTTCGGCGGCGCTTGCGGCGCGGCAGCCTCCTGCACCTTCGGCGTCTTCACTGTCGGGGGGGGTGGGGCCTCCGGCGGAGGTGCCGGTTCAACGGCGGGTTCTGCCGAGGACTCGGGCATTTCAGCAACGGCCGGGGGCGCCGAAGATGCCACCGAATCAACCGATCGGTCTGCGCTCGTTCCTTCGGAGGGCGACGGCGCGACGATTTCCTTGGCCCGCGGTGCTGGCGCGGTCATCCGTGCTTCGCTGTCAGAACGCGGAACCGGCGCAGGTTCGCGCCGCCAAAACACGGCGACCACGACCGCCACCAGCACGG
This sequence comes from Variovorax sp. 05L425, assembly GCF_056397705.1. Taxonomy (NCBI): domain Bacteria; kingdom Pseudomonadati; phylum Pseudomonadota; class Betaproteobacteria; order Burkholderiales; family Comamonadaceae; genus Variovorax; species Variovorax sp. 05L425. The sequence goes on along the minus strand of NZ_JBFTNY010000003.1, from coordinate 118,145 downwards.
CCAGGAACATCGTCTTCCAGGGCATGCGTGAACGACCGCCCCTGCGCGCGAAGAGGCCCTGCCACCCCGAGTGCGCCGCAAGCTCCAGTTCCGCTTCGGCCTCATCCGGATCCAGGGCGCCGATTGCGTCATGGGCGCGCTTCAGGATGGCCTTGCGCAAGCGCCAGTCGGGCGCGGCGTTATGGTCCGGCGCGTGCTCCAGCGCTCGCCATAAGTGGGCGTCGGACAAATCGACCTGTTCGGCGTTGGACGCTTTCATGCGGCGCGCTCCAGGACCGAGAGATAACGTTCCATGCAACCGCGAAGCTTCTTCAGGCCAAAGCGCAGCCGGTTGCGGACAGTCTCCGGCCCGACGTCGAGCGTGGTCTCCAGCACTTCCAACGTGAAGCCTTCCTCGTGGTGCAGCAGGAAGGCCGCGCGTTGGTCGTCCGGCAGTTCATTCAGGCAAGCCAGCAGCCGGCGACCCGCCGCGCGCCAGAAAGCAAGTTCTTCCGCTGAAGGGTATGGGGCGTCGTCCGCCGCGCTGCTGCCCTGAAGCAGCCCGCGGCTGAAAAGCCGTGCGGCGTCGAGCCCGTCGCCGTCTTCGTCGTGCGCATAGAACGCGACCTCGTGGCCGCTCATGCGGAGCCGGTCTGTCGCGAGGTTGTGCGCCACCGTGAAAGCCCAGGTGCGCCAGGCCACGCCTTCCGGCGAAAAGTCCTCGCGTTCCGAGATGATGCGAGTCCAGGTCTCCTGGAACACTTCGTCGGCTTCTGCCGCGAGACGGATCCCCAACAGACGTCGAATGAAGCGGAACAACGCGCTTTCGTGGCGTGCGTAGAGCATGTCGAAGGCTGACGTGTCGCCGCCAACGTAGGCGAGCATGAGCTGATCGTCCGGCAGGTCTTCAAGGGGAAGGGAAATCGTGTCGGGCGCAAGCATCCGCAGATTTTTACCTCGTTGTGCGGACGAGGCGACACTCGCGGCATGGAAACTTTTGACGGCTGGCTAAAGTGCGCCCGCAAACAGCTATAATTTTTGGCTCGGCTCTTTAGCTCAGTCGGTTAGAGCGATGGAATCATAATCCACAGGTCCGCGGTTCGAGTCCGTGAAGAGCCACCAGTCAATCCGAGATCAAGCCGGTAAGCGTCTACTCACAGCGCTTACCGGCTTTTTTCATGCCTCGCCCCGCGGCGATTCGTCAGCTTCCACTCAGGCAGGCGTCGCACTTGATGTAACAATAAGGTGTTACATATTGGAGCGCCGGGGGACGCATGCCGAAATTAATTTTGATGAAGGGTTCAGCCGCGACCAAGCAGGTCGCGCTGCATCCCAGCGAAACCACCATTGGCCGAGGGTCGACCAATGATGTGGTGCTCGATTCGATGCAGGTCAGCCGGCGACATGCCGTCGTGACGATCGATGGCCCGTTCGTCACGATCAGCGATCTGGGCAGCCGCAATGGCTTGTTCGTCAACGGGGCCCGCGTGAGCTCACAGGTTCTGGTCGGAGGCGATGAGATCTCGATAGGTAGCTTCAGGCTGCGATTCCTGGCCAGCGAGCACCATTTCTCGACGGACGCCTTGCGCCTCATGACGACGCCGGAACTGCTGGCGGAATTCGAACGGGCGCGCGAGACGTCTCCCGCACGCGTTTGATTCAACCCTTCCAAGCACCGAAATACATCCTCCAACAAGTCGGGGGGAACCGTCAGGCCGCCGCCTACACAAAAAAAGTCGGCAGGCTCTCGATGGAGGCCAAGTCGATCCCCGAGTCTTTCACTTGAAAAAACTCAACCGTCAAAGGCCAAAGATGCGACTTGATACGGACCTCCCGCTCGGCAAGGTTGCCGAGGTGACTTTCTGGTTCTGGGTTGTGAAGATCGCAGCCACGACGCTCGGCGAAACCGCCGGCGACGCGGTGACGATGTCCATGAACCTGGGCTACCTCGTGGGAACAGTCATCTTCGCCACGATCTTCGTCGGCGCGGTGTGGGCTCAGATCGCCGCAAAGAAATTTCACCCTTTTCTGTTCTGGTTCGTGATCATCGCCACGACCACTGCGGGAACAACGCTTGCCGACTTTCTGGACCGATCGCTTGGGATCGGATACCTGGGCGGTGCATCGATCCTGCTCTTCCTTCTACTCGCCACGCTGTTTCTCTGGCATCGGGCACTCGGCTCGGTGTCCGTGACGGCGATCACTTCTCGCAAGGCCGAGATGTTCTATTGGGCGACGATCATGTTCTCCCAGACACTCGGCACCGCACTCGGGGACTGGATGGCAGATCCGGAAACGGGCCTGGGTCTCGGGTATGAGGGTGGCGCAATCGTCTTTGCCGTGGCGCTCGCGCTGGTTGGCGCGGCCTACTTGTGGACCACGGTGTCGCGGACCGCACTCTTTTGGGTCGCGTTCATTCTGACGCGGCCATTCGGGGCCACGCTGGGGGATTTGCTGGACAAGCCGCACGCGAACGGTGGGCTGGAGATGAGCCGATATACGGCGACGGCAGTGCTGGCTGGGTTCATTCTTGCCTGCGTCGTGCTGCTTCCTCAGCGTGCTGAACGCATCGTGAAGTGACGCTTGCAGGAGCAAGGCCCGGAAGGAAGACAGGGACAGTCGCCGGCATCGAGGAACCGCCCGGTTGAGGGCGGGTGCCGAAGAGGCATCCTCTACCAGCGCCGGCAGACTGTCTGCAATGAAGGACGGGCCGCCACGCTGAAAGTTCCACAGCTGCAAAGATTTAGCGCGCAGCGATCTCCAAGTCACGCGGTCTGCGCCGTCGGCATCTCGGCCCGCGCCAGGATGCCTTGCAGGATCACCGGAAGCTCGAACACCGCCCTGTTCCGCACCTTGCGCGTGGCGGCCCGGTAGCGGTCCAGTTGACCGATCAATTCTTCGACCGCGTCATCGACCTGGGCAAAGCTGCGGCACACAAGGCCCACGCCATGCTCCTTGACCCACTGGGCGTTGTAGCGCTCCTGCGGCAGCGTCCAGCGATTTCGGACCACGATGACCGGCAAGTGCATCTGCACCGCCTCGCTCAGGCTGCCAGGCCCCGGCTTGCCGATGAAGAAGTCGGCCAATGCCATGTAGTGAGCGACGTCGGGCGTGAATTCCAACACCGATCGCGGCGCTCGCGAAGGCAATGCGCGAAGCGCTTGCGCAAGCTTGGCGTTGTGCCCGCAGGCGAGGATAAGCTGGGTGTCGGGCAGGCGCTTGGCGATCCCGAGCATCGCCTTCGAACCCTGCCCGCCGAACAGCACGACGCCGGTCGGCCGATCCGGGTCAAGCCCCAGCCGAATGCGCTCGGCACGGCGATCGATCGGACGTGCGTCGTAGAAGGATGAGCGGATCATCATCCCCGAACTGGCATGAATGCGCTCTTCCGCACAGCCCGCTGCGCGAGCCTGTTCCACGGCTTTGGGCGAGCCGCACACCAGGTGCTGTTCAAGACCCTCTTCGATCCAGAAAGCGGGCGGGTAGTCAGCGAGGTCGGTCAACACGGTCACGTAAGGCACGCCCGGCAGCGTGGACGCCAGCGCCTCGCATGTCGCGCGGTTGAAATTCGGAATCAGTGACACGACCATGTCGGGTTCGGTCGCCTGCCAATGCTGTTGCATCTGCCGCACCAGTGCGGCGTGCCCCCATCGAATCATCCCCTGAAGGAGTTTGAGTTCCTGCGCGAGCCCCAGCGTCCAGCCGCGCGCGAGGCGCTTGTTGTAGACATCTTCGGGATCCATCCCGGTGAGCTTCCGAAAGCTGTCCTTCGGGTCCAGGACTTCGCGCAGGTTGACCAGCCGCACCTTCCACGGCAGCCCGGCCCGATGGATCGCTGCTTCGAGCGCCAGGGCGGAAGCGCGATGCCCACCACCGGCATTGAAGTAGACAAGATCGACGGTACGGACGGGAATGCGTGACGCCGGCAAGCGCGCGGCCGTCATGCGTGCGCCGGCTCGCGCCGCGAAGTTGCGCGCCCGGTTCGGGTCGTGACCGGCATGTGGTTCGCCCAATGCAGGATTTCGAGCGCGCCGTCGGCATGCTCGGCCAACGCAGTCAGGCTCTCGACCCAGTCGCCGTCATTGGCGTAGAGGATGCCGTCGATGTCCCTCAATTCGGCATGATGGATGTGCCCGCAGACGACGCCCTGGACGCCGCGCCTGCGGGCTTCGCGGGCCACTGCGCTCTCAAAATCCCCGACATAGCTGACTGCGCGCTTGACCTTCAGCTTCAGGTACTTCGACAGGGACCAATAGGGCAGCCCCATGCGCGCGCGCAGCGAGTTGAGATGCCGGTTCAGCCTGAGCGTGAATTCGTAGAGCGAATCGCCGACATGGGCCAGCCACTTCGCGCACTGGATCACGCCGTCGAACAGGTCGCCATGCATGACCCAGAGCTTGCGGCCGTCCGCAGTCTCGTGAATCCACTCGTCGGCCACATCGATACCGCCGAAGTTGTGATGCAGGTATTTGCGCGCGAATTCATCGTGATTCCCCGGGATGAAGATCACCCGCGTTCCCTTGCGCGCCTTGCGCAACAACTTCTGGATCACGTCGTTGTGGGCTTGCGGCCAGTACCAGTGCCTGCGCAGCTGCCAGCCGTCGATGATGTCGCCGACCAGGAACAGGGTCTCGCATTCCGTGTGCTTCAGGAAATCGAGCAGCGCCCGCGCCTGGCAGCCGGGCGTGCCCAGGTGCAGGTCCGAAATCCAAAGCGTCCGAAAGCGCTGCACGGGTTGCGTCGATTCCTCGACTTCCCCATCGAGAAGCGGGGGTACGGTGGCGCGCCATGCGCGAAGAAAGGCGTCGTCGCGTTGCATGGACGAGCACGATCGCATCGACGAGTGACGACACGATGGCAGCCGCGTGACGCATCGGCGACAGAACGCCAAGGCGCCCCTGCGGGATCTCCGGGCAAACCATGACGGAACGGTGACGAAACGATGGCGAGGTGGGCCAGACAATCAGCGTCATGCGTCCCGGCCAGATCATCGTTCTTGCAACCCCGGTCTTCTTTTTGCTGATCGGCATCGAGTTCTTTGTGGGCCGATGGCGGGCGAAGCGCGGAACCGGCCCGGACACCTACCGCCTGCCAGACACGATCAACAGCATCGGCCTGGGGATGCTGAGCCAGATCAGCGCGGTCTTGACCGGGCTCCTGCGCATCGGCATCTACACGGCATGCTGGTCTGCCTTCGCGCTGTTCCCGAACGAGGACTTCTGGACCCAGTGGTACGGCTGGCTGCTGGCCCTGGTCTTCTATGACTTGTGCTACTACTGGCTGCATCGCTTCGGTCATGAAAGCGCCGTGCTGTGGGCCGCGCACGTGGTGCATCACCAGAGCCAGCACTACAACCTTTCGACGGCATTGCGCCAGACCTCGAGCGGAGCGCTGCTCGGTTGGATCTTCTATTTGCCGATGGCAGTGGCAGGGGTGCCGCCCCTGGTGTTCGGCGTGGTCGCGCTCATCGATCTGCTCTATCAGTTCTGGGTGCACACCGAGCAGGTCGGCAAGCTGGGGTGGTTCGACCGCTGGTTCTGTTCGCCTTCGAACCATCGGGTGCACCATGCAGTGAATGACCGCTATGTGGATCGCAACTACGGCGGGGTGCTGATCATCTGGGATCGCCTGTTCGGCACCTTTCAGGAAGAAGACGAGCGTTGCGTCTATGGCACGCGCAGTCCTCTTCAGAGTTGGGACCCGATCTGGGCGAACGCCGAGGTGTATTGGGCGCTGGCTCGCGACACATGGCGTACCCGGCGCTGGAGCGACAAGCTGCGCCTGTGGATCAGACCGCCCGGTTGGCGCCCGGCCGACGTGGCAGCGCTCGATCCCAAACCCGCCTTCGACATCGCCCAGATGCGTCGCTACGATCCGCCGGCCTCGCGCGGCGTTCAGGCCTTCGCGGCCGGGCAGTTCATTGCCCTGCTGGCGGGCACGACCGTGTTTCTCTGGTATTCGGATGTGCTTCCGTTCGCCCCGGCGCTGGTATGGCTCGCCGCGCTGACCGCCGGCCTTTGGGCAACGGGCGCGGCGCTCCAGGGCCGCCTCACGGTGATGGAAGTCCTTTTCGTCGATGCCGCCGCGCTGGCCACCGCGAGCGGCGCGCTGGGGATTGCCGGGCTCCATGTCACCTTCAAGCCACTCGCGCTGATGATCCTCATTGCCTTTGCATGCACGCGCCTGCGCGCATCAATTGTCCCGGGGCGCTTCTCCTTGTTGCTGATCGCCGGCCTCGTCGCCTCATTGACCGGCGATGTGTTGCTGATGTGGCCTCAGTTCTTCGTGCCGGGTCTCATCTGCTTCCTGCTGGCGCATCTGGCCTACATCGCGCTCTTTTCGATCGATGTCGGCACATTCCCGCGTCGACGCACGCTTGGCGCAACGCTATCGATCGGCGTGCTCATGTACGCATTCCTGTGGTGGGGCGGACTGCCCGCAGGCCTGCGCGTGCCGGTGGGGATCTACGTCATCGTGATCGCCTGCATGGCGGCCCAGGCGCTGGGGCGCGCGGCGACGATGGGCGATACGCCGGCACGGCACGTTGCGCTGGGTGCCTGTCTATTCATGCTGAGCGACGCCTTGTTGGCGACCAATAGGTTTGTGCAGCCATTGCCAGTCGCCTCGCTGTGGGTGCTGGCCAGCTACTACGCGGCGCAATGGCTGATCGCGGCCAACGTCCGTCCGACCGGAAGTATCGCGACACGCTGAGGCGTCGCGCGACTCAGTTGCCGAACATGTCGCCGTCGCGTTGCGGCGCAGCGACGCCCAGGTGCCGATAGGCCGCCAAGGTGGCGATGCGGCCGCGCGGCGTGCGCTGGAGGTAGCCCTGCTGGATCAGATAGGGCTCGATCACGTCTTCGATGGTGCCCGACTCCTCGCCAATGCTGGCGGCAATGTTGTCGAGCCCGACCGGTCCCCCGTCGAAGCGATGGATGACCGCTTCGAGCAACTTCCGGTCCATCAGGTCGAAGCCCTGCGGATCGACGTCCAGCATCGCCAGCGCCTTGTGTGCGACGTCGGACGTGATCCGCCCGTCACTCTTGACCTGCGCGTAGTCGCGCACCCGGCGCAACAATCGATTGGCGATACGCGGCGTGCCGCGCGAACGTCGGGCGATCTCCAGCCCGCCAGCCTCGTCCATCGGTACGGCAAGCAGACCCGCGCTCCGGCGGACGATGCGCGCCAGTTCTTCAGCCGTGTAGAACTCGAGCCGGGCGACGATGCCGAAGCGATCGCGCAGCGGATTGGTCAGCATGCCGGCACGCGTGGTCGCACCGACGAGCGTGAAGGGCTGCAGGTCGAGCTTGATGCTTCGCGCGGCGGGGCCCTCGCCGATCATGATGTCGATCTGGTAGTCCTCCAGCGCGGGGTAGAGGATTTCCTCGACCACGGGCGAGAGCCGATGGATCTCGTCGATGAACAGCACGTCGTTGCGCTCGAGATTGGTCAGCAGCGCAGCAAGGTCCTTGGGTTTTTCGAGCACCGGCCCGGAGGTCTGGCGCAGGTTCACGCCGAGCTCCGCCGCGATGATGTGCGACAGCGTCGTCTTGCCCAGCCCCGGCGGGCCGAACAGCAGCACGTGGTCGAGCGCCTCGGCGCGCTGACGCGCCGCCCCGATGAAGATTTCGAGCTGTTCGCGCACTTTGGCCTGGCCGACGTATTCGTCGAGCAGCTTGGGCCGTAGCGCTCGCTCGATCGCTTCTTCATTGGGCGAGGCGGGCGCGGCGGACACCACGCGTTGCGGGGCCGGGGCGAAATCGTCGGTCTGGATGGTCATGGGGCGGTTGGCTGAGGGCGCAGTTTAGTCGGCCCTGCGGCAGAATGCGCCACCGGAAAGGGGCGACGAACCTGTGGATGTGCAGACCATGAACGACAACGATCGCGCGCTGTGCGCCACCACCGCCGGCCTGTTGCGCGCCGGCGGATCGCTCGCCACCTGGGGCCTGGCGCTTTCGTTCATCGCCGGCCTCGTGCTCGCGCTGACCGGTCGCTCGCTGCCTTCGGTGGCCTGGGGCGCCTATGCGGTCGTCGCGTTGGTCGGATTGCCCGAGCGCTACATGGCGCTGCGCTTGCGGCTGGACGCCGAAGTGTTTGCAGGTCTTGCGCAAGGCGCAATCACCTCGCTGGCGAACCTCGACGGCGGACTGGAAAAGCTCGGGCTCCGACGCGTCGCCGAAACGTCACGGCCGCTTGCCGAACGCATCCTGCTCGCCCGCCAGCTGATGCAGCGGCACGGCATCGCGGTGACCGTGCAGACGGTGGTTTTCGCAATGGCGCTTGCGTTGCAGGACTGGCACTGAAACTATTTCGCCAGCGCCCTCAGCGCCAGCTTGATCCCTTCTCCCACGGCCACATCCTTCGGTAGCGCCTTGAGCGACGCGGCGGCTTCCTTGTCGCTGTAGCCGAGCGCGATCAGCGCCTGCAGGATGTCGGCCTGCGAATCCGTGGCCGCGTGCGCGGGCAGTGCAATCTCGGCACCGAGCTTGCCCTTCAGTTCGAGCAGCAGCCGTTCCGCCGTCTTCTTGCCGATGCCCGGTATCTTCACCAACCGACCAGCCTCCTGCAGCGTGATGGCCTGTGCCAGCTCGCTCACGCTCATGCCGCTGAGCACGCCCAGCGCGGTGCGGGGGCCCACACCCGAGATCTTGATGAGCTGTCGAAAAGCCGCACGTTCGGCTGCGGTGCCGAAGCCGTACAGGACCTGCGCATCCTCCCGCACCACGAAGTGCGTCAGCAACGACACCCGCTCTCCAGCGGTCGGCAGGTTGTAGAAGGTGCTCATGGGCACATCGACCTCGTAGCCGACGCCGTTGCAGTCCACCACCACCTGGGGCGGATTGCGTTCGGCCAGGATGCCGGTGAGTTTGCCTATCATGGGTGCCCTTTTCGCTTTTGAAATGAAACTCGCGTGATTCTGCGACACACCTTCGCCCCGCCCAACAACACGCGCCTGGGACACCTCTGCGGCCCGCTCGACGCGAACCTGCGGCGCATCGAGGAGGCACTCAACGTCAAGATCGCTCACCGCCACGAGCAGTTCAAGGTCGACGGCCCCAAGGTCAACGCGGAGCGCGCGATGGATGTGCTTCAGGCGCTCTACGAGATCGCGCAGCGGCCGATCGACGCCGCGGTCGTGCAACTCACCCTCGCGGGCGACGGCTCCATGGCGGAAGCGGAAGATGGCGCCCTGCTCCTCGCCACACGCCGCGCGGACCTGCGTGCGCGCACACCGAACCAGAGCGTCTACCTTCACAACATCGCGAACCACGACATCACACTGGGCATTGGTCCGGCAGGAACCGGCAAGACCTACCTGGCCGTGGCCAGCGCCGTCGACGCCCTGGAACGCAGCGCTGTCCAGCGCATCGTGCTGACCCGGCCCGCGGTCGAGGCCGGTGAGCGACTCGGCTTCCTGCCCGGCGACCTGACGCAGAAGGTCGACCCCTACCTGCGCCCCTTGTACGACGCGCTCTACGACCTGATGGGTTTCGACCGCGTCCAGAAGGCCTTCGAGCGCAACGCGCTGGAGATTGCGCCCTTGGCCTTCATGCGCGGCCGCACGCTCAACAACGCCTTCGTCATCCTCGACGAAGCGCAGAACACCACGCCAGAGCAGATGAAGATGTTCCTCACACGCATCGGCTTTGGTGCCAAGGCCGTGGTGACCGGCGATGTCAGCCAGATCGACCTGCCAAAGGCGCAACTGAGCGGGCTGATCGATGCCGAGCGCGTGCTCAAGCGCGTCAATGGCATCGCGATCACGCACTTCACCAGCGCCGACGTGGTACGGCATCCCTTGGTGGCGCGCATCGTCGATGCCTATGACAAGGCGCGCAAGACGCGCGGAGCGAACTGACGTGGCGCTCGCCGGCTTGTCCCTGTCGCTGCAGTTTGCAAGATTCAAGGGCGTGGATCGCCATCGCGCCGCCCTGCCCCGCCACAGCGTGAGCCGCTGGATCCGCCACGCGCTCGACGCTGACGGCGAGATCACCGTCCGGGTCGTCGACGCCGATGAAGGCCAGCGGCTCAACCGCGCGTTCCGGGGCAAGGACTACGCGACCAACGTACTGACCTTCGACTACACGCAGACGCCCATCGTGATGGCCGATCTGGTGCTATGTGCCCCCGTCGTTGCAAGAGAAGCGAAGGAGCAGCGCAAGACACTCGCCGCCCACTATGCGCACCTGCTGGTGCACGGCACCCTGCACGCCCAGGGCTGGGACCACGAGACCGGCGAGGAAGACGCCGAAGCCATGGAGGCGCGCGAGATCGAAATCCTCGCGCGGCTCGGCATCAAGAATCCTTACTGATCGGCAATCGCCTCAGGGCGACATCTGCAGCGGAATGGTCACCGGGCCGTCGTTCAGCAAGTGCACTTTCATGTCGGCGCCGAACTCGCCTGTTTCGACCACAGGATGCGCGGCGCGCGCCTGGGCCACGAAGTATTCGTAGAGTCGGCGCCCTTCGTCGGGTGCCGCCGCCTGGGTAAAGCTCGGCCGGTTGCCCCCGCTGACATCGGCCGCGAGAGTGAACTGGCTCACCACCAGCAAGCCACCGCCGATGTCCTGGACGCTGCGATTCATCTTGCCGGCGTCGTCCGAGAAGATGCGCAATTTGAGGATCTTGGCCAGCATGCGATCGGCCTGCGCATCGCCATCGCCGCGCTCGGCGCACAGCAGGACGAGAAGCCCGGCATCGATGGCACCGGCAGTGCGGCCGGCGATCTCGATCCGGGCACTGGCAACGCGCTGCAGCAACGCCTTCATGGTGTGTGGTCCTTTTGCGTTGCGCGCGCTTCCATCCCCAACGGCAGCAACTGGATGGTCACGCGCAGACCGGGTACTGCATCCATCAGTGCCTGTTCGAGCGCATCGCGCAAGCCGGCTGCCCGTTGGAGCGGCCACGCCCCCGGCACGTGCATGTGCAGATCGGCAAAGCGCCGCTGGCCCGCACGACGGGTCACGATGTCGTCGAAGCGAAGCTGCGAGCCCTCCGGCACGTCTGCCGCGAACCGTTCGAGCGTGGCCTGCAATTGCGCCAGAGCCTCGGGGTCAAGCGCCTCGTCCATCAGCCCCTGCGACGATCGCCAGACCAGCTTCACACCTTCGCGCGCGATGTTCAGCGCCACGCCGATGGCAAGCAAGGGGTCCAGCCATAGCCATCCGGTCAACGCGACCGCCGCGACGCCGACGAGCACCGCACCCGACGTCCAAACGTCGCTCATGAGATGCCTTGCGTCCGCCTCCAGCGCGATGGAACGATGCGTCTGCGCGGCCCTGAACAGCACCAGCGAGAGCGCGCCGTTGAACACCGAACTCAGGACCGAAAGCGCCAGGCCCCAGCCGACCTGTTCGAGTGGTTGCGGTGAAAGCAGCCGGACAACCGCCGCCCAGACGATGGCAACGGCCGCACCGATGATCAGGATGCCTTCAAAGCCCGAGGAAAAATACTCGGCCTTGTGGTGTCCATATGGATGATCTTCGTCCGCGGGCCGAGCTGCGATGGTGACCATGGCCAGCGCAAAAGTTGCGCTTGCAAGATTCACGAACGACTCCATGGCGTCCGAGATGAGCCCCATCGAATTCGTGATGTAAGCCGCCCATCCCTTCAACAGAATGGTGATGACTGCGACCGCCACCGAGACGCGAAGCAGCGTCCGGGGGCTCAATGCGGCGAGCTTCAGGATGTGGGGGTTCAATGACAAGAACTAATGCCGAGAAATGGCTTCAAACCGCGGCCGATTGTTGCGGAGCGCCCTTGCCGTCCTGGGTTCGATTAATACTCGCGTACTATCGACGCACGTACTAGAACCAAAATCGAAATCATACGTGAACAAAAGTCTTGCCATGGGCCTGTGTGGCCTCACTTTTGCCTGCGCCGGCGTCGGTGTCCAGGCGCAGCAATCTCCCGCTACCAAGCCTTTCGCTGCCGGCACCTCGAACCCGGTGACGATCGAAGAGCGCGCCGGCATCCTGAAATCCGTGCAAGGCAATGTTCAGCTTCTGAGCGCCAACGGTTCGTCGCGAGTCGCCAGTGCGGGCGACTTGCTGGCCCCGATCGATCGCGTGGTGACCGGGCCCGACTCCGGCGCCAGCGTGGTTCTGCGCGACGGCACGAAGATCGTTGTGGGTCCGTCCTCGCGCCTTGATGTCAAGGAATTCCATTTCGATTCGACCACGCAGGACGGCGGCATGCTGGTTTCGCTCCTGCGCGGCTCGCTGCGCATGGTCACCGGTCTGATCGGCAAGACGCATCCCGATGCGGTGCGGGTCGAGACGCCCACCGCAGTGATCGGCATTCGCGGTACGGACTTCATCGTTCAGACAGACGCGCAACCGTGATGCTCCGCCGCTTTTCATTCGTCGTCGCGATTCTGCTGGCCGCACTGGTTGCGGCCTGTTCGACCCCCGGGACACGCGTCGTGCTGTTGCCGCAAGCAGACGGCAAGCCTTCTGCCGTGGTCGTGAGCACCGAGGACGGAGAGGAAACCCTCTCCAAGCCCTATCAACGCGCAACGGCAGCCGTGGGGGCACGGGGCGCACCCGTCGTCGACGAGGCGGATCCCAGCCGCGTGAAGGCCGAGAACAAAGAGCTCTTCGATCTGATGCCGCCACCGGTGCAGCGCTATACGGTGTACTTCGAGGCGGGCGAAACGGTGCTCACCGCGAAGTCCCAAGTCGCCATGAGCGAGGCACTGACCGCGGCCCTGGCGCGCAGCGGAGGCGAGATCGTGGTGACGGGCTACACCGACACGGTCGGGTCCGTCGCGCGCAATGACGAACTCTCTCGCAGTCGCGCCGCGCAGATACGCCAGATCTTCCTCGACCGCGGATTCCCGCCGAACCGCATCGAAGCCGTCGGACGAGGCGAACGCGAACTTGCCATCCAGACACCGGATGAAGTCGACGAGCCACGCAACCGTCGCGTGACCATCGAAGTGCGCTGATCAGCTCAGATTGACGCGAGCGAACTTGCGCTTGCCGACCTGCACGACGTAGCTGCCGGCGTCCAGCTTCAAGGCCTTGTCGCTGACGACGCTCGAGTCCACCCGCACGCCGCCACCATCGATCAGGCGGTTACCCTCGGACGTCGAAGGCGCGAGCCCCGCCTGCTTCAGCAGTTGCGCAATACCCAGCGGAGCGCCGGTCAAGGCAACTTCCGGGATCTGATCGGGCACACCGCCCTTGCTGCGGTTGACGAAATCCTGCTCGGCTGCGTCGGCCAGCGTTGCACTATGGAAGCGTGCGGTGATTTCCTTGGCCAAGGCAACCTTGGCGTCCTTCGGATTGCGGCCCGCCTCGACTTCGGCCTTGAGCGCCGCAATGTCGGCCAGCGACTTGAAGCTGAGCAGCGTGTACCAGCGCCACATGAGCGTGTCCGAAATGGACAGCACCTTGGCAAACATGGTGTTCGGGTCCTCGCTGATCCCGATGTAGTTGTTCTTGCTCTTCGACATCTTCTCGACGCCGTCGAGGCCTTCCAGCAGTGGCATAGTGAGTATGCACTGCGGCTCTTGCCCGTACTCCTGCTGAAGGTGACGGCCAACGAGGAGGTTGAACTTCTGGTCGGTGCCGCCAAGTTCGAGGTCGGACTTGAGCGCCACCGAGTCGTAGCCCTGCATCAGCGGATAGAGGAACTCATGCACCGAAATCGACTGGCCCGCCTTGAAACGCTTGCTGAAGTCGTCTCGCTCCATCATGCGCGCCACGGTGTACTTGGCGGCCAGCTGGATCATTCCACGCGCGCCGAGCGGATCACTCCACTCGGAGTTGTAGCGGATTTCGGTCTTGGCGGGGTCCAGCACCAAGCTGGCTTGACGGTAGTAGGTCTGGGCGTTGGCTTCGATCTGCTCACGGGTCAGGGGCGGCCGCGTGCTGTTGCGGCCGGACGGGTCCCCGATGGTGGTCGTGAAATCACCGATCAGGAAGATCACGGTGTGACCGAGATCCTGGAGCTGGCGCATCTTGTTGAGCACCACCGTGTGACCGATGTGGATGTCCGGCGCCGTAGGGTCCAGGCCGAGTTTGATTCGCAGCGGTGCCCCGGTTGCCTCGGACCGCTGGAGCTTTCGCACCCATTCGTCCTGGGGCAGCAACTCGTCAGTTCCACGAAGTGAAATTTCGAGCGCCCGTCCTACACCTTCGGAGATACTTGATGTTGTAACAGAAGCGGCGTACATGGCAATTTTGGGCTGATTTTTCTATGGCCGAAGCTATACTCAGCCCGACATTTCAAGCGTCGAATTCTAAGCGGCGCTGTTTCCCCGCACCGTCCTGCCGCCCGTTCGACACGGCCCTCGCAGCACGGATTTGCAGAACCTGAGCTGGAATTTCGAAGTTTTGATCAACGGCATTCTTGCCGCCGAGGAGCTGATTGCTTCGCGCGTGGCTTACACATTTCGGACATATCCGAAGCAGATCACGGCAGCGATCGCCGCAGTGCTTCTGTCCGCGGGTGGCGGTGCCTTTGCTGTTGCCTCGCTGGGCCCGGACGCGGCCAAGATACCTGTGAAGCAGGTGTTCGAGGCGGTGACACCTCTCCCTTTCGCCGAACAGACTGAAGCCCTGGACAGCTATAGCTTCACCCTGTTTCGCACTGAAATCACCCGTTCCAGCGATACAGCAGAGGCCCTGCTGCAGCGCCTCGGGATCGCCGACACCTCCGCAGCGACATTCGTCCGCACCAACCCCGAAGCCCGCGCCGCCCTGTTAAGCCGCCCTGGCCGTACGGTGACCGCCGAAGCCACGCAAGAAAATGCGCTGCAGAAGCTCAGCGCGCGCTGGATTCCGGACGGCGACGGCGGCTTCAAGCGGCTCGTGATCGAGAAGACGCCTGGCGGCTTTGCCGCACGAACCGAAACCGACGCCCTGACCCCGGGATCGCGGCTCGCTAGCGGCACCGTGCGCACCTCGCTATTCGCGGCGACCGACGATGCAGGCATTCCCGACTCGGTGGCGGGCCAGTTGGCCGACATCTTCTCCGGCGATGTCGATTTCCGATCCCTGCGCAAGGGTGACCGCTTCGCTGTCGTCTACGAAACCTTCGACGCCGACGGTCAGACACTGCGCAACGGTCGAGTCCTGTCGGCAGAGTTCGAGAGCAACGGCAAGCTGCATCAGGCCCTGTGGTACCAGGAGCCCGGACAGAAAGGCGGCTATTACCGGCCAAATGGCGATAGCCTTCGCCGCGCATATCTCTCATCACCGGTCGAGTTTTCGAGGGTGTCGAGCGGCTTTGCGATGCGGATGCACCCCATCCTGAATACTTGGCGCCAGCACCACGGCATCGACTTCGCCGCCCCCACGGGCACGCCCGTTCGGGCCGTTGGCGACGGTACAGTCGAATTCGCGGGCACG
The DNA here is from genome assembly GCF_056397705.1 of Variovorax sp. 05L425. NCBI lineage: Bacteria > Pseudomonadati > Pseudomonadota > Betaproteobacteria > Burkholderiales > Comamonadaceae > Variovorax > Variovorax sp. 05L425. The sequence goes on along the minus strand of NZ_JBFTNY010000003.1, from coordinate 102,807 downwards.
CAGAGCGGTTACGGAAACATCGTGATCCTGAAGCACCGCACCAATCAGGAAACTGCGTACGCGCACCTGAGCCGCATCGACGTCAAGGTCGGCCAAAGTATCAGCCAGAGTCAGACACTGGGAGCGGTCGGCTCGACCGGCTGGGCCACGGGGCCGCACCTTCACTTCGAATTCCGTGTGAACGGCGACTACCAGGATCCGTCCACGATTGCGCAACAGGGCGGCGGCTCGCCCATCACTGCTTCGGCGCGCCCCGCATTCGATCGTCTTGCCGTCGCGACACAGGCCGAGCTGTCAGCCGCCTTCGCGGTCGTCCAGGCCAGCGCCGACTGAACACTGTCTTGGCGGCGGCCCGACGAATTCACCTGAACCGACCCGAAAATGGCTGAACTCTTCGTCGGCCTGATGTCGGGCACTTCGATGGACGGCGTTGATGGCGTCCTTGCCGATTTCTCCGAAGGGCGCATCGCGGTGCAAGGGTACGCCGCTGCGCCGTTCTCAGTGGGATTGCGGTCCGAACTCATGGCTCTCAATACGCCCGGCGGCGATAACGAACTGCATCGCGCCGCACTGGCCGGCAACGGACTGGCCCGGGCGTACGCTGGCGTCGTTCGGCAATTGCTGGCGGACGCCGAACTTTCCGCCGACGCCGTGGTTGCCATCGGCGCGCACGGCCAAACAGTGCGACACCGGCCCGGAGAGTTCGACGATGTCGGCTACACCCTGCAGATCAACAACCCGTCCTTGCTCGCGGAGCTGACCGGCATCCCGGTCGTCGCGGATTTCCGAAGTCGCGACCTTGCCGCCGGCGGGCAAGGCGCGCCATTGGTGCCTGCGTTTCATCGCGCGCTGTTCGCCCGCAGCGATCAAGCTGTCGCGGTATTGAACATCGGCGGGATCTCGAATCTCAGCGTACTTCCGGCCAGCGCTGGCACGGTGCTGGGATTCGACTGCGGTCCGGGCAACGCGCTGATAGACCACTGGTGCCAGGCCCACATCGGCCAGCCTTTCGACGCCGATGGCCAATGGGCAGCCAGCGGAACGGTGTTGCCGGATCTCCTCGAACGCCTTCTCGACGACCCGTATTTCGCCAAGCCACCACCCAAGAGCACTGGACGCGACTTGTTCAACCCAAACTGGTTGGCTTCGATTCTGGGCACGTCGAATGCCGATCCTGCCGACGTGCAGGCGACCCTGACGGAGTTGACTGCACGCGTGTGCGCCGAGCATCTGCAACGCCACGGCGCTGACAGCCAGTTGCTGATCGTCTGCGGCGGGGGCGCCCTCAATCTTCACCTGATGTCCCGGCTGAAAACACTGCTCCCGGCCGTGGACGTCGTCTCATCCGCCGAGCGCGGTCTGCCGCCCCAGGAAGTCGAAGCGGCGGCCTTTGCGTGGCTGGCACGCAGCACCATTCGAAGCGAAGCTGGCAACCTCGCCAGCGTGACCGGCGCGCGCGGCGCGCGCGTTCTCGGCGCGATCTACCCCGCCTGAGCCATTTGCCCAGCCGGCTTCAGCCCTGTCCGGAAACCTCGGGCTGCGCCGGCTGAACGGCACGCGCTTCCGGCGGGAGGTTCCAGAAGATCAGCGCCGAGGCTAGAGTGACCAATCCCATGCTGGCGAATGTGGCCTCGAAGGCATGCAGCGTCGCGACCGGCGTCTCGCTGCCGAAAATGCCGGTGTAGCCCGACAGGACCGCACTGGCCGCAGCCACGCCCAGGCTCATTGCCAGCATCTGAACCATCGACAGAAGACTGTTGCCGGCGCTGGCCATGCTTCCGTCCAGGTCCTTCAGCGTGATGGTGTTCATGGCCGTGAACTGCAGCGAATTGACTGCGCCGAAAGCGATCAGCTGGACGATGTGCAGGGCGACCGGCTGCTGGGGCGTCGCAAACCCGAAGCTCGCCATCGAGAGGCCCACGAGCGAGGTGTTGACGACCAGCACCTTGCGGTAGCCGTATCGCGTGATCAACGGTGTTGCAAAGCGCTTCATGGCCATGCCGGCGAGCGCGATCGGCAACATCATGAGACCCGCCCGCAGCGGCGAGTACCCCATCGAGACCTGGAGCAAGAGCGGTATCAGAAACGGCATGCAGCCACTGCCCAGGCGCGAAAACAGGTTGCCCAGCAAGCCGATGCTGAGCGTCGGAATACCAAACAAAGCCGGCTCGAAGAGCGGATAGGGGCGGCGCACGGCGTGAAGCCAATAAGCCGTGATACTCGCGAAGCCGAACACCAGGAGCACCAACACCCCAACCTGCCGCAAGCCGAGACCGGACACGCCATCGATTGCCAACGAGATCGCGACCATGCCGAAAGCCAGCAGTGCGTAGCCGACACCGTCGAAACGCCGCCTGTCGGCCGCACGCAGATCCGGCATGACCCTCAGCGTGGCAAAACATCCGACAAGCCCCACGGGGACGTTGATCAGGAAGATCCAATGCCATGACGCGTACTGGACCAACCAGCCGCCCAACGTCGGCCCCAGCAATGGACCGATGAGTCCCGGAACGGCGACGAAGCTCATCGCCGCCAGGAACTCGGCGCGCGGCACCGATCGAAGCAACGCCAGGCGCCCCACCGGCAGCAGGAGGGCTCCGCCCATCCCCTGGATCACGCGCGCCGCCACCAGTTGATCGATGCCGCGCGACATGGCGCACAGCACCGACCCGGCGACGAACAGCACGATGGCGAAGAAGAACACCCGGCGCGTCCCGAAGCGATCCGCCATCCATCCGGAAGCGGGAATCAGCATGGCCATCGTGAGCGCATAGGCCACCACGACCGACTGCATGCGCAGTGGGCTCTCACCCAGGCTCGTGGCCATCGCCGGCAAGGCCGTATTGATGATGGTGGCATCGAGCGTCTGCATGAAGAAGCCGATGGCCACGAGCCACAGCAGGCTCTTGGGCGGGGATTCCGAAACGGTCATGCGGCCACGGAAAGGCGGGCAGCAAAAAGCCGCCCGAGGGCGGCTTTCAAAAAAGACACGGAAAGACCGGACACATCAAGCAGAGAAGCTCGATCCGCAGCCGCAGGTGCTGGTAGCGTTCGGATTCTTGATCACGAACTGCGCACCTTGGAGGTCTTCCTTGTAATCGATCTCGGCGCCGACGAGATACTGGTAGCTCATCGCGTCGATCAGCAAGGACACGCCGTTCTTGGTCATCGTCGTGTCGTCTTCGTTCGTGATTTCGTCGAAGGTAAATCCGTACTGGAAGCCCGAGCACCCGCCGCCCTGCACAAACACGCGCAACTTGAGGTCGGGATTGCCTTCTTCGGCGATTAAATCGGCGACCTTGGCTGCCGCACTGTCGGTGAAGACGATCGGCTCAGGCATTTGGGTCTGAATGTTTTCTGCAACGGCACTCATTTGAGAGGACTCCTGTGGGGCCGAACATGCGGCCGATCGTTGGATGCTACTTCAACCAACAAAAAACCGCCCGGAGGCGGTTTTTTGACAGTTCGAGCAACAAGCCCAAAAAGGCTGTGATTCAGCGCTTCGAGAACTGCTTGCGGCGGCGTGCGGAATGCAGACCGACCTTCTTGCGCTCCACTTCGCGCGCATCGCGCGTCACGAAGCCAGCCTGGCTCAACACTGGCTTGAGCGACGCGTCATAGTCGATCAGCGCGCGGGTGATGCCGTGGCGGGTCGCGCCGGCTTGGCCGGACTCACCGCCGCCAGCCACATTGACCATGATGTCGAAGGTTTCGACGTTGTTGGTCAAGAAGAGCGGCTGCTTGGCAATCATGATCGAGGTCTCGCGGCCAAAGAACTCTTGGATGTCCTTGCCGTTGACCGTGATCTTGCCGGTGCCCTTTTTCAGAAACACGCGGGCGACGCTGGATTTGCGACGGCCGGTGCCATTGTTCCATTCACCAATCATTCTCAAGGCTCCTTACAGTTCCAGCACTTTGGGCTGTTGGGCGGCATGCGGGTGCTCTGCGCCACCGTACACCTTGAGTTTCTTGATCATCGCGTAACCGAGCGGACCCTTGGGCAGCATGCCCTTGACGGCCTTTTCCAGGGCGCGGCCTGGGTGCTTGGCTTGCATGTCGCGGAAGTTGGTGGCCGTGATGCCGCCCGGGTAACCCGAGTGGCGGTAGTACACCTTGTCAATCGGCTTGGCGCCGGTGACGCGCAGCTGGGCTGCGTTGATGATGACGATGAAGTCACCGGTATCGACGTGAGGCGTGTAAATGGCCTTGTGTTTGCCGCGCAAACGGAGAGCAACTTCGCTGGCTACTCGTCCGAGGACCTTGTCGGTCGCGTCAATCACAAACCACTCGTGCGTCACGTCAGCGGGTTTGGCGCTGAACGTTTTGGTCATGAGTTTCTCTTTGAAGAGGGTTTGGCGGGCCCTTTTCCACGGTCGGTGTTCCTCTGGCGGGAATCTCTTAGGTGGGTGTTTCGCCTTCGCCGCGGGGCCACAAAAACGCTGCGAAGCCCGCGATTATATGAAACATTGCTGTAAAGCACCAATACTCCCCCTGATTGAGAGCCGGCCCATTACCATCGGGGGATGTTCAGCTACCGCCACGCCTTCCACGCCGGCAATCATGCGGACGTGCTCAAGCACACGGTGCTGATTGCCACGCTCGACCACCTGCTCGAGAAAGACGCCGCTCTCACGGTGGTCGACACGCACGCCGGCGCGGGACTCTACCGCCTCGACGGCGACTATGCGGGGACCAGCGGCGAAGCAGTCGACGGCGTCCTGCGACTGCTTTCCGAGCCGACCCTTGCACCGGCCAATACGGCCCCCCTCACCGATGCTCTGGCGCGCTACCTCGAAGTGGTCCGGGACTTCAACCCCAAGGGTGGCGCTCGCATCTATCCGGGCTCGCCCTTCATCACGCACCATCTGCTGCGCGACCACGACAAGCTGAAACTGTTCGAGTTGCATCCGACGGACGCCCGCACCCTCGATGCCAACATCGCGCAACTCGATGCCGGACGCCAGATCACCATCCTGCGGGACGACGGATTCAGCAGCGCGACGAAGTTCCTGCCACCGCCGTCGCGGCGCGCGCTGGTGCTTTGCGATCCCAGCTACGAGGTCAAGAGCGACTACGCGCGCGTTCTCGATTTCGTGACCGAAGCGCTCAAGCGTTTTGCGACCGGCACCTACGCCATCTGGTATCCGATCATTCCTCGCCCCGAGGCGCACGACCTGCCGCGACGGCTGAAGACGTTGGCCACGAAGGCCGGCAAATCGTGGCTGCATGCCACGCTGACCGTCAAGTCAAGCAAGATCGTGACCGACGCATCAGGCACCAAGCACCGGCCCGGACTGCCGGCCAGCGGAATGTTCCTCATCAACCCACCGTACACGTTGAAGCCGCTGCTCGCAGCGGCGCTGCCCCAGATGGCAGAGCGCTTGGCGCAGGACCGCCACGCGGCATCTTCGCTCGATAGCGGCGGCGGTTGATCCTACCCACGTCGTGCTGCCACCCCTTAGCGATGTTTGCGGGGGGCAATCTTGAGCGTCGGCCTCGGTGCGGGTTTCTGCGCCGCATCCGACGGCGGATCTGCCGGGCCGACCGCCTCGCCGGCGCAACTGTCCGTGTCCTTGTCCACGATCGACAGCGCGACCTGCTTGATTCCCAATGCCAGCAATCCGATCGACTCGGCAGCGGCGCGGCTCAGGTCGATGATGCGCCCGGCGGCGTAAGGGCCGCGGTCGTTGATGCGAACCAGCACCTCGCGGCCATTCACAAGGCTGCGCACGCAGACGCGGGTGTTGAACGGCAAGGTCTTGTGAGCGGCCGTCAGCGCCGTCATGTCGAAGCGCTCGCCGCTGGCCGTCTTGCGTTGATGGAACTGGATGCCGTACCACGATGCGCCACCGCGCTCGAAGATCTCGCGGTCACCCGGAATGCCGTCGTCCGGTGGCAGTTCGCCCGCGCCCGACACGGCGAGGTCGTAGCGCACCGAGGGCACCTGGGAACGCGGCGGCGCACCGGGCGGCAGCGCGGGCTGCTTCGCCAGAGGACGAAGCCTGAACCCCGTTCCCTCGGCGGTACCGTCCGGCGATGATCCCTGCGTCGAGCAGGCTGCAAGCAAGACCGCCGCGATCGCCGCCGCCGCGAATCTTCCGAGCCGGACGCCCGACCTCATTCGCTCCAACCGAGACGCTGCAGTACGCCCAGCGTCGCGACCGATTGGTTCATCGTGTAGAAATGCAGCGCTGGCGCGCCGCCTGCGCACAAGCGCTCGCACAGGGCGGCGACCACGTCGAGCCCAAAGGACTTGATCGATGCGGTGTCGTCGCCGAAGCTCTGCAGCCGAAGGCGAATCCAGCGCGGGATCTCGGCGCCGCAGGCGTCGGAGAAGCGCATCAGCTGCGTCGAACTGGTGATCGGCATGATGCCCGGCACGATCGGCGTATCGAGGCCCATGGCACGCGCATCGTCGACGAAACGCCAATACGCCTCGGGGCTGAAGAAATACTGCGTGATGGCCGAATCTGCCCCGGCATGCACCTTGGCCGCGAAAGCCTGCAGGTCCGCCTGCGGCGAACGAGCCTGCGGATGCACTTCGGGGTAGCACGCCACCTCAATATGGAAATCGCGACCAGTCTCGGCGCGAATGAAGGCGACGAGATCGCTGGCGTAGAGAAATTCGCCGCCGATGCCGTAGCCACTGGGCAGGTCGCCTCTCAATGCGACGAGGCGCTTGACGCCCATCGCCTTCAGTTCCGCCAGTTGCGTGCGGATGGTCGACTTCGTCGCGCCGATGCACGAAAAATGGCAAGCGGCGTCAACGCCTTCGCCGAGGATTTCGCGAACCGCGCCGAAGGTGCCGTCATGCGTCGAGCCGCCAGCACCGTAGGTAACCGAGCAGAACTGCGGCTCCCGCGCATAGAGCTGCTGCCGCACGGCCCTCAGCTTGACCGCCCCTTCGGGTGTCTTCGGTGGAAAGAATTCAAAACTGAGCGGAAGGCGCACGGCCGGCTCCTTGTTCGCCATTCGCATGAACGGCATGAATGAAAAACTCGCGATTGCCATCGCCACCCGCGATCGGGCTGTCCAGCCATCGCACGACGCGCAGGCCGAGCGCGGTACAGGCATCGCGCAGTCGCTGCTCGACGACGGCGTACAACGCGGGATCGCGCACGATACCGCCCTTGCCGACCTGGCCCGGTTGCAGCTCGAACTGCGGCTTCACCAGCATCAGCAGATCGCCATCGGCCTTGAGCAGCGGTGTCAAAGCCGGCAGCACGAGCGTGAGCGAGATGAAGGACAGATCGCCCACGATCAGATCGAAATCCGAATCCGCGGGTGACAGCGAGCTCCAGTCGTCGGCGCGCAGTGCGCGGGCATTGACGCCTTCGACGGCAGTCACGCGCGCGTCGGCCTGCATGCGCGGATGCAGTTGCCCATGCCCCACGTCCACGCCGATGACGTGCTCCGCACCTTGCTGCAGCAGGCAGTCGGTAAATCCGCCGGTCGACTGACCGACATCGAGACAGCGCTTGCTGCGCGGGTCGATCGCCGTCTCGCCGAGCGCACCTTCGAGCTTGAGTCCGCCGCGCGAGACGTAGCGCGCCTCGGCAGGATCGAGCAGTTCCAGCTCCGCCGACTCGGGTATCTCGTCACGGTTCTTGGCGACCACGCGCCAGGTCGTGCCGTCGCGCCAGCGCAATCCGCCCGCGATGAGGCGAACGGCTTGCGAGCGCGACGCAGCAAGGCCGCGTTCGACGAGCAACTGATCCGCGCGCAAAGCGCTACGTCCGTGTCCGCTCAATAGCGGTAGGTGTCCGGCTTGTAGGGGCCGTTCTTGTCGACACCGATGTACGCAGCCTGTGCGTCCGTCAGCTCGGTCAACATGGCGCCGACCTTCTTCAGGTGCAGGCGGGCGACCTTTTCGTCGAGGTGCTTGGGCAGCACATAGACCTTGCCGGCCTGATAGGCATCAGGCTTGGTGAAGAGTTCGATCTGCGCGATGGTCTGGTTCGCGAAGGACGACGACATCACGAAGCTCGGATGACCGGTGCCGCAGCCCAGGTTCACCAGACGGCCCTTGGCCAGCAGGATGATCTTCTTGCCATCAGGGAAGGTGATGTGATCGACCTGGGGCTTGATCTCTTCCCACTCGTACTTCTCGAGCGATGCCACTTCGATCTCGTTGTCGAAGTGCCCGATGTTGCAGACGATCGCCTGGTTCTTCATCGCGAGCATGTGCTCGTGGCGGATCACGTCGCGGTTGCCGGTGGTGGTCACGAAGATGTCGGCCTTGTCGGCGGCATATTCCATGGTGACGACCTTGTAGCCTTCCATCGCGGCCTGCAGTGCGTTGATCGGGTCGATCTCGGTGACCCACACCTGGGCGCTCAATGCGCGCAGTGCCTGGGCCGAGCCCTTGCCCACGTCGCCGTAGCCGGCCACGCAGGCAACCTTGCCCGCGATCATCACGTCGGTCGCGCGCTTGATGCCGTCCACCAGCGATTCGCGGCAGCCGTAGAGGTTGTCGAACTTGCTCTTGGTCACCGAGTCGTTGACGTTGATGGCGCGGAACAGCAGCGTGCCCTTGGCGCTCATCTCGTTCAGGCGGTGGACGCCGGTGGTGGTTTCCTCGGTCACGCCAATGATCTCGGCCGACTTGCGGGTGTACCAGGTCGGATCCACCGCGAGCTTCGCCTTGATGGCCGCATAGAGGATGCGCTCTTCATCGCTGGTCGGGTTGGCGAGAACGCTCTGGTCCTTTTCGGCGCGCTGGCCCAGGTGCATCAGCAGCGTGGCGTCGCCGCCGTCGTCCAGGATCATGTTGGGGCCTTCGCCAGCCGAACCCTTGGGGCCGAAGTCGAAGATGCGATGGGTGTAGTCCCAGTAGTCCTCCAGCGATTCGCCCTTGATCGCAAACACCGGCGTGCTGGCAGCGGCGATGGCGGCGGCGGCGTGGTCCTGCGTCGAGAAGATGTTGCACGAAGCCCAGCGCACGTTGGCGCCCAGCGCCTGCAGGGTCTCGATCAGCACGGCGGTCTGGATCGTCATGTGCAGCGATCCGGTGATGCGCGCGCCCTTGAGCGGCTGGCTCTTGGCGAACTCTTCGCGGATGGCCATCAGGCCGGGCATTTCGGTTTCGGCGATGCGGATTTCCTTGCGGCCCCAGGCGGCAAGGGAAATGTCGGTGATGGCCTGGTCGGTGGAAGACGGGTTCTTGAGAACGGCGCTCATGTTGGCTCCAAAGCAAGTTTGAAAGATGCCACTGCGTTCGGGGAAAGGACTCACCGCGAGAACAGCGGGTGAGCGTGGTTGCGATGGTGGTCCGAGCCTCACGCCTGGCGGCGCTGCAACGCTCCTCGGAACGGCGCATTTTAGCGCTTGGCGGCGAAGCGTCGCCAGCAGCACTTTTTGATCAGTCCTAGACTCAACGCTTCCCTGGAACCACTGCCGTCAGAGGCGTTACAACATGTTCAAAGCCCGAGTTCTTGTCACTTCGTTCGTGATTGCCGCCTCGGTCGTTGTGCCGGCGGCTGCCTGGGCGCAAGCCGCGCGCGTGCGGGGCGTCCTTGTGCACGTCGACGCGAACTCCCTGACCGTCAAGGACCGCGGCGGCGAAGTCGTCACCATGGCGCGCCCCGCCAACCTGCGCGTCCTCGAGGTGCTCCCCCTGACGCCGGCCGCCATCAAGGCCAACAGCTTCGTCGGTGCCGGTTCGGTGCCGCAGCCCGATGGCACCCAGCGCGCCGTCGAGGTGCTCGTCTTCCCCGAATCCATGCGCGGGACCGGCGAAGGCTTCTATCCCTGGGACTACATGCCCAACGGCACGATGACGAACGCAACTGTTTCATCGCTGGGCGCGGCGCCCTCCTCGGGACGGGGCGGCCTGAAGCTGACGCTCAAGTACGCGGATGGCGAAAAGACCGTGATCGTCCCGCCCGGCACGCCGATCGTCACCTTCAAGCCCGCGCAGGACGATCAGTCGGCCCTGTTGGTCCAGGGCGCAAAGGTCGTCGTCTCGGTGCAAGTGAAGGATGGCAAGCCGACCGCCTCGAGCCTGCTCGTGGGCCGCAACGGATTCACGCCGCCCATGTAAATGCGGTGTCGGCCGGCGCATCGGCGGGTCGCTCGGTAAAATTGCGGGCTTTGCCTTCTGCCGCCCGCGCCCGTGAGCGCGCACCGCGTTCACCCCATGACATTCGCCTCCGAAACCCGCCGCCGCCGCACTTTTGCGATCATTTCCCACCCGGACGCCGGCAAGACCACGCTGACTGAAAAGCTGCTGCTGTTCTCTGGCGCGATCCAGATTGCCGGCTCCGTCAAGGCGCGCAAGGCTTCGCGACATGCCACGTCGGACTGGATGGAGATCGAGAAGCAGCGCGGCATCTCGGTCGCATCCTCGGTGATGCAGATGGCCTATCGCGAGCACGTCATCAACCTGCTCGACACGCCGGGCCACAAGGACTTCTCCGAAGATACCTACCGCGTTCTCACCGCCGTCGATTCGGCGCTGATGGTGATCGACGCGGCCAACGGTGTCGAAGCACAGACGCGCCGCCTGATCGAGGTCTGCCGCCAGCGCGACACACCCATCATCACCTTCGTCAACAAGATGGACCGCGAAGTGCGCGAGCCGCTCGAACTGCTCGACGAGATCGAGCGCGAGCTGGGCATGCCCTGTGTGCCGATGACCTGGCCGGTCGGCCAGGGCAAGTCCTTCGGTGGCATCGTGAACTTGCGTACCCACGCAATGACGGTGTTCGAGTCGGGCAGCGAGCGACTCCCACAGGACTTCGAGACCATTCCCCTGACCGATCGCGAGGCGCTCCAGAAGCGCTTCGGCCATGAATTCGAAACGGCCATGGAGAGCATGGAACTCGCGACCGGCGCATCGCCCGCCTGGGATCGCGAGGCCTTCCTCGCCGGCAAGCAGACGCCCGTGTTCTTCGGGTCCGGCGTCAACAACTTCGGGGTGATGGAAGTGCTCGATGCGCTGGTCGACCTCGCGCCGCCGCCGCAACCGCGCGTGAGTACGACGATGGTCAACCGCCAGCCCGTCACGAAAGAGATCCACCCGGATGACAAGGATTTCGCCGGTGTCGTCTTCAAGGTGCAGGCCAACATGGATGCCAACCACCGCGATCGCATCGCCTTCGTGCGGATGGCTTCGGGCCGATACACGCCGGGCATGAAGCTCAAGGTGCAGCGCACCGCCAAGGAACTGCGGCCGACCAGCGTCGTGACCTTCATGAGCCAGCGCCGCGAGGCCGTCGAGGAAGCCTATGCCGGCGACATCGTCGGCTTCACCACGCATGGCGGGGTGCAGTTGGGCGACACCATCACCGACGGCGCGTCGTTGCAGTTCACCGGCCTGCCCTTCTTTGCGCCCGAGTTGTTCATGACGGTGATCCTGAAGAACCCGCTGCGCACCAAGCAATTGCAGCAAGGCCTGGCACAGCTGGGTGAAGAAGGCGCGATCCAGGTGTTCCGCCCCGAGATCGGCGGACCGATGCTGCTCGGCGCGGTCGGGCAACTGCAGTTCGAGGTCGTGCAGCACCGCCTGAAGACCGAGTACGACGCCGACATACGACTCGAAGGCTGTCAATACACCGGGGCACGGTGGATCACCGCCGACACGCCGGCCGAGCTGCGCACATTCGTCGATGCCTATCCCGCACGCATGGCGCGCGACGCGGCCGACACGCTCGCCTTCCTGTGCACCTCGCCCTACGACGTGCGGCTGGCGCAGGAGCGCTTTCCCAAGATCCATTTCCATCCCCTGCGGGAGCATGCAGGCCTCGCGCTGCAAACGGCGGGTTGATGCAGCCGCTGAGTCAGTGGCCGTTGCAGGCGCGGCGCCAGTTGATCGGCGTGTTCACCGACATCGACGACACGCTGACGACAGAAGGAGCGATCACGCCCGATGCCTTGCAGTCGATGGCCGCACTGAAGGCCGTGGGCCTGCATGTGGTCGCCGTCACCGGTCGGCCCGTCGGCTGGAGCGAACCCTTCGCGACAGCGTGGCCGATCGACGCGATCGTTGCCGAGAACGGCGCGGTCGCGCTGGTGCCATCTGCGACCGGCGAACTCGAAAAGCGATACCAGCAAGATGCGGCGACCCGTGCCCACAACTTCGAGCGCATGCAGACCGTGCTCGCGCGCATCGAACGCGAGATTCCCGGCGCCCGACGCGCTACTGATTCGGCCGGACGCGAATGCGACATCGCGATCGATCACAGCGAGTTCGCCACCCTGAGCGATTCGCAGATCGCCGCCGTCGTCGCATTGATGCGAAGCGAGGGCATGCACGCGACTGTGAGCAGCATCCACGTCAACGGCTGGTACGGCGATCACAACAAGCTCGCCGGCGCCCGTTGGATCGTGCGCGAACTCTGGGATCGCGACCTTGACGCCGAAATGGCGCGCTGGGCCTACGTCGGCGACTCCACCAATGACGCGCTGATGTTCGAGCACTTCGAACACAGCATCGGCGTCGCGAACGTCCGCCGCTTCGAGGCTGCCTTGCCGCATCTGCCGCGCTACGTCGCACGGCACGAGCGCGGCGCCGGATTCGCCGAAGTGGCGGCGGCAGTGCTCAGCGAACGCCGGAATTAGCCGCAGATCGCGGCTTCCGTTGCATCAACCTCAATAGTGGGGCGGCAGTTCGTCGCGCAGGTTGCGCGATCCGCCGGCACCGCCTTCGGGGATCTGCTGCCGGAGCTGCGCCACCTGGAGCATGAGGCTGTCGATCTGCTGCTGTTGCCTGTAGATGGTCAGGTTCAGTTGATCCAGCAGGTCTTCGGTGAAGCTTGCCTTGATTTCAAGCTCGTTCAGGCGGCGGTCGGCATCATGCGAGGTGTCCATGCCGCTATTGGACAGGATGTCGAGGCGATGGGGAGAAAATGCCGCGCATGGACCTCACGATTCGCACACTTCGCAGCGACGAGATGCCGCTCGTGATCGAATGGGCTGCGCGCGAAGGATGGAACCCGGGGCTGCACGACGCCGCCTGTTTTCATGCAGCCGACGCCGAGGGCTTCCTTGTGGCCGAGCACCAGGGCGAGGCCGTGGGCTGCATCAGTGCAGTCTCCTACGGCGGACGCTTCGGCTTCATCGGCCTCTACATCGTCGCGCCTGCTTGGCGGGGACGAGGCGTCGGACTTCGGCTGTGGAAGGCAGGCATGGACCGGCTCGCGGGACACGTCGTTGGGCTCGACGGCGTGCCAGCCCAGCAGGACAACTATCGCCACAGCGGCTTCGAACTGGCATGGAACAACGTCCGCTTCGCCGGCATCGCGCGACCCACGGACCCTGCCATGTTCGCGCAGGTCGTCCCGCTCGGCTCGATCGACTTCGCATCGCTCTGCGCCGATGATCGCCGCGTATTTCCGGCGCCGCGCGAGGCGTTCCTGCGCAGTTGGATCTCGATGCCCGATGCAACAGGATTGGCATGCGTGGTGGAGGGCCGGCTCGCAGGATGGGGACTGATCCGGCGCTGCCGCGAAGGCCACAAGATCGGCCCATTGATTGCGGATGACCCGCAAGTAGCGAACACGCTCTTCGAAACGCTTCGCGCCAGCGTACCTGCCGGAGAAGCCATCTATCTGGACGTCCCGCTGCCAAATGCCGACGCCGTCGAGCTTGCGAAGAGGCATACCATGCACAGCGTCTTCGAAACCGCCCGCATGTACGCAGGCCCCGCCCCCACCAGCGAGCTCAACAGGCTCTACGGCATCACCACCTTCGAACTAGGCTAGCGCCAACAAGAAAGCCCCGCACGCGGGGCTTTCATTCCAGGGCTGCCGCGGAACCGGCTTGGCCGGGCCGCCGGCTGCGCCCCCGGTAGGGGGTGGGCGCCCCGACACGAAGTGCGGGGCAACCTGGGGGCGAGCCTAGTGCGCCAGGATCTTGTTGAGGAAGTCCTTCGTGCGCGGCTGCCGGTTCTCCGGATGACCGAAGAACTCGTCCTTCGAACAGTCTTCGAGAATCCGGCCCCCGACGTCGATGAAGATCACGCGGCTGGCAACCTTGCGGGCGAAGCCCATTTCGTGCGTGACCACCATCATGGTCATGCCTTCCTTGGCCAGCGCCACCATCACGTCGAGCACCTCACCCACCATCTCGGGATCCAGCGCGGAGGTCGGCTCGTCGAACAGCATGACGATCGGGTCCATGCTGAGCGCGCGGGCGATCGCCACGCGCTGCTGCTGGCCGCCGGAGAGCTGGCCGGGGAACTTGTCCTTGTGCGCCATCAGGCCCACGCGGTCGAGCATCTTCAGGCCGCGGGTCTTCGCTTCGTCGGGGCTGCGGCCCAGCACCTTGATCTGCGCAATCGTGAGGTTCTCCGTCACCGAGAGGTGCGGAAACAGCTCGAAGTGCTGGAACACCATGCCGACCTTCGAGCGCAGCTGCGGAAGATTGGTCTTGGGGTCGTGCAGCGGAATGCCGTTGACCGAGATCTCGCCCTTCTGGAAAGGCTCGAGCGCGTTCACGGTCTTGATCAGCGTGGACTTGCCGGAGCCCGAAGGACCACACACCACGACCACGTCGCCCTTCGCGATGCTCACCGAGCAGTCGTTGAGCACCTGGACGGGCCCGTACCACTTGGAGACGTTCTTGATTTCAATCATTTTGTCGGACATTTAGGCCTCCCGCCGGGCCGCCCCAAGGGAGGCGTGCGCCCCCTCGGGGGGCAGCGAATACACGAAGTGATGAGCGTGGGGGTTCATGGTTTCTCCTTCAGCGGATGATGGCGATCTTCTTGTGGAGCATCTTGACCAGACGCGAGAGCGAATAGCAGAGCACGAAGTAGACGACCGCGGCCAACAGGTAGGCCTCGACAGGGCGGCCGAAATTCTTGGCAACAGTATCGAAGCCCTTGAACAGATCGTAGGCGCCAATGGCATAGACCAGCGAAGTGTCCTGGAACAGGATGATGGTTTGCGTCAGCAGCACCGGCAGCATGTTGCGGAAGGCCTGCGGCAGGATCACGAGCTTCATGTTCTGGCTGTAGGTCATGCCCACCGCCTGGCCCGCGAAGACCTGGCCACGCGGTATCGACTGGATGCCCGCGCGCATGATCTCGCTGAAGTACGCCGCCTCGAAGGCAATGAAGGTGATGATCGCCGAATACTCGGCGCCGACCGGCCGCCCGATCATGTTGGGCACCAGCAGGAAGAACCACAGGATCATCATCACCAGCGGAATGCTGCGCATGCCGTTGACGTAGATGGCGGCCGGCATATCGAGCCACTTCTTGCCCGAAAGCCGCATCAGCGCCAGCAGGGTGCCGAACACGATGCCGCCCGCAGTCGCGACGACCGTCAGGAAGATGCTGAAGTAAAAGCCCTTCAGCAAATAGCTGCTGACGGTGGCCCACGTGAAGAATGAAAGATCGAGATTCATCTCAATGGCCTCCCGTTCCACCGGCCGCCACGAAGCCGGGCACCCGAACCCTCTTCTCGACCCAGGCCATGATGCGGTTGATGATCATCGCCGAGATGATGTAGAGCACCGTCACGGCAAGGTACATCTCCGACACGCGCGAGGTTTCCTCGCCGGCCTGCATCGCGAACTGGATCATCTCGGGGATCGACACCGCGAAAGCGACCGACGAATTCTTGAAGATGTTCATCGATTCGCTGGTGAGCGGCGGAATGATGATGCGATAGGCCATCGGCAGAATCACATAGCGGTAGTACTGCGGTGTGGTGAAACCCATCGCCATGCCCGCGTAGCGTTGCCCCTTTGGCAGCGCCTGGATGCCGGAGCGCAATTGTTCGGCGATCCGCGACGAAGTGAAGAAGCCGAGCGCGAAGACCACCAGCAGAAACGGCGGCACGCCGGCAAAGATCGGAAAGATCTTCGGCACCACGTGGTACCAGAGAAAGATCTGCACCAGCAGCGGAATGTTGCGGAACAGTTCGACCCAGGCGTTGCCGAAGCGAACCAGCCAGGGACTGTTCGGCAGCGTGCGAATCACGCCCACGATGGAGCCGATCACCAACGCCACGACCAGCGAGCAAAGCGACACCGCCACCGTCCAGCCCCAGGCCGAGACCAGCCATTGCCAGTACGTCGGAATCTTGCCGCCCGGGTCTTCCAGGAATACCTGCCAATCCCAATTTCCCATCGGACCTCCTCAGGTCTTTATTGCTTGATTGATTCCTGAAAACAAACGCCCGCCGCAAAGGGCGGGCGTCTGGTGTCAGTCCATGCCGATCACTTGGCGGCGTACGCTTCCATCGGCTTGTTGTTGGGGTTCGCCCAAGCATTCTTGGTGGCTTCCGACATCGGCAGGCCCACCTTCGTGTTGGTCGGCGGGATCGGCTGCATGAACCACTTGTCGTAGAGCTTGGCCAGCGAGCCGTCGGCGATCTGGCGCTTGATGCTGTCGTCGACGGCCTTCAGGAAGGCCGGGTCATCCTTGCGGACCATGCAGGCAATCGGTTCGACCGACAGCGCTTCGCCGACGATCTTGAAATCGGCCGGATTCTTCGACTTGGAGATGTTGCCGGCGAGGATCTGGCCATCCATCACGAACGCATCGGCACGGCCGGTCTCGAGCAGCAGGAAGCTGTCCGCGTGGTCCTTGCCCATGACTTCCTTGAAGTCGATGCCTTGTGCGCGTTCGTTCTTGCGTAGCGTCTGCACCGAGGTCGTGCCGGTGGTGGTGGCGACGCTCTTGCCGTTCAGGTCCTTGATCGAGTTGATGCCCGAATTGGCCTTGACGGCGATCCGGACTTCCTCGACGTAGGTCGTCACAGCGAAGGCCACGTCCTTCTGGCGAGCCGTATTGTTGGTGGTCGAGCCGCATTCAAGATCGACGGTGCCGTTCTGCACCAGCGGAATGCGGTTCTGCGAGGTCACCAACTGGCGCTTGATGTCCAGCTTGGGCAGGCCCAATTGCTTCTGGATATCGGCCAGGATGCGTTCGGACATCTCCGTATGGAAGCCAACGAACTTGCCATCGCCAATGGTGTAGGCCAGCGCACCGGACGAGTCGCGCACGCCCATGGTGACGGCGCCGGTCGACTTGATCTTGGCGAGGGTGTCATTGGCCTGTGCAAACGCTCCGCTCGTGGCGAGAGCCAATGCGGCCAATGCCAATACCTGCTTCTTCATAGGGATACTCCTGGGTGACTAAAGGGTAGGTCGGGATTCTAGACATTCACATGCTGCGGGATACCGGGACCAACCCGGTGCACGACGCACCGGGGTCGAACGCATTCAATGTGCAGGAGTGCCGCACTGGTGCGCCTGACGCTTTTCGCAGGGCCCCTGTTCCCCAGGCAGTCTCCAAGCAGTCTTTGTGCCCAGTTCTGCGCGGCGACTGTAAGGGAGCCGGATGTCGAGCGCCAATGCCGTATGCGTCAGCTGACATGCCTGGGCCTCATAGTTTTGTGCAGCGCACAACTCGACATCTGCCGGCATCAGCGCGGCATCATCGCGGCTGCGTACCCACCAGGTAAGCCCAGAGCGCCTCGACGGTGCTCTTGGCCTGCGGCGGCGCCATGTCGCCCTTGCCGTTACGGCCCACGACCTTCGACGGCGCCGCGGGTCGTTCGCGGTATGCGCGGATCTCCATGGTTGCTTCCAGGCGATCGATCTCCGGCGGCAGCGCGCTCACCAGCGTGCGTGCGCGCGCTTCTTTCCGGACAGCGCTTTGCGGCAGAAAGGCAATGCCGTGACCTTCCAACGCCATCACCTTGAGGCCTTCGGCCATGTCGGTTTCGTAGACGCGGTCGAGATGAATGGCCGTGCCGGACTCCTTGAGCAACTGATCGACCACCCGCCCAAGGTACGCACCGGGCGCATAACCGAGATAGGGAAGCGGCTGGCCGGCACGCCCGGGCAGACGGAAGCGCGGCGCGCCTTCGGCATCCGGCTTGACCCACGGCGCGACCACCTCTTCGCCAAGGCTCACCATCTCGTAGCGCGTGGCATCGAGCGGCAAGGGCTGGGAGGGATGGTGATAGGCGATCAGGAGATCGCAACTGCCCTCCACCAAGCGGAGAACTGCGTCATGCACATTGAGGGCGATCAGCCGGCTCTTCATCGGGCCAAACTGTTCGCGCAGGCTCGTGACCCAGGACGGGAAGAAGGTAAAGGCCAGCGTGTGCGGAACGGCAAACTCGATCACGTCCTGCGCCGCCGCCGAATGCCCGCGCAGCATGGCGCGCGTGCTCTGCAAGGCCTGCAGCATCTCGATCGCCTGGCCGTACAGCGTCTGGCCTGCGGGCGTCAGGCGCGTCGGATAGGAACTGCGATCGACGAGGTCGGTGCCGGCCCATCCTTCCAGCGCCTGAATGCGGCGGGAAAAGGCAGGCTGCGTGACGTGACGCAATTGGGCCGAACGACTGAAACTGCGCGTCTCGGCAAGGCTGACGAAGTCTTCTAGCCACTTGGTTTCCATGAATCCATTATGCGAGCGCTGCGACATACTTCCGCCATGCAACCCAACGACCTCCTCGCCCTCGACGCCACCACCCTGTCACGCCGGATCGCAGCCCGCGAGTTGTCGTGCCGCGAATTGATGGCCGCCACCCTGGCGCGGATCGAGGCGCTGAATCCGCGCTTCAACGCCATCGTTTCGCTGCGCGATCCGGCGCAATTGCTGGCCGAGGCCGACGAGCGCGACGCCCAACTCGCGCGCGGTGAACGTCTCGGCTGGATGCATGGATTTCCGCTCGCCGTGAAGGACCTGAGCCATGCCGTCGGGCTGCCGACTTCGATGGGTTCGCCATTGGCGCCACGTTCGCCGGCCCGGGCGGACAGCCTGCACGTGGCACGCGCCCGCAATGCCGGCGCGATCGTCATCGGCAAGACGAACACGCCCGAGTTCGGGCTCGGCTCGCACACCTACAACACGGTCTTCGGAACCACACTGAACGCCTATCAACCGACGCTGACCGCCGGCGGCAGCAGCGGCGGCGCGGCCGTGGCACTGGCACTTGGCATGCTGCCGGTGGCCGACGGCAGCGACATGGGTGGCTCGCTTCGCAACCCGGCCGCCTTCAACAACGTGATCGGGTTCCGGCCTTCACGCGGTCGGGTGCCAGGCTCGCCGGATGAAGAACTGTTCATGCAGCAACTCGGCTGCGAAGGCCCGATGGGCCGCACCGTTGAAGATGCAGCGCGACTGCTCGCCGTGCAGGCAGGCTTCGATCACCGCGTTCCGCTGTCATTGCAGGACAGCCTTCCCTCGCCCGATGCGCTGCAACTCGAAGGAGATGTGAAGGGTCTGCGCATCGGCTGGCTCGGCAGCATTTGGCCTGACCTGCCGCTCGCCCCCGGCGTGCGCGAACTCTGCGAGCGCGCCCTGCAGACCTTCCGGGACCTCGGCTGCAACGTCGAGCCGCACCAGCTCGATGTGCCACGCGAACAGAACTGGACCGCGTGGCTGCGGCTGCGCCAGTTGCTGGTGGGTGGCAAGCTCGGCGCGGCGTTTGTCGACCCCGCCCTGCGCGAACGGCTCAAGCCCGAAGCGCGGTGGGAAGTCGAGCAGAGCCACAAGCTGGATGCCGCGGCGCTGTATCAGGCCTCGGTCTATCGCTCGAACGTCTATCGCGCCTTCGTGCGTGCGTTCGAGAGTTTCGATTTCGTCGTGGCGCCGACGGCCCAGGTCTTTCCCTTCGATGCCCAACTCGCATGGCCGGAGAAGGTCGGTGACGTTCAAAGCGACACCTACCACCGATGGATGGAGATCGTCACGCCGTTCACGCTCGCCGGGCTTCCGACGCTCAACGTTCGCGCGGGCTTCGGCGAGGGCGGGCTACCGATGGGCCTGCAAATCGCCGGACCGATCCACAGCGATCTCGCTGTACTGCGGCTGGGCCATGCCTATGACAAGAGCTGCGGCTGGAGCGCAATCCGGCCGTCGGTCCTGGACGGTCTGTCGGGTTAGATCGGCGAAACGACGCCGCGTCCGGCGAAGTGCCCTTCGGCGTTCTCCATGAACCGGTTCACCGATGCCTGCGTCGCCTCGGGCGACCAGCCTGCCATGTGCGGCGTCAGCAAGACGTTGTCGAGGCCGATCAGCGGCTCAGGGCGCTTGGGCTCGCTCTCGTAGACATCGAGCCCCGCACCGGCGATCCGGTTGGCACGCAATGCGGCCGCCAGGGCCTCGGTGTCGACCACGCTCCCGCGCGAGATGTTGATCAGGTAGCCCTGCGGGCCGATCGCATCGAGGATCCGGGCATTGACCATGTGTCGCGTGCCAGGACCGCCCGGCGTGGCGATCACCAGCACATCGGCCCATTCGGCCAGCGCTTCGAGGCTGTCGAAATAGCGGTGGTCGACGCCTTCGCGCGGCTTGCGGTTGTGATAGCCGATCTCCATGTCGAAGCCGGCCGCGCGCTTGGCGATCTTCTGGCCGATGATGCCGAGCCCGAGGATGCCGAGCCTCTTGCCCGAGACGTTGGGCGGGTGCGGAATCTCCTCGCGCCAGACGCCTTCCCGGCACTGCAGATCCAGCGTGCGGATGCGGCGCACGATGCCGATCAGCAGACCGAAGGCATGGTCCGCCACGCAGTCGGCATTGGTGCCTGCGCCGTTGGCGGTCGCGATGCCACGCGCACGTGCCGCTTCCAGCGGAAGGCCTTCATAGCCCGCGCCCATCGCGCAGATGAGTTCGAGCTTCGGCATCGCGGCAATCTCTTCGGGCGTGATGCCGATGACGCCGATGGTCAGCACCGCGCGGAACTTCGCGCCGTGCGCCGCGACGGCCGCCTTCCGCTCGGCGGGGGTGGGCGCGTAGGTCACGTCGTAGACCGCGCCAATCTGGGTCTGATGGGCACTCGAAAGACTGTTGAGCACCAAAAGAGGAATCTTCCCGGACATTCAAATCACTCCTGAAAAACAAATCACAGTACGGGCGCGGCCTCGAGCTTCTGCAGTCTCCACATCTGCGCGTACTTGCCCTGTCGTGCGAGCAAGTCGGCATGGGTGCCGCGCTCGACGATCACACCGCTTTCGAGCACGAGGATTTCGTGCGCGTCGACAACCGTCGACAGCCGGTGCGCGATCACGAGCGTCGTCTTGTTGCGCGCGGCGCTCTTGAGCTCGGACTGGATCGCCCGCTCGTTGGCCGAATCCAGCGCGGAGGTCGCCTCGTCGAAGATCACGATCGGCGGATTCTTGAGCAGCGTGCGCGCAATCGCGACGCGCTGTTTCTCGCCGCCCGAAAGCTTGAGCCCGCGTTCGCCCACCGTGGTTTCATAGCCCTTTGGCGTATGCGCGATGAAGTCGTGGATGCGCGCGGCGCGTGCGGCCTCCTCTACCTCGGCGCGACTGGCACCGGGGCGGCCGTAGGCGATGTTGTATTCGACGGTGTCGTTGAACAGCACGGTGTCCTGCGGCACGATGCCGATCGACTGGCGCACGCTGGCCTGGGTCACCTGGCGAATGTCCTCACCGCCGATCGTGACGCGGCCCTGTTGCACGTCGTAGAAGCGGTAGAGCAGCCTGGCCATCGTCGACTTGCCCGACCCCGAGGGCCCGACCACTGCGACGGTCTGACCCGCCGGAATCTCGAAGCTGACATTCTTGAGGATCGGCCGCGCCGCTTCGTAGGCAAAACTCACGTTCTCGAAGCGCACGGTCGAATCGACGCCCGCCAACGGTTTCGCACCCGGCGCATCGCGCACCTCGCGCTCTTTTTCGAGCAGCACGAACATCTTGTCGAGATCGGTCAGGCTCTGCTTGATCTCGCGATAGATCACGCCGAGGAAGTTCAGCGGGATATAGAGCTGGATCATGAAGGCATTGACCATCACCAGATCGCCGAGCGTCATGCGTCCGTCGACCACGCCCTGCGTCGCACGGTAGAGCATCGCGACGAGGCTGACCGCGATCAGGCACTGCTGCCCTGCGTTGAGCATGCTCAGCGTGGTCTGGCTCTTGACGGCGGCCCTGCGGTAGCGCTCCAGGCTCTCGTCGTAGCGGCCCGCCTCGAATTCTTCGTTGCTGAAATACTTGACCGTCTCGTAGTTCAGCAGCGAATCGACCGCATGACTCTGCGCCTTCGAGTCGAGTTCGTTCATCGTCTTGCGGAACTTCGTGCGCCATTCGGTCACCGTGACGGTGAACGAGATGTAGACCACCAGCGCGGCCAGCGTGATCCAGACGAAGACGGCGTCGAACTTCACCCCGAGCACCGACAGCACGAGCGTCAGTTCGATGATTGTCGGCACGATGCTGTAGAGCGACATCGAGATCAGCGAATGCACGCCGCGCGTGCCGCGCTCGATGTCGCGCGTCATCCCGCCCGTCTGCCGCTCCAGGTGGAAGCGCAGGCTCAGCGCATGGAGATGGCGGAAGACTTCGAGCGAGATGCTGCGCGCCGCGCCCTCGGTGGCCTTGGCAAAGACCAGTTCGCGCAGTTCATTGAAAACGGCCGTCGAGAGCCGGAGCAGCCCATACGCAAGCAGCAGTCCGATGGGCACCACCAGCAGCGAAGCGGCGCTGCCGGGCTTGATCGACATCGCGTCGACCAGGTTCTTGAGCAGGATCGGCACGCCCACGTTGGCAACCTTGGCGCCGATCATGAAGGCAAGCGCCGCCATCACCCGCCATTTGTAGTGCCAGAGGTAGGGGAAGAGTCTGCGCAGCGTCGCCCAGTCGGAGCGATCGCTGCGGGCCGGCTGGCCGGCCGAGACGTGATGGTGTGAAGAAATGGCTTCGCCGCTGCGGCGCATGGGAGACAATCGTGGCTGTTATTTGCTCCAGATTGTGCCCATGTCCGCTTCTCCCAGTGCCAACGTGGCCGCCACACTCAAAAGTCTCCCGGTCGACATGGAGCTCGTGCTCAAGGTCATCCCGATGCCGGCCGATTGCAACGCCAACGGCGACATCTTCGGCGGCTGGGTCATGGCGCAATGCGACCTGGCCGGTTCCGTCATTCCGGCGCGCTATGCCAAAGGCCGCATGGCAACCGTCGCCGTCAACGAATTCATATTCAAGCAACCGGTGCGGCTGGGCGACATCCTGTCGTTCTATTCGAAGCTCGTGCGCATCGGACGCACGTCGATCACCGTGACGGTCGAGGTGTTCGCAGAGCGCTTCAGGGCTCAGGGCGAGTACATCAAGGTGACCGAAGCCACCTTCACCTACGTCGCCATCGACGACAACGGGCGACCTCGACCCATATCGGGCTGACCCCCAGGTTGGCTCACTTCGTGTAGCCGCCCACCCCCTTTCAGGGGGCGCTGCCAGCGGCCCGGCAAAGCCGGTTCCGCGTCAGCCCAGGAATGGGAGGCGAATCAAACCTTTGAGAAATCGGGCTTGCGCTTTTCCATGAAGGCGGTGAACGCCTCGCGTGCGGCGGGTTCGCGCAGCATGCGGCCGAAGGTCTGGCCCTCTTCGCCCATGCGCTCGAGCAGCGCGGGCTGCTGCGACTTCTTCATCAGGCGCTTGGTCTCGACGAGCGCGCTCAGCGGCTTGGCCGCCAGCTTGCGCGCTTGCGCCTGGGCGATGCTGTTGGCTTCGGTCGGCGGGACGACGCGGTTGACCAGGCCCACTTCGAGCGCCGCTTCGGCCATGAAGGGGTCGCCCAGCAACAGTGCCTCGGCTGCGCGGTGGTAGCCGAACATTTGCGGCACCAGGAGGCTGGAGGCGGCCTCGGGACACAGGCCCAGGTTCACGAAGGGCATCGAGAACGCGGCGTTGTCGCCGGCATAGACGAGGTCGCAGTGGAACAACATCGTCGTGCCGATACCCACGGCCGGACCGCAGACCGATGCCACGATCGGCTTCGGGAAAGTCGCAATGCCGCGCAGGAAGCGGAACACCGGCGATTCCTGCGTGGAAGGCGGCGCATTGAGAAAGTCGCCGATGTCGTTGCCGGCACTGAAGATCGTGGCGTCGCCCTGGATCAGCACGGCGCGCACGCCGTTGTCCTGCTCGGCCTTGGCCAATGCGTCGGCAAGTTCACCGTACATCGCCGCGGTGATGGAATTCTTCTTGTCGAGACGATTGAAAGTGAGGGTCATCACACCGGCTTCGGTGTGGACGAGGATGTCGCTCATGATGGGTCCTTGCAAAAAATGGGGTCAGGCGCCGAGCGCCTCTTGCACGAAGTCGAGCCGGTCCTGGCCCCAGAACATCTGGTTGCCGACGAACATGGTGGGCGCGCCGAACACGCCGCGCTCCACCGCCTCCTGGGTGACCGCCTTGAGGCGGTCCTTCACGTCCTGCGCGTTGGCCAGCGCGAGCAGCTTCGCGGCATCGAATCCCGCTTCCTGCAACACGGCACCCACCGTCGACGGGTCGTTCAAGTTGCGCGGCTCGACCCACATCGCGTGATAGACGGCATCGACATAGGCCTGGAAGCGGTCGGGCTCATGCATCTGCATGCCGGTGGCGCCACGCATCAACACGAGCGTGTTGATGGGGAAATGAGGATTGAACTTGATCGGCACCCCGTAGCGGCGCGCAAAACGCGCGAAATCCGTGAACACATAAGGCGCTTTGGCTGGGATTGTCGCCGGCGAATGGTTGCCCGTGGCCTGGAACACGCCGCCCAGCAGCATCGGCTTCCAGACCAGTTCCGCCCCCGCATCAGTGCAAAGCTTCGGCAACTGCGTGGCGGCAAGGTAGGAGGCAGGGCTGCCGAAGTCGAAATAGAAATCGACCGATCGCATCGTCATGTGTGTTGTCTCCTCAGAACTTCTCGGTCCACGGCCGCAGGTCGAGCTCGTGCGTCCAGGCATCGCGTGGCTGCGAATGCAGCATCCAGTAGGCATCCGCGATGTGCTCGGGATTGAGGATGCCATCCTCTGCCTTGAGCGCATAGCGTTCCGGGAAGTTGCTGCGGATGAATTCAGTGTCGATGGCGCCGTCGATGATCGAATGCGCCACGTGAATGCCACGCGGGCCCAGCTCTCGCGCCATGCTTTGCGCCAGTGCGCGCAATGCCATCTTCGCGCCCGAAAAAGCGCCGAAGTTCGCGGCGCCGCGCAGCGATGCCGTGGCGCCGGTGAAGATGATCGTTCCTCGGTGCGCGCCTTCGGGCAGTTCGCGCCCCACCATGCGCTTGGCCACTTCGCGCCCGTTCAGGAAGCCCGAGAAGCAGGCCATTTCCCAGACCTTGAAATACTTGCGCGCGGTTTCCGCCAGGATGCTTTCGGGCACGTTGGCGCCGATATTGAACACCAGCACTTCGATCGGCCCGATGGTCGACTCGATCTGCTCGACCAACGCGACGACTTCCTCTTCCTTGCGTGCATCGCTCGCGAAGGCATGGGCCTTGCCGCCTTCGGCCTCGATCTGCGTGACCAGCGGCTGGAGCTTGTCGAGACTGCGTCGCGTGACGCAGGTCGCGTAGCCCCCGCGTGCGAAGCGGCGTGCGATCGCGCCGCCGGTGGCGTCGCCTGCGCCGACGATCAATGCTGCCTTGGTAGATGCCACGATCACTCCTTGAAATAGACGATCTGGTTACTGGTTGCGAGCAACGCGCCGGTTTCGCTCCATAGCTGCGCAGCCTGGTCGAAATAGCCATTGCGGAATTGTTGCCCCGTCGCGCGTCCCAGCAGGTAGCCGGTGCCGACCTGGTCGAGCAGCGCCGCGTCGGTGTGGAAATAAGTCGTGATCGACACCGTGCCAATCGGCACCGGCGTGGCCCGCCGCAACCAGACGCGGGGATAGAAGGTGTCGCTCAGTGCGGCGAGCGAGGCAAAGTCCAATGGACGCGGCGCGTCATCGCGCAGCCACATGAGCGTTTCGCTGTGGTCGCCACTACCGTCCCATCGCGTGGGAATGATGCCCTTGATGGGGCGCATCTCGTACCGCTGGAGCCATTCCACCTTCGCCGGACCGATGGCCAGCCGCGGCACTGCCTCGGGCGAGGGTACATCGGGCATCGGCAGGTCGTTTGCGCCCCAGGTCTCGCGGCGCACGGCCGTGACCACCGTTCCCGTCGTCGTGACGTGCCGCTTGCCGTCCGCGTCGGCCTGAGCCATCTCGATGGTCCAGTGCTGCGTCGATCGGTTGGTGCGCACCGGCACGGCCAACACCTCGAACGAACCTGCGCCCAACGCGGCGGCATAGTTCACCGTCAGTGCGACGGGCTCCCCGAGCAGGTCGGGATGCCGCAGCACCGACTGAAGCATGACCGCTGCGGTCGTGCCGCCGAAAGGCCCGACCATGTTCCAGTAGTCCTGGCTCGTCGTGCCGGAGAAGAGCCCCGCGCGAATGTCGCTGTGCGACAGCGCGAGGGCCTGGTCGAGAGGATGTGTCTTCATGGCGGGAGTGTGCCTCCGTGGTGACGGGTCGTGCAGTCGTGTGGGAGACGCCTGCACCTGCTCACAAACCCTGAGACGTCAGACGCGCTCGAAGATCCCTGCCGCGCCCTGCCCCATGCCCACGCACATCGTGACCATGCCGTACTTCAGCTTCTTGCGCTGCAGTGCGTGCACCACAGTGGCAGAGCGGATGGCGCCCGTCGCGCCCAGCGGATGTCCCAGCGCTATGGCGCCGCCCATCGGGTTGACCTTGGCCGGATCGAGGCCCAGCGTGTTCATCACCGCGAGCGATTGCGCCGCGAAGGCTTCGTTGAGTTCGATCCAGTCGATGGCGTCCTGCGTCAGCCCGGCGTAGCGCAGCGCAGCAGGGATCGCCTCGATCGGGCCGATACCCATGATGTGCGGCGGCACGCCCTTGCTGGCAAAGCTCACGAAACGCGCGAGCGGCTTCAGGTCGAACTGCTTGCACGCTTTCTCGTTCGCGAGGATGAGCGCGCCGGCGCCGTCGGACGTCTGCGAACTGTTGCCGGCGGTGACGGTGCCGCGCGCAGCGAACACCGTGCGCAGCTTGGCGAGCCCCTCGATCGACGTGTCAGGACGCGCGCCTTCATCCAGGCTGACGGTGCGGGTCTTCGTGATCACTTCCCCAGTTTCAAGATTGGGCATGCGGTCGGTCACCTCGATCGGCGTGATCTCGGCGCTGAATTCACCGGCCTGCTGCGCAGCCAGTGCGCGCTGATGCGATTGCAGTGCAAAGGCGTCCTGCGCCTCGCGGCTGACCTTCCATTGCTGTGCCACCTTCTCAGCCGTGAGACCCATGCCGTAGGCAATGCCCACGTCGCCTTCACGCTCGAAGATCGACGGCGACAACGAGGGCGAGTTGCCCATCATCGGCACCATGCTCATGCTTTCGACGCCGGCCGCGATCATCACCTCGGCCTCGCCGACGCGGATGCGGTCCGCCGCCATCTGCACGGCCGACAGGCCCGATGCGCAGAAGCGATTGACCGTGATCCCGCCGATGCTGTTGGGCAGGCCCGCCAGCACGGCGCCGATGCGCGCGACGTTGAGCCCCTGCTGCGATTCGGGAATCGCGCAACCGCAGATGATGTCCTCGATCGCCTTCGGATCGAGCCCAGGCACTGCCGCGAGCGCTGCCTTCAGCGTGGTCGCGAGCAGGTCGTCGGGACGGTAGTTGCGGAAGTAGCCGCGATGCGACTTGCCAATCGGCGTGCGGGTCGCGGAGACGATGTAGGCGTCCTGGATTTGTTTGCTCATGATGTCTGTCCTTAGTTCCGCACCGGCTTGCCGGTCGAGAGCATGCCCATGATTCGCTCTTGCGTCTTGGGATGCACGATGAGTGAGCAGAAAGCCTTGCGCTCGAGCGTCATCAGATATTCCTCGGTCACGAGCGAGCCGGCATCGATGTCGCCGCCGGTCACCACTTCCGCGATCAGGCTCGCGATGTGGAAGTCGTGGGCGCTGATGAAGCCGCCGTCGCGCATGTTGACCAACTGGCCCTTGATCGTGGCCGCCCCACTGCGACCCGCGACCTTGAAGGTACGACGCAGCGGCGGACGCCATCCGGCATCGGCCATCGACTTGGCCTGCTGCAAGGCGACGTAGAGCAGTTCGTCCTTGTTCGGGACGATCACGTCGCTGTCCAGCAGGTAGCCCAGCTTCTTCGAATCCAGCGCGCCGGTGCCCACCTTGGCCATGTCCGCGGCGGTGAAGCCTTCGGTCAGGAAGGGCAGCAGGTCGGTGCCAGTCGAGGCCGCCGCGTTCTCGGCGGCACGGCGCGCGATGTAGGTCAGACCGCCGGCGCCGGGGATGAGGCCCACGCCCACTTCCACGAGACCGATATAGCTTTCCATCGCCGCAACGCGCTTCGCCGAGTGAGCCGCGAGTTCGCAGCCGCCACCCAAGGCCATGCCGCGCACGGCCGAGATCACCGGCACGCTGGCGTAGCGGATCTTGAGCATGACCTTCTGGAGCTCTTCCTCGGCTGCTTCGACCGCGCCGATGCCGGCAACCACGAAGGCCGGGAGCATGGCCTGCAAGTCAGCGCCGACCGAAAACACTTCGTCGGGCGACCAGATCACCATCGCCTTGTAGTCCTTCTCGGCGAGCTCGACGCCCGCGGCGAGGGCCTCGGCCACATCCGGGCTGATGGCGTGCATCTTGGAATGAATGCTGGCGATCAGTACTTCGCCGTCCAGCGTCCACAGGCGCACGTCGCCTTCGTCCTGGATGGTGGTGCCGGCCTTGTTCGCATCGAGTGCGTTCGCGCCGAGGACGCTTTCGGCGAACAGCTGGCGTGCATGCACCGGCAAGCGGCGCGGTGCGACGAAGCGATTCTGCGAAGCGCTCCACGAGCCTTCGGGCGTGTGCACACCGCCGGCTTCGGCCACCGGGCCTTCGAACACCCACTTCGGCAGCGGGGCGGTCGACAGCGCCTTGCCCGCATCGATGTCTTCCTGGATCCAGGTCGCGACCTGTTTCCAGCCCGCTTCCTGCCAGAGCTCGAACGGCCCCTGCTTCATGCCGAAGCCCCAGCGCATTGCGAAGTCGATGTCGCGCGCGCTTTCGGCGATGGTCGCGAGGTGAACGGCCGCGTAGTGGAAGCTGTCACGCAAGATGGCCCAGAGGAATTGGCCCTGCGCGCCTTCGCTCTCGCGCAGCAGTTTCAGGCGTTCGGGCGCGGGCTTCTTGAGCATGCGACCGTAGACCTCATCCGCCTTGTCGCCGGAAGGCACGTACTCGCCCTTGGCCAGGTCGAAGCGCAGGATGTCGCGGCCAGCCTTCTTGAAGAAGCCGGCCTTGGTCTTCTGGCCGAGGTTGCCCAGTTCGAGCAGCTTGGCGAGCACCGGCGGCGTCGCGAAGTTCGGATAGAACGGATCGCTCTTCTCGTCCAGGTTGTCCTGCAGCGTCTTGACGACGTGCGCCAACGTGTCGAGCCCGACCACGTCGGCCGTGCGGAAGGTGCCCGAACTGGCGCGGCCGAGCTTCTTGCCGGTGAGGTCATCCACCACGTCCGGCGTGAGGCCGAACTTCTCGACTTCCTTCAGCGTCGCCAGCATGCCGGCGATGCCGACACGGTTGGCGATGAAGTTGGGCGTGTCGTGCGCACGCACCACGCCCTTGCCGAGCGTGCTGGTGACGAAGGCTTCGAGTTCGTCGAGCACCTGCGGCTCGGTAGTCGGCGTGTTGATCAGCTCGACCAGGAACATGTAGCGCGGTGGGTTGAAGAAGTGGATCCCGCAGAAGCGCGGCTTGAGCGCCTCCGGCAGCGCCTCGCTGAGCTTGGTGATCGACAGGCCCGAAGTGTTCGAGGCCAGGATCGAATGCTTGGCCACGTGCGGCGCGATCTTCTTGTAGAGATCGAGCTTCCAGTCCATGCGCTCGGCGATCGCTTCGATCACCAGGTCGCATTCACCAAGCTTGGCGAGATCGACTTCGTAGTTGGCCTGCTCGATCAGGCCGGCATCGGCCACGTCGCCGAGCGGCGCGGGCTTGAGCTTCTTGAGGTTGTCGATGGCACGCGAGACGATACCGTTCTTCGACCCTTCCTTGGCCGGCAGGTCGAACAGCACGACCGGCACACGCACATTGACGAGATGCGCGGCAATCTGCGCGCCCATCACGCCGGCGCCGAGCACGGCGACTTTCTTCACTTGAAATCTGGACATAACTGGCCCTACAAAAGTTCTAACTGATTCGGGAAACACCGTGGAACCGGCTTCGCCGGGCCACCGGTGTTGCGCCCTTGAGGGGGAGGCGGCTACACGAGAGTGAGCAAGCAACGGGGGTGGGTCAAGGAATGCGGTTCCAGGTTTGGGTGCGCCAGAAGGGGCCGAGGTAGCCGCGTACCTCCAACTTCTTTCCACCGTCGATGGGGGTGAAGCTCGCGCGGTATTCCTTGCCGTTTTCGGGGTCGAGGATCTTTCCGCCTTCCCAGACGTCCTTGCCCTCGGCCTTCTTGCCGCCCCGGATGATGTCGAGGCCGACCATCGGCTTGCCCTTGCGGTCATCGGTGCACTCGTCGCACGCCGCATCGGGCTTCGCGTCCTTGCGGAGTGTCTTCTCGATGCGGCCTTGCAGTCCGCCGCCCGATTCGGCGATGCGGATCTCAGCCTTCGATTCGCCGGTCTTGTCGTCGACGCTGCGCCAGAGCCCCACGGGGCTCATCTGGGCAAAGGCGCTGCCACTTGCCAATATAAGTACTGCGGCAAGCGCAGCGAAGCCCGTTCGGGAACTGCCGCGGAACCGGCTTTGCCGGGCCGCAGGCAGTGCCCCCTTGAGGGGGGATCCGAAGCGACACGAAGTGCGCGGAGATTCGGGGGTGAGCATATTTATGCCAGCGCGGCGTCGGTGTTCATCAGCGGCGCGGCGCCGGCACGCGCGGTGCGCATCAAGGTCGCAGTCTCAGGGAAGAGCTTGGCGAAGTAGAAGCGCGCGGTCTGCAGCTTGGCCTGGTAGAACGGGTCGGTGTTGCCGGCAGCGATCTCGCGCAGCGCCGTACGCGCCATCAACGCGAAGAGATAGCCGAACACGAAGTGGCCCGCGACGCGCAGGTAGTCGACAGCCGCGGCGCCGACTTCATCCGGATTCTGGAAGCCCTTGAAGCCGATCTCGGTCGTGAACTTGGTGAGCTGGTCGCCCAGGATGGCCACCGGCGTGATGAACTCGCTCATCTTCTCGTTGACGCCTTCTTCTTCCACCAGCTTGCCGACCAGCTTGCCGAACTTCTTCAGCGTCGCGCCGTTGTTGCCCAGCACCTTGCGGCCCAGCAGGTCCAGCGACTGGATGGTGTTGGTGCCTTCATAGATCATGTTGATGCGGTTGTCGCGCACGAACTGCTCCATGCCCCATTCCTTGATGAAGCCATGGCCGCCGAAGACCTGCATGCAAGCGTTGGTGGAGATGTGGCCGTTGTCGGTGATGAAGGCCTTCACGATGGGCGTCAGCAGCGCGACGATCTCGCCGGAGTCCTTGCGCACCTTCTCGTCGGGATGGTTGTGCTCCTTGTCGAGCAGCAGCGTGCAATAGATGGCCAATGCGCGGCCGCCTTCGGCGTAGGCCTTGGCGGTCATCAGCATCTTGCGCACGTCGGGGTGCACGATGATGGGATCGGCTTCCTTGTCCTTGGCCTTCACGCCAGAGAGCGAGCGCATCTGGATGCGGTCCTTGGCATAGGCCAGGGCGTTCTGGAAGGCCACTTCGGTCAAGCCGAGCGACTGGTTGCCCACGCCCAGGCGGGCGGCATTCATCATCACGAACATCGCGGCCAGGCCCTTGTTGGGCTCGCCGACGAGCGTGCCGCTGGCGGCTTCGAGCACCATCTGCGCCGTCGCGTTGCCGTGGATACCCATCTTGTGCTCGAGGCCGCCGCAATAGATGCCGTTGCGGCTTCCGAGCGAGCCGTCGGCGTTGACGTTGAACTTCGGCACCACGAAAAGGCTGATGCCCTTGCTGCCCTTGGGCGCGTCCGGCAGGCGCGCGAGCACCAGGTGGATGATGTTCTCGGCCATGTCGTGTTCGCCGGCCGAGATGAAGATCTTGTTGCCGGTCAGCTTGTAGGTGCCGTCGGTTTGCGGTTCGGCCTTGGTGCGCAGCATGCCGAGGTCGGTGCCGCAATGAGGTTCGGTCAGGCACATGGTGCCGGTCCATTCGCCGGTCGTGAGCTTGGGCAGGTAGGTCTTCTTTTGCGCGTCGGTGCCGTGGGCCACGAGCGCTTCATAAGCGCCGTGCGACAGGCCGGGGTACATCGTCCATGCCTGATTGGCCGAGTTGAGCATTTCGTAGATGCACTGGTTCACGACAAAAGGCAGGCCCTGACCACCGTAGGCAGGGTCGCACGAGAGCGCCGCCCAGCCGCCTTCGACGTATTGGGCATAGGCATCCTTGAAGCCCTTGGGGGTCTTCACTTCGTGCGTGGTCTTGTCGAGCACGCAGCCTTCCTCGTCACCGTTGATGTTGAGCGGGAAAGTCACCTCGGAGGCGAACTTGCCGCCCTCTTCGAGCACCGCGTTGACGGTGTCCGCATCGACCTCGGCATGCTTGGGCATCGCCTTGAATTCTTCGGTGACCTTCAGCACCTCATGCATCACGAATTGCATGTCGCGAAGAGGTGGGGTGTAAGCGGGCATGTGGAGACTCCGGAAAGTGAAAGTAAGGAAGAAAAAGGGGTGCGTCGAGCCGCGCGGCTCAGGGGACGGTCTTCAGCCGGCGTCGCGTCGGGCGGGCTTCGGCGGTGGCGAGCGGCGCGTCCGGCGACGCGCTGCGTGCAAGGATGTTGTCAAAGCCGACGTTGGCTCGCGCCAGCGATTCGGGCGAGCGCAGGAAGCGGGCTTCGTAGTGCAGCGCCAGGATCAGCGCATGGATCTCGAAGGCGATCTGCTTCTCGTCGGCGTCATCGCGGAGATGGCCTTCCGTCTTGGCCTGCACGACGGCGCGGTACATGGCGTCGAGCCAGGTGTTGACCGAATCGGCCAGCGCGTCGCGCACCGGGCCGGGCCGGTCGTCGAATTCGACCGCGCCACTGATGTAGATACACCCGGAGTCGATCTCGGCGGACGTGCGCTTCATCCAGTTGGCGAACAGGGCGCGCAGGCGCGGCAGGCCGCGTGGGGCATCGAGTGCAGGGTAGAAGACTTCTTGTTCGAAACGCGAGTGGTATTCGCGCACCACCGAGATCTGGAGTTCCTCGCGCGAGCCGAAGTGGGCGAACACGCCCGACTTGCTCATCTGCGTCACTTCGGCGAGGGCCCCGATCGACAGGCCCTCCAGACCAATCTGCGCGGCGAGGTTCAGGGCGGCATCGATGATGACGGCCTTTGTCTGCTGGCCCTTCTGGGGCGCGCGAGCGGACTTGGCGGAAGCGGGGGACGCGGGCATCGGAGGGGATTTCAAAATAAAACGAACGATCGTTCTATTTTGCAGGACTTTTCCGCCACTCCAAAGTACAAAGACCCGCAAATGCTGCGGGTCTTTGGAAACGCGCGAGGGCCTCGGGAATCAGTCCCGGCCTCGCTGCTCGCAGCTTCCTATTGCAGCGCCCCCCAACGCGAGACAGCGGGCTCCGCAATCGCCCATTTCCATCCGTCCGCTCCTTGGCAAGCAAAGGTCACGAAGCGAGGCTGCGGTGCGCCGGCCATCTTGGCTTCGACATCGTCCACCGAAAACACCGCCTCCTTGCACGCCGCCAAGGACGTCTTGAACGCTCGTGCAACGGTGACTTCGCCTTGCGCGTTTCCGTAGGGCACCGCGTGGCGAATTTCCCACGGCCGGCGCTCTCCAACCTTCATCTTGCCGATGAGGGACGCGATCTGCGTCTGCTCTTCGTGGCTCCAGCGGCGCAGAAGTGCATTGATCGATTCGTTCACGCCCGCCTGCACACCGATCCCAATGGCGACACCCACGGCAGGATTGGAAGCTGCAGCGCCCGATGCCACCCCCGTCACGGCGCCTGCGACGCCCCCGATGGAACTGCAGGCACTCAGCGCGGCAACGCATGCCATTGCCGCAACGAACCTGGGCGCGCCGACAGCAAGGTCTTTGCCCATCACTGCAAGGCGCCCCAGCGCTCCGTCGAAGGCTCGGCTGAAGCCCAGGCCCAGCGGCTCCCGCTGCGACAGATGGCCGCCACGTAGAACTCGCTGATCGGCAACGCATCCCGTCCGCTCTGCTCCACCGACACGACGATCTCCTTGCAATCGAGTTCGCCGGAACTGATGACGCGGCTGACCGTCACGCGACCCGCTTCATCGGACTCGAGGGGAAGCGAAAGCGAGGTCTTCCAAGGCTTGATCTGGCCGACCTTGAGCGGTCCAGCGACCTGTGCGATCTGTTGTTGCGCCTCTTCGTGGATCTTTCGCTGCTGATACTGAATACCGGCACGGGCAATGGCCTGTACGCCGATCCCGATGCCGGCCGCTACGCCGGCGTTGTCCGTGATCGCACTGGCGATCGCGCCGCTTGCAATACCCGCTCCGGCCGACGCGCTTTCAGCGAGGAGCGAACCGCATCCACTCAGCGCCAGCACCGAGGCCGCCAGAAGCGCTCCTGCCTGCCACCCCTTCACCACAAGTCCGCCGACTCTTCGACGACCATGCGCCCGTTGGCGGGCTGAATCGGTCGATGGTTGTCGCGGAACAGCTTCCGGAAGGCGTTGATCTGGTTGCGCGACATTTCGATCGGTTCTTTCAGCACCACCCAGTTGACGCTCTCCCTGCAAGGGGGTGTCGTCAGCGACCCGGTGTAGAGCAGTGCCTTGCGCCCTTTCGGCAGCAGCGCGTCGAGGTCGATCTGCGCATCGCGCGGGGCGTCATTCGATGCCGGCAGATTGGCGAACAGCGGTGCAAGTGCATGGTTTTGACTGCCTGCCTTGATGAAAACGCCCACGACAGTGAGCTTTCCGCGGTCGCCCTTGCCGACAAGGTGCATCTCCATCGGGAACGACTTGCCATCCAGACGATGTTCGCTGGGCGTGTGGAAATGGAACTGCGCCAACGGGTAGTCGCGGGCCTTGAAAGTGACCGCATTGCCGTCGCTTTCATTCACATCCATCTGGATGGTATGGCCGTTGTTGAGCAGCTTGCCGGTCGCCTTGCCGAAGCGGATCGCCACATCATGGTCCGCAAGAGGAGCGGCCTTGCTTCCCCGAAGATCAATGGGCGATTGCCGCTGTCCGATACCGCAAAGCCGATTCTCTTCAGCCAATGCGGCCCATTCTCCGGGGCCGGTATGACCGCCATACGACCAGTGTTCGGATGCACTTGCAAATGCGGCGGAGGTGAAGCCGAATGCGACGAGGCCCGCCGTGGCGAGCCGATTGAAATGAGACATCTGAGCGCTGACCCTGAACGATGAGAATTGGCATCCCGCACGCGCAACGGACACGCGTCGAACGGGATTTCAAGTCTCGCCGAAAGGGATCGCTACCCGTTCTCGATTAGGGCGCGACTTTTCTGATTTACCAGTAGGCCAACGCCAGGCTCGGCGCGGGTTCAGATCACGATCGGCTCAAAGCTCCGCCGCGCCTTGAGCTGATCCACATCCCACTCGATCCCCAGCCCGGGCGTCTCGGGCGCCAACGCATGGCCGGCCTCGATGTGCAAGCGGCTGGTCGTCAGGTCGTCGAGCTGCGGAATGTATTCGACCCAGCGCGAATTCGGCACAGCCGCGCACAGGCTCACGTGCAGCTCCATCAGGAAGTGCGGGCACATCGCGAGGTTGTGCGCCTCCGCGAGGTGCGCGATCTTGAGCCAGGGCGTGATGCCGCCGACACGCGCCACGTCCGCCTGCACGATGGAGCAGGCGTCCTGCCGGATGTACTCACCGAACTGCGACAGGTGGTACATCGACTCGCCGACCGCGATCGGCACGGTGGTGCTCGCGAGCAGTTGCGCATGCGCGGCCACGTGCTCGGCCGGCATGGGCTCCTCGAACCAGGCGAGATCGAGCTCGGCGTACTGGCGCGCGCGCCGGATCGCTTCGGAGAGCGACATGCTCTGGTTCGCATCGACCATCAGCTCGAAGTCCGCGCCGACGGCGTCGCGCACCGCCGACAGGCGCGCCATGTCCTGCGCGACGTGCGGCTTGCCGACCTTGAGCTTGGCGCCCAGGAAGCCCTCGGCCTTCGCGGCCAGCGTCTGCGCAACGAGCTCGCCGGGCTCCAGGTGCAGCCAGCCGCCCTCGGTGGTGTAGACCGGCACGCGCGCCTTGGCACCGCCCGCCATGCGCCACAGCGGCAGATCCGCGGCACGGCAGTTGCGATCCCACAGTGCGGTGTCGACGGCCGCGAGCGCCAGGCTGGTGATGGCGCCGACGGCGGTGGCGTGGGTGTGAAAGAACAGGTCGCGCCAGATCGCCTCGTAGGTCTGCGGGTCGCGGCCGATCAGCAGCGGCGCGAGGTGATCGCGTAGCAGCGCCACGATCGACGACCCGCCGGTGCCGATGGTGTAGGTGTAGCCGGTGCCGGCCGAGCCGTCGTCGCAGCGCAGCGTGACCAGCACGGTCTCCTGCGTGACGAAGGACTGGATGGCGTCGGTGCGCCGCACCTTCGGCGCGATGTCGATCTGCGCGATCTCGACTTGGTCGATCTTTGCCATGACGATACGTGGGGGTTCATGCCCCGGCCTTGGTCACTTCGTCGGGAAGGTCCGCACCATGGAACTTCTTGTAGATCGCATTGAGCTTGCCGTTCTTGAGGTTGGTGCGCACCCAGGCGTCGACCTTCTCCTTGAGCTTGGCCTCGCCCTTGCGGAAGCCGATGGCGAGCATGTTGACCTTCATCACGAACTTCACCTCCATCTGCTTGGCCGGATTCTTTTCGTTGATGGCCTTGAGGAGCGGCGGCGCCGTCGCGAAGATGTCGGCCTGGTTGCTGACGACCGCGGTGATGGAAGTGGCGTCGTCGTCGAAGCGCACGATCGTCGCGTCCTTCGGCAGGATCTTGGTGACTTCCTGGTCGTTGGTGGTGCCGCGCGTGGCGATGACCTTCTTGCCCGACAGGTCGGCCGCGCTCTTGATTTCCATGCTCTTGGGCGCGCCCACCACCGCCGAGATGCCCGCGTAGGGAATGGAGAAGTCGATCACCTTCTCGCGCTCAGGCGTGACCGAGAGGCTCGAGATCACGATGTCGGCCTTGTCAGTCTGCAAGAACGGAATGCGGTTGGCACCCGTGGTCGGCACGATCTCGAGTTCGAGTCCCAGGTCCTTCGCGAGCAACTGCGCGGTCTCGACGTCGGAGCCTGTGGAGTTGAGCTTGTCGTCCTTCATGCCGTAGGGCGGCACGCCCAGGTCGATCGCGACGCGGATCTTCTTGGCTGCGGTGATGGTGTCCAACTGGTCGGCGTGCGCCGCGACGCTCAGGCCGAGTGCGGAGCCGGCCAGCAGCAGGCCCGAAAGCAGCAGGTGCAGGCGGCGTTCTTGAAAGGGTTTCATGTCTCGTGATCCTTGGGGTTGTTTGAAAAAGAAAGGGACGAAAGCAATGTGCGGTCAAAGACCATTGCCGAGGAACTGGCGCAACTCGGGAGTCTTCGGATCAGCGAGCATCGACGCATCGCCCTCCTCCCAGACCAGCCCCTGATGCATGTAGACGATCTTGTCCGCGACGCCGCGGGCGAACGCCATTTCGTGCGTCACCAGCACCATGGTCATGCCCTCGTGCGCGAGCTTCTCGATGACCTTGAGCACTTCGCCGGTCAGCTCCGGATCGAGCGCCGAGGTGACCTCGTCGAACAGCATGACCTGCGGCTTCATCGCGAGCGAGCGAGCGATCGCCACGCGCTGCTGCTGGCCGCCCGAGAGCTGCTCGGGGTAGGCGTCGGCCTTTTCTGCCAACCCGACATGCGCCAGAACTTCCATCGCGATGCCGCGCGCGTCGGATTGGCCCAAACGCTTGACCGAGGTCAGGCCGAGCGTGATGTTCTGCAGCACGGTGAGATGCGGGAACAGGTTGTAGCTCTGGAACACGATGCCCACGTCGCGACGCAACGCGCGCACGTCGAGCGCCGCGTCGTGCACCGCATGTCCACAGACCTCGATGCGGCCGCTGTCGACGGTCTCGAGCCGGTCGATGCAGCGCAGCGCCGTGCTCTTGCCCGACCCGCTCTTGCCGATGATGGCCACCACCTGGCCCTTGGTGACGCGGAACGAGACGCCGCGCAGCACGTGCAGCGCGCCGAAGCGCTTGTGGACCTGGTCGAGTTCAACCACGGCTTGCATTGAGTTTCCTTTCCAGCCCGCGGCTCCAGCGCGACAGCGGATAGCACATCGCGAAATACAGCAGCGCGGCGCAGCCGAAATAGATGAAGGGCTGGAATGTCGAGTTGTTCAGCACCTTGGCGTTGTAGGAGAGTTCGGCAAAGCCGATGACCAGCGAGGCAATCGAGGTGTTCTTGATGATCTGTACCATGAAGCCCACCGTCGGTGGCGTCGCGATGCGCAGCGCCTGCGGCAACACCACCTTGACCATGCGCTGCCAGCGCGTGAGGCCGATGCACTCGGCCGCTTCCCATTGGCTCTTGTGCACGGACTGGATGCAGCCGCGCCAGATCTCGCCGAGGAAGGCGCTCGAATAGATGGTCATCGCCAATGCCGCGGCCAGGAGAGCGGGCACGGAGCCGATGCCAAGGATGTTCGGCCCGTAGAAGCACAGCCCCATCAGCACCAGCAGCGGCGTGCCCTGTATGAGCTGGATGTAGGCGCCCGAGGCCATGCGCACAGCGCGCACCGGTGCGATGCGCGCAAGCGCCACCGACAGGCCGGCGAGCCCGCCGACGATGAAGGTCAGGATCGACAGTTCCAGCGTGCCGACCGCGCCCAGCAACAGGTAGCCGAGTTGTTCGTGGGTCATAGCGGTGTGCCGAGCTTGCGGCGGCGCGTGAACACGATCTGGCCCAGCAGCCAGAAACCGAGGCGCATCAGGTACGACAACATCAGGTACACCATCCACAGCACGAGGAATATCTCGAAATTGCGGAAGGTGTCGGACTGGATGCGATTGGCGATGCCCAGCAGTTCTTCGGCGCCGATCGACGACATGATGCTCGACGCCAGCATCAGCAGCACGAACTGACTGGTGAGCGACGGATACACGCGCTCCACCGCCGGCCGCAGGATCACGTGCCAGAACACCTGCAGCTTCGACATGCCGAGGCAGTCGGCGGCTTCGAGCTGACCCTTGTGGATCGACTCGATGCCCGCGCGGATGATCTCGCAGGTGTAGGCGCCGATGTTGATGACCAGCGCCAGCACCGCGCCCACGATGATCGGCATCGTCACGCCCACGCTCGACAGGCCGAAGATCAGGAAGTAGCTCTGGATCAGCAGCGGCGTGTTGCGGATTCCCTCCACGTACACCCCGACCAGCCGCCGCAGCCAAACATGGCGGCTGCCGCGCCCGACGGCACACAAGGCGCCGAGGACGAAGCCGATCACGGTCGACAGGAACGACAGCTGGACTGTGACCCACGCGCCCTCGAGCAGCAGAGGCCATTGAGCCAGCACAGACGCGAAATCGAACTGGTACTTCACCGTCGTCGCGTGGTGATGTCAGCGCAGCGCGGTCAGAGCTTGAACGGTACGACTTCCTGACGTTGCTCGCCCAGGCCCTCGACGCCCAGGGTCATCACGTCGCCCTTCTTCAGGAACAGCGGCGGCTTCATGCCGAGACCGACGCCCGGCGGCGTGCCGGTGGTGATGACATCGCCCGGCATCAGGGTCATGAACTGGCTCAGGTAGCTCACGATCTTGGCGACGCTGAAGATCATGGTCTTGGTGCTGCCGGTCTGCATGCGCTTGCCGTTGAGGTCGAGCCACATCGAAAGCTTCTGCGGATTCGGAACTTCATCGCGCGTCACCAGCCAAGGGCCGATGGGCCCGAAGG
Organism: Variovorax sp. 05L425; assembly: GCF_056397705.1. Classification (NCBI taxonomy): domain Bacteria; kingdom Pseudomonadati; phylum Pseudomonadota; class Betaproteobacteria; order Burkholderiales; family Comamonadaceae; genus Variovorax; species Variovorax sp. 05L425. Next base: position 63,228 of record NZ_JBFTNY010000003.1, on the reverse strand, counting down.
TGTCGCAGCCCTTGCCCTTGTCCCAGGTGCCGCCGCGCTCGATCTGGTATTCGCGCTCGCTGACATCGTTGATGGTGCAGTAGCCGGCGACGAAGTTGAGCGCGTCCTTCTGCGACACATAGCGCGCACGCGCGCCGATCACCACGCCGAGTTCGACTTCCCAGTCGCTCTTGACGGAGCCCTTCGGCAGCATGACCGGATCGTCCGGACCCTGGATGCAGCTGATGGCCTTCATGAAGACCACGGGCTCGGCCGGGATCGGCAGACCCGATTCCGCGGCGTGGTCGGCATAGTTGAGTCCGATCGCGATGAACTTGCCGACATTCGCCACCGGGCAACCGAAGCGCGGCTTGCCCTTCACCAGCGGCAACTTGTCGACCTTTGACTTGCGCAGCTTGGCCAGGGCGGCGTCGCTCAATTGCTCCGCGCCGATGTCCTTGACCACGCCGCTGAGATCGCGCAGCTTGCCGTCGTCATCGATGAGGCCCGGCTTTTCCTTGCCCGGATTGCCATAGCGAACGAGTTTCATCAGTCAGTCCTTTCAGTGTGCATGCATCAATACGTTGAACGGCCGCCCGAGAGATCGAACACCGCACCGGTCGAGAAGGAGCAATCTTCGGTGCAAAGCCAGGCGACCATTGCCGCGATTTCCTCGACCTTGCCGAAGCGCCCCATGGGAATCTTGGAGAGCATGAACGCGATGTGGTCCGGCGTCATCTGATCGAAGATCGCGGTCTTCACCGCCGCCGGCGTCACGCAGTTGACGCGGATCGCTGTGTCTGCCAACTCCTTGCCGAGCGATTTGGTGAGTGCGATCAGGCCCGCCTTGCTCGCGCTGTAGGCGCTGGCGTTGGGATTGCCGTCCTTGCCCGCGACCGAGGCGATGTTGACGATGCGCCCGTAGCCCTGCGCCCGCATCTGCGCGACGACCTCGCGGCAGCAAATGTAGGGACCGTTGAGGTTGACGTCGATCACTTGCCGCCATGCATCGACCGGATATTCCCAGAGCCGGGTGTTCGGTCCGGTGATGCCGGCGCTGTTGATGAGCGCATCGATGCGACGCGCCTGCGCGAGCGTGGCGGCAACTGCCTTCGCCACCGAGGGCTGCTGCGTCACATCGACCGTGAGCGCGAAGGCCTTCGCACCGAGCGTCCATGCCGCCTTGGTGGCCGCCTCGCCGTCGCGGTCCCAGATGGTCACGCTGCCGCCGGAAGCCAGCAGGCGTTGCGCAATGCCGTAGCCGAGGCCGGTGGCTCCGCCGGTCACGACCGCATGCCGGCCGGCGAAGTCGAGTTGATTCATATGGTGATACCGCCGTCGGCCGCATAGGCCTGTCCGGTGACGAACTGCGATTCGTCGCTGGCGAGGAACACGATCAGCGGCGCGATCTCTTCGGGCTGCGCAAGCCGACCCATGGGCTGGCGCGCGATGAAGGCCTTGCGCGCTTCGACCGGATCGGGATTGGCATTGATGCGCTCGCCGAGCGAGGGCGTATCGACCGTGCCGGGGCACACCGCGTTGCAGCGAATGCCCTGGGCCACGTAGTCCGCAGCGACGCTCTTGGTCAGGCCCAGGACCGCTGCCTTGGTGGTGCCGTACACGCAGCGATTCGGCAGGCCCTTGATGCTCGAGCACACACTGGCCATGTTGATGATGCTGCCGCGGCCTTTCGCGAGCATGCCCGGCAGGACCGCCTGAATCAGTCGGAACTGTGCGCGCACGTTGAGGTGAAAGGCAAAGTCGAGATCGTCGTCGGTGGCCTGCAGGGCCGTGCCGTTGTGCACCACGCCCGCGCAGTTGAAGAGCACATCGAGCGCAGGCAGCGTCTTGATGAACGCGCCGATAGCAGCCTTGTCGAGCACATCGAGCTTGGCGGCCTGGACGTTGGCGACGCCTGCGTAGCGCTCGAGCAATTTCTCGTTGACGTCTGTTGCCCAGACTTGCGCACCCTCGGCCGCGAGCGCCAGTGCGCTGGCGAAGCCTATGCCTTGCCCGGCTGCGGTCACGAGCACGGTCTTGCCCTGGAGTCTCATGCGATGCCCTCGTTGAAATGATGGGATGGCCGGATTTCCGCTCGCAGTCATGCGCGTCGAGGGTTTCGCCCGATGGCCGCTGCGCGGTGCCGATCGTATTCTGAATTGGCCTGACCACTTGTCCAATTCAGGACAACCCTTAAGCGCGGCGCAAGGCGCCGCTTGACCCGTGCCGCTACAGACTCTCGAACCGCGCCGCCTCTATCGCCAGATTGCCGACCAACTTCGCGAACTGATCGCGAAAGGCGAATTTGCGATCGGCGACCGATTGCCGGCGGAGCGCGACCTCTCCAGGGCCCTGGGCGTGAGTCGACCCTCTGTACGCGAGGCGCTCATCGCCCTCGAAGTGGAGGGCTGGGTCGAGGTGAGGACGGGTTCGGGCGTCTATGTGCTCGATCGCTCGCAACGCGCGGCCTCGCCGGTCGAAGCCGTCGAATGGGGGCCGCTTGAATTGATCCGCGCACGCCGCGTGGTCGAAGGCGAGACAGCGGCGCTCGCTGCCACGGTCGGCAAACGCAAGGACGTCATCGCGATGACCCGCGCCATCGAACAGATGCGCGAGCATGCGGACCGCAACGTGATGCCGCTCGAAGGCGACCGGGCCTTTCATCTTGCGATCGTCGATGCCTGCGGCAATGCGGTGCTGTCAGAGACCGTGCAGACCTTCTGGGATTCGCGCAAGGGCCCGATCTTCACGCGCCTCGGCGGTTATTTTGAGAACGTGAAATCCTGGCGCTCCGCGATTGCCGAGCATGAAGCCATCCGCGACGCGATCGCCGAACGCGATGCGGAAGGCGCACGCAAGGCCATGCACGCGCACATGGACAAGTCGCACCAGAGATTCAGCGCGAGCTGGCGCCGCGCCCAAGCCTCCTCCTGATTCGCCAGCAACGCGGCAACGCAGCAAATGCTTAGGACCCCAAGATGAATCCGTTTATCCGACTCCATCCCGCCGACGATGTGGTGATCGCACGCGGCCAACTGGTCGGCGGCACGCCGGTCGAAGGCGTCGTCGCCCGCGGGCTGATTCCGCCCGGCCACAAGATCGCCGTACGCGCCATCGCGCAAGGCGAACCAGTGCGCCGCTACAACCAGATCATCGGTTTCGCGAGCAAGCCGATCGCACCCGGCGAACACGTCCACACACACAACCTCGACATGGGCCCGGACAAGGGACACTTCGAGCGCGACTACGCCTTCGGCGCCGACGTGAAACCGCCACCCGCGCGGCGTGAAGCCACCTTCATGGGCATCCGCCGCGCCGATGGTCGCGTGGCAACGCGCAACTACATCGGCGTACTGACCAGCGTGAACTGCTCGGCCACTGCCGCCCGCGCGATCGCCGATCACTTCTCGCGCAAGACGAATCCGGCCGCGCTCGCCGACTATCCGAACGTCGACGGCGTGGTCGCCCTCACGCACGGCACGGGCTGCGGCATGGACACGGGCGGGATGGGCATGCAGATTCTGGAGCGCACGCTGACCGGTTATGCAACGCATGCCAACTTCGCCGCGGTGCTGGTGGTCGGGCTGGGCTGCGAGGCGAATCAGATCAACGCATGGCTCGCGACCGGCAATCTCAGCGAAGGCGAAAACTTCCGGGTCTTCAACATCCAGGACACCGGCGGCACGCGCAAGACGGTCGAAAAGGGTGTGGCGCTCATCAATGAGATGCTGCCGCGCGCCAACGCGGTGAAGCGCGAACCCTGCAGCGCGGCGCACATCACGATCGGGCTGCAGTGCGGCGGCTCCGATGGCTACTCGGGCATCAGCGCCAATCCGGCGCTCGGCGCGGCGGTGGATCTCCTGGTCGCTCATGGCGGCACGGCGATCCTGTCCGAAACGCCGGAGGTGTACGGCGCCGAGCATTTGCTCACGCGCCGTGCGGTCCGGCGCGAGGTCGGCGAGAAGCTGGTCGAGCGCATCCGCTGGTGGGAGCACTACACGGCCATCAACGAGGGCGAGATGAACAACAACCCCTCTCCCGGCAACAAGGCCGGCGGGCTCACGACCATCCTCGAGAAATCCCTCGGCGCGGTCGCCAAGGGCGGCACCAGCAATCTCGAAGCGGTGTACGAATACGCCGAGCCCGTGAGCACCCACGGCTTCGTCTACATGGACACGCCCGGCTACGACCCGGTGAGCGCCACCGGGCAGGTCGCGGGCGGCGCGAACATGATCTGCTTCACCACGGGGCGCGGCTCCGCATACGGCTGTGCGCCCTCGCCTTCGCTCAAGCTCGCGACCAACTCCGCGCTGTGGCAGCGGCAGGAGGAAGACATGGACATCAACTGCGGCGAGATCGTGGAAGGCACGGTGTCGATCCAGGAGATGGGCCAGCGGATCTTCGACCTCGTGCTGGCAACGGCCTCCGGCGAGCATTCGAAGAGCGAACAACACGGCTACGGCCAGAACGAATTCGTGCCGTGGCAAGTCGGCGCGGTGATGTGACTGAAAGGAACGCATGTCCAGAACACTTGAAGCATCCGCGCTGCGCAAGCAGGTCGCAGCCATCGTCCAGGCTGCGGGCAGCAGTCCCGCGGAGGCCGAACAGGTCGCCGCCAATCTCGTGCTCGCCAATCTCAGCGGACACGATTCGCACGGCGTGGGGATGGTGCCGCGCTACGTCGATGCGGTCGCCGAGGGCGGGCTCAAGCCGAACGCATCGGTCAAGATCAACCTCGATGCGGGCGCGATGCTTTCGCTCGACGGCCAGCACGGCTACGGGCAAATCGTCGGCGTGCAGGCGATGGATCTCGGCATCGCACGCGCGAAGCAGCACGGCAGTTGCATCGTCTCGCTCGCGCACGCGCATCACCTGGGCCGCATCGGGCACTTCGCGGAAATGGCGGCGGCGCAGGGCCTCGTGGCCATGCATTTCGTCAACGTCCTGTCGCGGCCCGTGGTGGCACCGTGGGGCGGCGGAGACGGACGTTTCGGCACCAACCCCTGCTGCATCGGCGTGCCTCTTGCGGGCGCCGAGCCGTTCATCCTCGACTTCGCGACCAGCCGCGTGGCACAAGGAAAGATGCGCGTTGCGTACAACAAGGGCGAGCGTGTGCCACCAGGCCACTTGATCGACGAGCGCGGCGCGCCCACGGATGACCCGGGCGTCGTCGTCGTGCCGCAAAGCAATGGTCTCTTCGGCGCGCTCATGACCTTCGGCGAGCACAAGGGTTACGGCATGGCCGTGGCCTGCGAACTGCTCGGCGGCGCGCTGACGGGTGGCGGGACCTGGCATCGGCCGGCCGACACGGCGCGAACCGTGCTCAACGGCATGCTCGTGGTGTTGATCGACCCGGCGAAGTTGGGTACGCAAGCCGCTTTTGAGCAGGAAGCGCGGGCGTTTATCGACTGGCTGCGTCAAAGCCCGCCAGGCGCCGGCTTCGATGCGGTGCAGATCGCCGGAGAACCCGAGCGCAAGGCACGCGCCGCGCGCGAACGAGACGGCATCTGGCTCGACGATGCCACGTGGCGGGAAATCGTGGAGGCCGGGAAGAAAGTCGGCGTGGCGATCGACTAAAGGGCGAAAGGACAGGGGAAAGGAGCGCCTCGATTGTTTCCAATTGGGTGACACCGCGCTTCCTTTTTCGAGGGTTTTTACCTAGAAATCGGGCGCAAACTTCATTTCACGGACCAGCCAACCAGCTGATCTGAGTGAACAGGCACTGAGCGCTGGAGCCTCCGGAAACGGATGGCGACGCACCCCGCGACCGGTTCGAAATCATTCATCGCATTGAAGGATACTGAAATGAAGACCTCGAAGATCATCGCCGCGGCTGCCCTCTCCCTTCTCGCTGCCGTGGGCGCACAAGCTGAAACCTATGACGGCGTGCATGCCCTGACCAACGGCAACACCCGCGCCGAAGTGGCTCCCGGCGCTGTGACGGCGGCCCATAGTGGCAATCCGTACAGCGACGGTGCCCAAGCCGGCGTGCAGACCATTGCTTCGACGGCCGACCGCGCTTCCGTCCGCGCCGCTGCCGTGGCGACCGCGCACAACCCGCTGCAAAGCCTTGACCGCCGCGCCTTCTATCGCGACCAGATTCCTGCGGCCTACAACAAGCCAAAGGTATCTTTCACGCGCCAAGCCGCCCTGTAATCCACTCGACCAGGGGCGAAAGCCGGATCCGCATATCGCGGAGCCGGCTTTTTTTCGTTTCGGAGAGAACTCAGCGTCCCGGTTTGTGGGCGGGCTCGCCGCCGTCGATCTGCCGTTGCAATTGCGCGCGCACGTAATCCACGTGCTGGCGAAGCGTGTACACGCGGTCGGTGAAGTCCAACGGAAACTTGGTCTCGATGATCTCCTCCTCGATGTGATCGAGCCGGGCCAGGGCTTCCGACCGCTCGCGTTCGTCGAGTTTGCGTGACGCCAGATCCTGCTCGAGAAACTTCAGTTCACCGTAGCGGCGATACAAACGGCTGTGGCGACGCCACGTGATCACTTCGGGCAACACCCGGGCCAGGGGGACGAGGATTGCAGCCAACGGCACGAGCAGCAGGAGCAGGCGCTGCACATAGTTCGCCGCCCAGAACGGAAGGTAGTTCTGCAGGAACGGACGACCGTTCTTGAAATAGCGCTCCGCATCCGACGACAACGGGAAGTCAGTGGCCCGCGGATTCGGGAAATCCTCCGGCCGGTTGATGAGGCTGGGCTGCCTGTGCACCTGCCGCGCGGCTTCGAGCAGCAGATAGACCAGCGCCGGGTGCAGTTCGTCGCGCACTACCAGGTTTGCCGTCGTGGCCAACAGGTTGATGTCGTGCGACGGCATGTCGCGCTTCGGGTCCACCGAGCCGCGCTTCAGGGTCACCGGCTGGAAGTACGGAAACCGGCGCGCCAAGCCCTCGACATGATCGAGCGAGGCCAGATGCACTGCGCTGTTCGACAGGAGCGCCTGCACGGCCGGTGCCTCTGGCGCTGCGATGATGATGGCGGCATCGACCTCGTGGCTCGTGAGCAGATCCGCTGCCGTCATGCCGCCCGCGCTGACGAAGGTGGTGCCATCCGCGGCGCTCTGCTGGCCGTCGGCGACGACGACCCCGTAGACGGCCAGCAACTGGCTGGCAACCTTGTAGTTTCCGCTCCCGGGAACGCCGACCGCGATGCGCTTGCCGGCCAGCGCGCCCAGGCCCTTCGACAGATTGAGCGTGTGCGTGAAGATCCACACTGGCTCGAAAGCCACGGTCGCCAGTGAACGCAGCGGTGTCGCGTCCGGGGAGGTGTCCGGGTCAAGTGCGAGGACGCCGGTCCCACCCTGGACGAAGGCCACCGAGACCGAGCCCTCGTTGAGCCGTTGAAGGTTCTCGACGGCGCCGCTCGAAGTGCGTAGCTGGAGCGTGATGCCGTTGGCCTTCAATATCTCCTGATAGCGCAATCCGAACCGGTGATAGGCGCCGTCGGCGGTGCCGGTGCTCATCACGAGCGTTCGGGGCGGCGTCGGACTCACGTAGCGGACCACGGCCCAGATCAGCAGGGTCAGGACGGCCACCAGCGCCATCCAGGACATCAGTCGTCGTGCTGTGGGCAGCGTTGGCATGGCCGGAGTCTTCATGTTTGAAAGCTGGCTCGTCTAGATGTCGCATTCTGCCGACGAACTGTTTCAATGTCGTCGTCGCCACGCCGTGGCCATGCGCTATGGTTTCCGAGGTCTTTGCATGCTTTCAAGGAGTGGTAAATGAATCAATTCACTCGGCACGGTTTCGTGCTGGTCTTGCTCGGTGCCCTGGGCGGCGCGCAAGCGCAGGGCCTGGACATGCTCAAGGGGCTGGCCGGCGGCTCGGCTGGCGCGTCCTCCATGACATCCGGCAGCGTGGGCAACGCCGCGGGTGTGCTGGAGTACTGCCTGAAGAACAACTATCTGAGCGGCAACGGCGCCTCGTCCCTGAAGGATCAGCTGATGAGCAAGATCCCGGGCGGCAAGCCCGCGTCCGATACTGGGTATGTGGAAGGCTCGCAGGGCATTCTGACCAGCACCGAGGGCAAGAAGCTCGACCTGACCGGCGGCGGGCTCAAGGCCGAGCTGACCAAGAAGGCTTGCGACTTTGTCCTGAATCAGGCGAAGTCGATGATCTGACAGCCTTGCCCGAGAGCGAGCCCTTGCACAGCGCTCGTGTGATTCGGCTCTTGCTGCCCGGGCGCGCCGGCTCGCCGACCTCGCTCGTGCCCTTCGACTGCCCGGGCTTGGCGGCATGCTCTTGACGAGAGGGCCACAGGGTAGGTTGGCTCGGAAGTGGCCGAACGCGCGTTCATACGAGTCCCTTCGGGCTCTCGCCGTCTATACGTTGCGCCCGCTCACATGACGCGCTGAACGTTTAAAGCTAAAGCCGAGCCGGCCACGTGACGATAAGTCTCTCGGAACGACCCTCGGCCGCCGGCCGCCGAGTGGGCTCGGATTGCTTCGGGCGGACGCAAAGAAGCAGAAGCACCCTGTATTTTCTTGTTAGCGGGTTTCACGAGCGCCGATTTGCTAATCGAGCGCTAAATCTACTCGCCCATACTCCCAGAACCTAATCATTAAGGTCGACATAAATGAGCCCGGTAATATGAAAGTTAACTCCATTTGTATGCAAATAGAATGGAGTCACTCACATATGCAAGTTGAAAAGAACCAAGAAACTCAAGCTCTGACGAGTCCGGCGTCCGTCATGTGGTTGACTGGACTGTCCTCCGCAGGAAAGTCCACGATCGCGCGAAATCTGCAAGCTCGATTGCTGAAATGCGGGGTTCCGGTTGCAGTCCTGGATGGGGACGAAATCCGCCGCGGACTAAGCCAAGGCCTTGGTTTCAGCGATCAAGACCGACTCGAGAATATTCGGCGAATTGCCGAAGTAGCCCGTTTGTTGAGCAAACAGGGGGTCGCCGTGATCGTCGCGGCGATTGCGCCTCTGAGCAGGCATAGGGCGTTGGCGCGCAAGATCATAGGCGCGTCCTATCGCGAGATCTATGTGAAGGCGTCTCTCTCCGAATGCGAGCGGCGGGACGTCAAGGGTTTGTACGCGCGTGCGCGTCGCGGAGAGGTGCCCAAGTTCACTGGTGTAAGCGACACCTATGAACCGCCGCCGAATCCCGACGCGCTAATAGATACGACCCATCATGATGTCGACGCGGCGGTGAGCATGCTAATGCCCTTGTTCGCGAATTTCGCCACGACAACGTTGAGGGCGAGGCAACCGACGTGAAGAATCACTTGCTCATTGCCGGCACTGGCCGTGCTGGCACCACATTTCTGGTGCAATACCTTGCGGGATGCGGGTTGGAAACGCAACTCGCGCGTGAAGGACATCATGCCTACGACGATGCGGCGAATGCAGGCTTGGAAGACTTACTGCTGGGCCAGTCCAATGCTCCGTATGTGAGCAAGTCTCCTTGGTTGTACGAGTATGTGGAGCGCCTGCTCTCGGACAACGACGTGGTCATCGACGCAGTCATCGTTCCGATGCGCAGTCTCGTCGAGGCCGCAACCAGCCGCGTCGTCAACGAAATGCGCGCTCGCTATGCCGCAGCAGCGATACCTGACGATTGCAAGCAGTGGGCATCCTGGGGAACTACAGCGGGCGGGGTGGTCTATTCTCTGAATCCGCTCGATCAGGCGCGGCTTCTAGCCCTTGGCTTCCACGAACTCCTGCATGCGCTTGTAAAGCGCAAAATTCCTGTCTTGTTCCTCGACTTTCCTCGTTTTGTAGAGGACCACGACTATCTTTACGAGTCGCTGGAATCAGTCCTTGGGCACAGGATTGACCGCCAGTCCGCACTTGGTGCGCATTTGCGCATCGCCGCGCCAGCAAAGGTCCGAATGGGCAGGGAACTGGCAACGGATAGCGACGCGAAGGTTCCAGCACAACTGGACAGCCGACCGATGCAAGACATCGCATTCCCTTCTCTCGCAACGCTCGATCGCATAGCGCTTACGCGCGAGTTGGAGAAGGCGAGACTTGACGGCATGGCGCGTACTCGCGAAGTGGACGAGATGAGGGTCGCCTTGGCCAATATTCGAGGCGAGCTGGACGGGGCGCGGGAGGAACTTCTGAAAACGCGAGAAGATGCGGCGGCACTAGCCAGGTTGCGCGCAGAAGAAGTGAGCAAAGCCGGTGCGATTCTAGAAGCAGCGAAAGATGAATTAGCGAGGATGACGGCGCGCGCTGATCAGGCAGAGAAACGGAGCCACGCACTGGAAGCTTCGAGTTCCTGGCGAGTCACGGCTCCGTTGCGGGCGTTGTTCGGCCGTCTAAGACGTCCGGCGGGACACTGATTCGATACGGAGCGCTGGTCAGTTCAAGAGCAAGGCGACGGCGGCGTCCAGATGCTCAGAAGGCGCGCGCCGGAAGCCCGATCGGGCAAAGCGCTGTAGCCGCCCCACCACAAAGGCCGTCAGCACGGACGCTCTCACCTGCGCATCGACGCTAGGAGTGGCCGAACCGTCCTCTGCGGCGGCGTCACGGAGCGACTGGCGCAAAGTCGCCTCGATCTTGTCGAAGAACTGGTTCATGCGGCTCTGCAGTCGTTCGTTCTCGAAAACCAACGCATCACCGACCATCACGCGCGTCATTCCGGGGTTCTTCTCGGCAAACTGCACCAGCATCGCAATGATGCGCGAGGCCTGCTCGCTGCCAGCCGCATCGCGCTCGACGATCTGGTTGACGAGGGTGAAGACGCTTTGTTCGATGAAGTCGATCAGGCCCTCGAACATCTGCGCCTTGCTCGCGAAGTGGCGATAGAGCGCGGCTTCGCTGACTTCCAGCCTTGCGGCGAGAGCCGCCGTGGTCACGCGTTCGGCACCTGGCTGTTCGAGCATGGAAGCAAGAGCCTGGAGGATCTGCACGCGCCGCTCTCCCGGCTTCGGCCGCTTGCGCGGCGCTACCGCCACCGGTTCTGAACTGCTGGAGGCGCCTAGGGCGCTTGACTCATCGTTCTGCATGGGTGCGTGCAAAATGTAAAAAAATGATTCTCGCACAGTGCAGTTAGCGCGTGCCAACCGGGCATCCCCTGCTTGTCGCGCAGAATCTACAGGTACTTTCACTGCCTGAACCGAAGCAATGAGCCCATCCATTCTCGTCACCGGCGGCGCCGGCTTCATCGGCAGCCACACCTGCGTGGCGCTTGCCGCGGCCGGCTACGTGCCCGTGATTCTGGACAACCTGTGCAACAGCGACGTCCGGGTGCTCGACCGGCTGACGCGAATCATTGGCACGACGCCACGCTTCGTCGAAGGCGACGTGCGCGACCGCGAGTTGCTCGACAAGCTTTTTCGCGAGCACGCCATCAGCGGCGTCATTCATTTTGCGGGGCTCAAGGCGGTGGGCGATTCGGTCGCCGATCCGATCACCTACTACGACAACAACGTGCACGGCACTTTCGTGCTGGCGGCGGCGATGCAGGCAGCCGGCGTGCGCAATCTGATCTTCTCGTCCTCCGCCACCGTGTACGGCGACCCCGACCGATCTCCGATTCCGGAAGACGCACCGCTGCGCCCGGCGAACCCCTATGGACGTTCGAAGCTGATGGTCGAGGAGGCGCTGTCGGACCTGCAGCGCGCCCACCCCGACTGGCGCATTGCGCTGCTGCGCTATTTCAACCCCGTCGGCGCCCATGAAAGCGGGCTGATCGGCGAGTATCCGCAAGGCAAGCCGAACAATCTCATGCCCTTCGTCTGCCAGGTTGCCGTCGGCCTGCGCGATAAGCTCGCCGTCCACGGCGGCGACTACCCGACCCCCGACGGCACCGGTGTGCGCGACTACGTGCACGTGATGGACCTGGCCGAAGGCCACGTGGCGGCCTTGCGCCACGCCGAGCAAAAGCCCGGACTATTGAAGCTCAACCTGGGCACAGGCCAAGGCGCGTCGGTGCTCGAAGTGGTGAACGCCTTCGAACGAGCCAGCGGCCGCCGCATCGCCTACGAGATCGGCCCCCGGCGTCCGGGCGACGTCCCCGCCTACTGGGGCGACCCATCCCTGGCCGAGGCAACCCTCGGCTGGCGCGCCCAGCGCGACCTGGACCAGATGTGCGCCGACAGCTGGCGCTGGCAGCAAGCCAACCCCCGCGGCTACGAAAGCTAAAGAGGGCCATTCGCGAAACACCGCGGAACCGGCTTGGCCGGGCCGCTGGTGTTGCCCCCGGCAGGGGGTTGGCGAAGCGACACGAAGTGCGCGCAGCCTGGGGGCGAGCTTATCTAGCTCGAATCATGGTGCCGAAGGCCTGCTCGGTGAGAATTTCGAGCAGCATCGCATGCGGAACGCGGCCATCGATGATGTGCACCGCATTCACGCCACTCTTGGCGGCATCGAGCGCGCCCTCGATCTTCGGCAGCATGCCGCCGGAGATGGTGCCGTCGGCAAAGAGCTCGTCGATCTCGCGGGCGCTCAGATTGGTCAGCAGATTGCCGCTCTTGTCGAGCACGCCCGGGGTGTTGGTGAGCATCATCAGCTTCTCGGCCTTGAGCACCGTGGCCAGCTTGCCGGCGACGACATCGGCGTTGATGTTGTAGCTCTCGTTCTGCTCGCCAAAGCCGATCGGGCTCACGACCGGGATGAAGGCATCGTCCTGCAGCGCCTTGACCACGCTCGGGTCGATCGAGACGATGTCGCCGACCTGCCCCACGTCGTGCTCCACGTTGGGATCGTTGCGGTCAGCCATCTTGAGCTTCTGCGCGCGAATCAGGCCGCCGTCGCGCCCCGTGAGGCCGACAGCCTTGCCGCCGGCCTGGTTGATGAGGCCGACGATGTCCTGCTGCACCTCGCCGGCCAGCACCCACTCGACGACTTCCATGGTTTCGGAGTCGGTCACCCGCATGCCCTGGATGAAGTGACCCTTCTTGCCGAGCCGGTTGAGCGCCGCCTCGATCTGCGGGCCGCCGCCATGCACCACGACCGGGTTCATGCCGACCAGCTTGAGCAGCACCACGTCCTCGGCGAAGTCGGCCTGAAGCTCAGGGTCCGTCATGGCGTTGCCGCCGTACTTGATGACGATGGTCTTGCCGTGGAACTTGCGGATGTATGGCAGCGCCTGGGCCAGGATCTCGGCCTTGTCGCGGGGGGGAATGTTGAGCACAGGATCGGTCATGGGTGTGCAGCGGAACAAAGAGAGCCGAATTGTGGCGGAACTTGCCGGCCCCGACACGCCTGGATCATTCTGAAGATGCCGCGGAACTAAGGCCTCAACCAGCGGGGCACCTTGAACCGCACGATCATCAGGTAGGCTGCCACGTAGGTGGCGACAAATAATGCGCAGAACGCCATCAGGACGAGCGTGTTGTTCCAGAACAGCACCGCCGGCACGACCGTCAGCGCCGCGAAGATCCACAGGTACGGCGACGTCCGGTTGTTGCGCGCGAGCAATTGGCGCGCCTCGTCGTCCGCAAATGCCACGCGGACGATCCGCCGGAAGATCAACTGGTGAAAGTGCAGCGCATCCGCCATCCCGGGCGACTGACCGCGAGCAACCTTGCGGTAGATCGAAAACACCGTCTCCCAGACCGGATAGATCAGCAGCAGCATCGGAAACCACGGCGAGACGACCCGGTGGCGCTGCACCAGCGTGACGGCGGCCACCGCGATCACCATGCCCCAGACATAGGCGCCGCCGTCCCCGGCAAAGATCTTGCCGCGCGGGTAGTTCCAGATCAGAAAGCCGAGCGTGGCGCCGACCAGGCAGATCACCATGGCCGCGAGCTGACGATCGCCCACCTGCAGCGCCACGTGCGAAATGGCAAGACACACCAGCACCGCAACGGTACCCGCCAGGCCGTTGTATCCGTCGATGATGTTGAAGGCGTGCGGCAGGCCGCCGATGGCAAGTGCGGCGAAGACCATCGCCGCGAACGGCATCGCCTGGAGCCAGCCATCGATGACCGGGAAGCCTGTGCGCGCCACGCCCAACTGCAGCACCCAGCAGACCAGAAGCGCGGACCCGATGGTGAGACCGAGCCGATATCGCACCGAGACTCTCTGCGTCACGTCCTCCACGATGCCGCCGAGCGCAGCTGGAGCGAGGCAAAGCAGCGTCAGTCCGGAGGTCTTGAGTGGCCAGGACACATTGAACGGGTCGGAACTGATCCCCGCGACCATCCACGCCACCCCCATTCCCAGGAAGATGCCGGCTCCACCAAGGCGCGGCACATGGCCCTTGTGAAAGCGTTGCGGCATGTCGGCGCCATAGCGCCTCGCATGCCGGCGCGCGCGGCGCATGAAGATCTGTACGCCCAAGGCGGAGATGAGGAAGCTGATGACGATCAGTGCAATCATGGGTATGGAGCGGGAACCCTAGAATCCCCGGGCGAAATTAGACCATGCCGACGCCCTCATCCGGACAACCCAAGCCCATCACCGTCTCGATCGTGAGTCACGGTCAACTCGAACTCGTGCTCCCGCTGATTGAGGAACTGGACCGGTTCAACCGGGGCATCGTCGCCAAGGTCGTACTCACGATCAACATCCCGGAGCCCGATCTGCTGGCAGACCGGACCTGGGGCTTCGAGATCGAACGCATCGAGAATGCCGCGCCCAAGGGCTTCGGCACCAATCACAACCAGGCTTTTGCGCGCTGCGCCACGCCGTGGTTCCTCGTGCTGAATCCGGACATCCGCTTCGACAGCGACGTGCTGGCACCACTGATTGCACAAGCCGCGCCGGACAGCGGCCTGCTGGCGCCCCGGATCCTCGAGCCCGGGAAGCCAACGCCCGAGCAGCACAGGGCGATCATCACGCCGCTCGAGATCGTCTCGCGCAAGCGTCCCGACTATGTGCGGCCTGTGGTGCCGTCGTGGATTCCGGGTCTGTTCATGCTCTTTCGCACCGAGGCCTATCGCCAGATCGAAGGCTTCGACGAACGCTTCTTCATGTATGGCGAGGATTTCGACATCTGCGCCCGCCTGCGCCTCGCGGGGTGGAAGTTGCAGATCGCGGAGGATCTGCAGGCGCGGCACGACGCACGACGGGCCAGCCATCAAAGCAAACGGCACCTTTACTGGCACGTGACCAGTTTGCTCAAGGTGTGGTCGTCGGCCGCGTTCTGGCGTTATTGGCGGATGGAGCGGGCGGGCTGATTCAGACCGACTCGAAGAGGTCCCGGACAACACCCCGCACCCCGCGGCCGAACTTGTCGTAGCGCCCCGTCATGGCCTCACGCAGGACCGGGACGCAGCGCTCGATCCGTCTTGCCGGCAATGCGGCCCGGAATCGCTGATGCTCGATCTTCGAGCGCACTTTCTCGATCGTGACCGGCGACACCCGGTCGCCCAGCGTCAGGAGGCGTTCGAGAAGCAGCTCCGCCTTGATCGCGCGCTTGACGTGCGTGTCACCGCGTGACGCCAGCGCCTTGCGAATCTTGCCCACGAACGTGTCGCGCCGCGCGCCGATCTGGTTGGATGCGTGCTGGCGATATTCGATCAGTTCGTCTTCCAGCACGTCGACGCCACCCACCGTCGAGGCAACGATCGCGAGCCATTCATCGTGCAGCCACTCCACCGGGAACGGTGCGGCGTCGGCCAGCAAGCTGCGCCGGAAGATCGCCGTCGCGCCGGTCACGAGATTGCGGCGAAGGAACACGTCGAACGCGTTGCCGCCGTGGATCCAGTTCATTTCGAAGGGCTTGACCTCCAGCGCGTGGAAGAGCGATTGGCCAAGATCCTTCCGATCGTCGTCGACCAGGCGGGCGTCGGTATGCAACAGCAAAAGGTCGGGGCGCCGTTCGAACTCGGCAGCCATGCGCGCAAGCCGGTCCGGCTTCCACACGTCGTCCTGGTCGCTCAGCGCGATCAGGTCGCCCTCGCAGGCGCGCACCGCCTGCTCGAAGTTCTTCGTGACGCGCAGCGCGGTGGTGTTCTGCAGCACACGAAGGGCTACCGGATGCCCAGGGCGTTCGGCGGCGCACTCCGCGACCGCGGCGCGAGCGATATCGACGCAGCCGTCACTCGACGCATCGTCGGACAGCACGATCTCCTGCGGGGGTCGCGACTGCAGGCAGATGCTCCTGACCTGTTCGCGGATGAAGGCGGCACCGTTGTAGGTGCACAGGGCGACAGAGATGGACAGCGGGGCTTTTGCCATGTTCAGATTTTTGCGGCCCCGGAGTACCACGGTGCACGGGACGGCCATGCGTAGCTGAAGTCCTCGATCTGGAGCGTCAGGTTCGGGCTGTAGGCCGGGTCGTTGTGGAGGGCATCGGCCCATCGCTGCTGCATGTACGTAGCATCTTGCCGAAAGTGCTTCGTCTTCGAGGGCCAGGGCGATCCATGGTGGATCAGTTCAGCGTAGGGCGTCCATACGTTGCGCAGACCGGTTTCCTTCAGGCGCAGGCAGAGGTCGACATCGGCGAACGCTCCCTTCAGGTGGGCCTTGTCCATTCCTCCCACCTGTTGGTAGTGGGCCTTGCGGACGACGAGACAGGCGCCCGAAACGGCCGACAGGGACTGGATCAACGCCGCTCGACCGCAGTAGCCCTCCCTCGCGGGCGGCATCCCCCGGTGAGAAAACCCGGCTACGCCGCCAACGCCGAGGATCACCCCTGCATGCTGCAGCGCCCCCACTGGGTACCACAGGCGCGCACCCACTGCGCCCACGCCGGGCTGGAGGGCGAGACTCACCATCTCGGCGAGCCAGTCGGCCGACTTGACCTCGAGTTGGTCGCTGAGGAGGGCCAGCACGCTGCCTTCCGCGGCCTCGACCGCTGCATTGAGGGCGGCGACGTCATTGGATGCCTGTCCGATCCGGACCACGCGGACCTTCGGCTCCTTCGCAATGGTCTGCAGCCAGGCCGGTGCATCCGTGTCGGTCGATGCGACCACGATCTCGTAGTTCGGATACGCCGTCTTCTGGAGCAAGGAGCCCAGGCATCGGCGGATCGCCGGGGCGGCATTGCGAGTGGTCGGAATGATCAGCGACACCAGTGGCGGAGACTCGGGAAGTGCGTAGCGTGCGCGATAGCCGACGCCAATGTGTTCCGCAGTCGCGCGAACACCCGTGCGCGCAAAGTGCTCATTAAGGGCACGCTCACCCGCGACCGCCGCATAAGGCTTGGCGTCCATCGAACCGGCCGTGCTTTCGCTGTGCACCCGCCAGTGATAGAGCACACGAGGCAAATGACGAATCTGCCGGGCCTCGACGCGCTCCATGCAGCGCAGCACCAGGTCCCAGTCCTGCGAGCCTTCGAGGCCGAGGCGAAAGCCGCCCACGTCGCGTACCAGGTCGGTGGACAGGACGCCGAGATGACTGAACATGTTCTGCGAGCGGAACAGGTCGACGTTCCAGTCCGACTTGAAATAGGGATCGAACCGTCGGCCGGATTCGTCGATCTTGTCTTCGTCCGAATAGATCAGTCGCACGTCCGGATGCGCGGCGATGCAATCCGCCACGCAGAACAGCGCGTGCGGGGGCAGCAGGTCGTCGTGATCCATGAGCGCCAGCCAGGGCCCGGTCGCGAGCGCGAGCGCGCTGTTCGACGAAGCCGAGATGTGGCCGTTCTGGAGCCGGAAGACCACCTTGATACGCGCGTCCGACTCGGCGTAGGACTTCAGGATGTCTCGCACCTCGACGGAGGTCGAGGCGTCGTCCGCGATGCAGAGCTCCCAATGAGGATAGATCTGGCTGCGCACCGACTCGATGGCCTCGCGCAACCATGCGGGGTTCGGGTTGTAGGTAGGCATGAGGACCGAGATCAGTGGCGGTGCCTTCATTGCGGCCATGCGCTGCGAGATCGCTTCTCGCAGTTGCGGGGTCAGGGTGTCGTTGTCGACGATCCACTTGGCATAGTCGGGGCCGCGGCCGAAGCGCTGACGCAGGGTCCATTGGAGGCCGCGCCAGCCTGAGGTGCGGAGCAGGCGGAGCATCCGCTGAATGCGGCCCGGGGTACGCCCCCCGGAGGCCGATTGCGGCTCGAGCGAGACGGAAGGAAGTACAGGTTTCACAAATGCGTGGAAGTGGTCGGCTTACTCGGCACGACGGTCTTTTCCTGGATGGAAAACGCGAAACTTGATGCGGGGAGTTGGCGCATTTCTTGAAAGGACTGGCAAGATCGTGGTTTCGCGTGTGCTTTTCGGCAAAAGGACCGATTGCGGTTCTGCTTGAGTTTTCCCGACAACCGGGTCGGTAAAATTATCTCCCCTCTTAACACCCCCCAAAAAATGCGCTTGCTTTCAGTCGTGCTCGCGGGAGGCACAGGCTCCCGCCTTTGGCCCGCCTCGCGCCAAGCCTTTCCCAAGCCCTTCATGAAGCTGGGTGGTTCGACCTTGCTCCAGCAGGCGATTGAGCGGGGGCAGGCATGCGGGACCGGCGATCTGATGGTGGTGACCAACAAGGACCACCTGTTCCTCACCAAAGACGTGTTGCGGCAAATGTCGGATCCGCCCGATGCGACGATGCTTCTGGAACCCAAGGGCCGCAATACCGGGCCCGCCATTGCGCTCGCGGCGCTCCAGTGCGTCAAGCAATTCAGTGGCGACACGGTGATGCTCGTCCTTTCGGCCGACCATCTGGTGTCCGATGTCGAAGCCTTCGTTGCCAGCGCGAGCCAGGCCTTCCGACTCGCGGCGCAGGGTTCTCTCGTGGTGTTCGGCATCAGTCCGACCAGCCCCGAGACCAGTTTCGGGTACGTTGAGGTGGACAAGGTGTCGCGCGACAGCCAACCCGCCAGGCGCTTCGTGGAAAAGCCGGACCAGCAAACCGCGCAGGAATACCTCGCGACCGGCCGGTACTACTGGAACAGCGGCATGTTCTGCTTCACCGCGGACGCCATCCTCGCGGCATTCGAACGACACGCACCGGAGGTTCTGGCCGCCGCCCGCCGTGCGCTCGACTCCTCGAACGCCGCGGGCAACACTGTCCAATTCGACTTGCGCACCTTCGGCCTGCAGCCAGACATCAGCATCGACTATGCGGTGATGGAGCGCGCCGACAATGTCCATGTGGTGCCGGCAAAGTTCGGCTGGAGCGACGTCGGCTCTTGGCCGTCGGTCGCGAAGGCCCATCCTGGCGACGCCAATGGCAACACGATGCCGCTGGACGTCGTTGCGCTCGATACCACGGGCACGCATGTGCAAGTCGACAGCCACGGTCCCAAAGTGGTGGCCACCCTCGGTGTGCACGATCTGATCATTGTCGACACGCCGGATGCACTTCTCGTGGCACACAAGGACAGTGCACAAGACGTAAGGCGAATCGTCGATGCCCTGAATGCCCGCAAGCACGAGACCGTTCACCTGCCTGCCGTCGTACGCCGCCCGTGGGGCACGTATGCGTCCCTCAAAGAAGAAAACGGATACAAGGTCAAGCGCATCACGGTGAAGCCAGGCGAGGCGCTTTCACTCCAATACCATCACCAGCGGGCAGAACACTGGGTCGTCGTGCAGGGAAGCGCCATGGTTCAGGTCGGAGAAACCGAATACCGCACGTCACCCGGCGAATACCGGTACATCCCCCTCAAAGAGAAACACAGATTGACAAATATTGGTGAAGACGAACTCGTGCTCATCGAAGTTCAATGCGGCGCCTACCTCGGCGAAGACGACATCGTGCGGCTCGCGGATACCTACGGACGCGCATGAGCCAGGCACATTCCAATTTGCACCGTACCGCTTGGGCTGACTGGTGGGAGGGCACGCGCCGCACAGACATCTGGTGGACTCTTGCCTGGTTCGACATTGTCCTGCGCTATCGCCGCTCCATGCTGGGGCCGCTATGGCTCACGTTAAGCATGGGCGCAATGATCGGCGGGATGGGGCCGCTCTACAGCTCGCTATTCGGAACCGAACTCTCGAAGTTCTTCCCGCATCTGGCTCTCGGCATCGTGTTCTGGACCTTCTTTTCCAGCATGGTGACGGACGCATGCAACGCGTTCATCAATTCAGCGAACTACCTCAAGCAAGGCTATTTTCCGATCAGCCTTTTCGTGTGGCGCAGCATGGCGCGCAACATCATCCAGTTTGCCCACCAGATCGTTTTGTATGTCCCGGTGGCCATCTGGGCAGGAATCTCGCTCTCGTGGTCAGCCTTGCTGTTCGTGCCAGCCTTTCTACTCTTACTCATCAACGCGCAGGCAGTGGGTCTGGCGCTAGGGCTGGTCTGCACGCGCTTTCGCGACGTCACGCAGATCGTCACAAGCGTGATGCAGATGTTGATGTTCTTGACACCGGTCTTCTGGCTGCCGACGAGCCTTCCCGGTCGTGCCAGGTTCATGCTTTACAACCCATTCGCCCAGATGCTCGAATTGTTGCGAACACCGCTCATGGGGGGCGTCGCGGACGCGCACAACTGGTGGGGAATCCTCGGTTGGACGGCTGCGACCATCGTCGCTTCAAGCTTCCTATTCGCCAAATACCGTCGTCGAATCGTCTACTGGCTGTAAGCAAACATGGCTTTCATTTCCCTCAAGAACGTTTCGGTCAACTTCCCGATCTATGGCGCCGGCGCGAATTCGTTGAAGAAAACGCTGGCAGCGTCAGTGACTGGTGGCCGCTTTGGCAAGGAAACCGGCGTTAACGTGGTGCGCGCCCTGAGCCACATCGACCTCGAGCTGAAAAGCGGAGACCGACTGGGTCTTATCGGCCACAACGGCGCGGGAAAATCCACGCTGCTGCGAACGCTGGCAGGCGTTTATGAGCCGACTCATGGCGAGTTTGTGCGTGAGGGCACCGTGTCGAGCCTCATCGATCCATCGCTCGGCATCGAGGCCGATGCGACAGGCATTGAGAACATCATGCTCCGCGGCCTCGTGATGGGCATGAGCAAGAAGCAGATCGACGACCTCACGCCGTCCATCTGCGAGTTCAGCGGGCTGGGCGAATACGTCAACATGCCCGTACGGACCTACTCGACCGGCATGATGATGCGACTGGCGTTCTCGATTTCGACCAGCGTGGAGGCCGATATCCTTCTGATGGACGAATGGCTTTCCGTTGGCGATGCCGAGTTCACCGAGAAGGCGGAAAAGCGCATGAAGGATGTGGTCTCGAAATCCGGGATCCTTGTGCTTGCATCGCATTCACCCGCGTTGATTGCGAAAGAATGCAATCGAGTGATCCATATGGAGCACGGACGGATTGTGGCAAGTGAACGAACGGAACCGTCGATCCCTGCAGAGGTCAATGGCTAACTCCGACGGCCGAGAGGGGCAACCCCTTCGACGCGGGTCCGATCGGTTCCTGCGCCTCAGGGAAGTATCCCGGCAGGCGCTCGGAGTTGCCAGACTTCTTCTGACGTTGCAATGGGATCGTGCACGGACCGAACTCAAGAGGTACGTCGACGCACGCAAGGCGATCGCGCTGCTGAGCAATTCTCGCGCTTTCGACCCTGACTTCTATCGCGCGCGATACCCAGACGTCTCCGGATTCAGGGGCGGCCCCCTGCGCCACTACGTTTACGTGGGCGCATCGGAGAGTCGCAACCCGCATCCGCTTTTCGATGGCAGTTGGTACTTCGCGAGCAACCCGCGGCTGAAGGGGCTCCACGTCAATCCGCTCCTCCACTACCTGGAACACCGGGAGAACAGCCCAAACGCGTTCTTCGACGGGAGGTGGTATCTCGGTACTTACTCTGATGTCGATGCCAGCGGCGAGATTCCTATGCTGCACTATGCGGCGCTTGGCGCCTCCGAAGGGCGCGATCCATCAGCCCATTTTTCGACCTCCTGGTATTTGGAGCAGAACCCGGAGGTCGCGAAGAGCGGCATCAATCCACTCGCCCATTTCCTTGCGATCGGCATGGCGGAAGGGCGCAGCCCTTCGCGGCTGTTTCGGGCATCGCAGGGCGGGAAACTGGTCACGCGCACCGAAATTCTCTGCATTCGGCCACCAACTGGATCATCGGAAGCAGCGCTCCTTGTCTGTCGCTCGCAGGGCGGTGAACTCCCCTCGCAGGTTGCGCACTACCTCAACAGCCTGCGCAACAACGGCATCCGAGTCACCCTGATCGTTGCGACCGCCGAGACATTTGACCCCCCGCCAAGCCTGCTGTCCTGCGTCTCAGGACTTTTCGTCAGGCGCGACGAGGGCGATGCCTTCGCAGCTTGGTCGCACGTGCTGAAGCTGCGGCCGGACTTGTTTGATGCGGACGTGTTGTATCTGTTGAATGACAATCTCCTCGGTCCGCCCAACCAAAACGACCTCAACCTCCTCCTGACCGAGATACGCAGAAGCGCTGCCGACATCATCGGCCTGACCACTGACGAACTGCGCGCAAGCCTGCAGGGCGCATTCCTGGCTCTGAAGAGGAGCGCACTCGCGAGCGTCGCATTCCAGGGCTTCCTAGATCAGATCCCGATAGTCGATGACTCCGCCGAGGCGAGCAATCAGCTCGCTATTCGCCTCACGCAGCATATGCGCTCGGCAGGACTCGAGTGCAGCGCGATCTTCTCTCGCCAAAGCCCGTGCGATCCGACGATTCCGGAATGGCGGGAACTCGCCGAGCGTGGTTCCCCGTTCATCGAGGCCCCCCTCTCATCCACTCCGGGCGTGCCGGTCGAAGCGCTGCCCGCACGCGCTCGCGTCGCGCTCATTGCACCGTGGAACTATGACAATGGCCTGGGCGTCGCCAGCCGCTCATACATTTCTGCGCTTCGGCGCTCAGGCTTCTTGACCAATCTGCATCCCATCAAGCGTCCTTTCCACGTGCATCGGCAGATCGCGCCACCCATCGATATCTGCGACTTCAGCGGCGACGCCGACGTCGCTCTGGTACAGCTGAATCCCGATGGCTGGGATTCCTTGTTGACCCAGGCACAGCTGAATGTCATCCGCAAAGCGCGCCTTCGCATCGGCTTGTGGGTCTGGGAGACACCCACGGTTCCCGCAAGCTGGCTTGGCGTCATGAATGAAGTCGACGCGATCTGGGCTCCGAGTCAGTACTGCGCGGACGCGTTCGCAAAGGCAGTTGACGTACCAGTCCACGTGGTCCCGTACGTCGTCCCGGTGAAGCCCATTGTGGCGTCGGAGTTCTCGGCCGAAGGCTCGCGGCCCACAGACCGGACCATCCTCTACATCTTTGACGGCAGCAGCTATCTCGTAAGGAAGAATCCTTTCGCGCTCGTTCGTGCATTCGGCAGAACGGGCTTGCAAGCCAAGGGTTGGAAACTGGTACTGAAGACGAAGCACGTATCGGATTCGGAAAGCCAGGGCCGCCCGCTGATCGATCTGGTGAGTCGCACTCCCGGCGTCATCATGCTCGACAAGTCGCTCGACAGCGAGGCAATGCGCGCGTTGAGTGCCCAGGCGGACATTTACGCATCACCCCATTGCGCGGAAGGTTTCGGGCTAACCGTCGCAGAGGCGATGGCGCAGGGCAAGCTGGTCGTCGCGACAAACTATAGCGGCACGCGCGATTTCCTCGACGCGACGTGCGGTTATCCCGTCGCATATCAATTGAAGGCACTTGAGGACGACCATGGCGCATACGAGAGTGGCAATACGTGGGCAAGCGTAGATGAAGACGCGCTGGTCGACGTGTTGCACGCCGCTGCCGAACAGGTCGAGATCGGCGATGCAAAGATGGGCGAAGCCGCTCGCCGGCGCGTCCGCGAACGGCTGTCAAGCGCGGCAGTCGCACAGAGAATGGCGGACAGTCTGGCTACGCTGTTGCCAAGCGGCTTCTACCAAATACCAGTGGCAGGGAGCGCCCAACATGAACTCGCGGAATGAATGGGCGCAGCTGAAGCGCGACGGATTTCATCTGATCCTGACCGAGGCGGACGGCACGTTCCTGCCCGAGGAGACGGCCATCTTCGACGCTGGTGCGTCAAGCGGAGAATGGTTCATCGTTGCGCCGAAAGGTGCCCATATTCGTCCAGACATGCTCGATCTTCTCGCGAGGACAGGACAAGAACGACCGGACGTTGGAATCTTCTACGGTGACGATGTCGTCTGCAACGGCTCGGCACATGGCTTCGATCTGGCCCTGAAGCCGGATTGGGATCTCACCCTACTGCTCGCCGACGATTACATCGGTCTCCCACTTTTTATTCGAGCAAACGCAGCGAGACGCATCGGGGCAATCAATATCACCAGGACAACCGCAGCTTGCTTCGACGTTCTGCTACGCGCCCACGCGGCAGGCGTGGCCATTGCGCGGATCCCGGAGGTGCTCGCGAGTTTTCCCGGGACGCGCCCTCGCGCGCGGATCGAGGACCGCATGGCGGCCATCAGGGACAATGGGTCGAACTCGGCCTCGGAAGCCTTCGAAGTGCAGCGCGGCTTGACGAATCACAGCTTACGCATCGACAAGACTTTCGCCGAGATTCCCGACGTCACTTTGGTTGTGCCGACGCGCCAGTCCTCGGGCGGCGTCCCAACGGGAGGCCGCACTGATCCATTCATCATTGCGTTTCTCGATAGCGTCGCGACATCAAGCTTTCCGATGGACAAGCTCCACGTCCTGGTCGGCGATGATGTAGACGACGTATCGATATACGCCGACCGCAGATGGCCGTTCCATTTGCGGCGCATTCACACGCTGCGGGCAGTCGGCGAGCCCTTCAACTATGCAGCCAAGATGAACGCCCTGTGGCGCCACTCAGAGACCGAGCACGTCGTCCTCATGAACGATGACCTGACGATCTGTTCACCCGACTGGCTCCAGGCGCTTCTGAGCTTTTCCGTACAGTCGAACGTCGGAGGCGTTGGGGCGCGCCTCCTCTATCCGGACGGACGTATTCAGCATGCCGGAATGCCGGGTGGCGTATTTGGACTATGCACGCACGCCTGGATCGGCGAACCCGCGTCTGCGCCCACCTACCAGGATTGGGGCCTGGTGCACCGGGAATGGTCGATGGTGACAGGCGCGGTATTTGCAACGCGAAAGAGCTTGCTCGATGAGGTCGGCGGTTTCGATGAGGCCTTTCGGCTGGATTTCAACGATGTCGACCTCTGTCTCAAACTGCGCATGCTTGGATACAGGATTGTCTACACGCCCCATGCTCAGTTCATTCACCACGAGAAGGGATCGCGCGGCACCGCAACCTGGCCGGCGAGCGAGCTTGCACGTTTCCTGCAACGTTGGGGGGAGTTTCTTCGGTCGGATCCCTCGTATAACCCCCGGCTATCCAGAAATCACCACATCATCCAGCCAGCGCCATTGCAAGGCGAATGGTGGCAAAGCGCTGGTTGATCGCCCAGAATCGTGCACATCCCCCGGCAAACTCCGGCCGGCCCAATTTCCAGCTTGATCGAGAAAAGGATCCTCATGCGTAAACGTGCTGTTGTCACAGGAATCACCGGCC
This sequence comes from Variovorax sp. 05L425, assembly GCF_056397705.1. Lineage (NCBI taxonomy): Bacteria > Pseudomonadati > Pseudomonadota > Betaproteobacteria > Burkholderiales > Comamonadaceae > Variovorax > Variovorax sp. 05L425. The sequence continues at coordinate 38,001 of NZ_JBFTNY010000003.1, read as the reverse complement.
AGGACGGCGCGTACCTGGCAGAGTTGTTGCTCTCCAAGGACTACGTGGTCTACGGCACGTACCGTCGCACAAGTTCGGTCAATTTCTGGCGCATCGAAGAACTAGGAATTCACAATCATCCCAACCTGCATCTTGTCGAATACGACCTGACCGACCTTGGCAGCTCGCTCACGCTGATCAAGGACGCCGCGCCGGATGAGGTCTACAACCTCGCGGCACAAAGCTTCGTCGGTGTCAGCTTCACCCAGCCAGACGCGACGGCGCAGATCACCGCCATGGGCGCGCTGCATTTGCTGGAGGCAATCCGCTTAACCAACCGCAAGATCCGGTTCTATCAAGCGTCGACGTCCGAAATGTTTGGCAAGGTGCAGGCCATCCCCCAGGTCGAAGAGACCCCTTTTTATCCGCGCAGCCCTTATGGCGTTGCCAAGCTCTTCGCACATTGGATGACGATCAACTACCGCGAGAGCTACGACATCTTCGGGGCCAGCGGCATCTTGTTCAACCACGAAAGCCCCTTGCGCGGGCGCGAGTTCGTGACCAGAAAAATCACTGACGGAGTTGCAAAGATCAAGCTCGACAAACTCGACGTCCTGGAACTTGGCAATCTCGGCGCTAAGCGCGACTGGGGCTTTGCCAGGGAGTACGTGGAAGGCATGTGGATGATGCTGCAGGCGCCAGAGCCAGACACTTTCGTCCTTGCCACAAACCACTCGGAGACGGTCCGGAAATTTGTTGATATGGCATTCAAGGCGGCTGGCTACGAATTGCGCTTTGAAGGAGGCGAGCAAGATGAGGTCGGCATCGACGTCGCGACGGGGAGAACGCTTGTGAAGGTGAACCCGAAGTTCTATCGGCCGGCCGAAGTCGATATTCTGATCGGCAACCCGGCTCGTGCCACGCAGAAACTCGGCTGGGAGCCCAAGACCACCGTGGAGCAGCTATGCAAGATGATGGTGGAGGCCGACCTGCGACGTAACGCTGAAGGGCGCACGTTTTGAGATGACCGAAGATGACCCACTGCTGCGACCACCGAGAAAACAAGATGAATATTGACTGTCCCGTATGCATCGCCCCAAATTCGAGCGCTCCCTTTCGCGAAGTGGACGGCTATCCGTACTACAGCTGCGGCGTTTGCAGTTCAATATTCATCGAGCCTGAGGTCTTGCTGGCGATGGATCAAGGCTCATCACCACGTGAGTACGACGAGGACTATTGGCTCAGCGAACAAGAGGCGGCTCAACAGCGGGCACATACTGTCGGCTTGGTCCGATTCGGCGAGGCGATGCTTTATGCGCGACGAGAAGTCAGAAAGTTCTTGGATGTTGGGGCTGGACCAGGCCTGCTTCTCGACCAGTTCGCAAAGTGGTTCCCAGACCATGCGGAAATGTTCCACGCGGTGGAGATGTTCCCGCCCGATGAGCGCAGCAGTCATCCCAATTACACGATCGGCAATGTTTCGGATCTTCAGCAGAAGTTCGACGCGGGAGTCTGCATCGAGGTCGTTGAACACCTGACGCCACGGATGCTGGACCAACTCGTCGCCGGCCTTGCCACGGTGAGCGCAAAAGATTCGCTTTGGTTGTTCAACACAGGCATGCCTGAACTGGTAAAGCACGAAGATCCCGGCTATCTGGATCCGCGTCGGCGCGGCCACATCGTCTCGTATGGATTCGATGGATTGCGCAAGCTGTTCGAACCGCACGGTTTCCGCCTGTCGGAGTTGCCCGGGATGTCCTTTGCCTTTATCGCGGAATACTCACCCTCCGCTGAACCGATGCTCATGAACGAGCGCTTCTACAATCCAATTCCGGCAAACAAGCAACTCCTAGAGGCGGCTGGCATCCTTTATTCAGCCGCGTTCGAGTCCGCACGCTCGTATTTCTTTCAGGCCGAATCTCTCAATCGCGCGAAATGGGCTCAGAGCCTTCAGGCGGAGTTGGAGCTCAGTCGCGCGGATTGCGCGCAACGCCTTCAGGCAACGGGGAGAACCCGTCAGACAGAACCATCAATAGTTGAGGGATCAGGCTACTTTAAGCGCCTGAAAGCCTTGTTCCGATAGCGCATCGAGCATCAATTCAAAAAAATCGGCAAATGCAGTAGCGGCAGGATATTCAACAGACTGAATCTCAACGCGCCCAAATCCTATCTTCATTAAGTATGCCCAGGATCAGCGCCGAACTCGGAGTCTAGCGATCAGGTCGTCGGTCGCCGTCGCGGCGTGGCTGCGGAAACACTTGTGTAAGCCATTGCAAACGAAACAACCGAGGGACACCACGATACAGTGCGCCCCTGTCGTTCGCATTCTGCGATACCCTATAGATGGGCCCGTTTTTTACACGCACCCTATCCCCGCCAATCTGCCAAGCAGGAGAGCCCTCGACTAAGTTTTATGCGGGTACGCGTCTAGATAGACACCCCTTGTGGGCGGTTCGAAGCTGCGTATTCGACCGGTTGATCCATCACACTAACAAATACCGAAGGCACAAGAAATGAAGGAGTGTTGCCATCAATTCCGCACGCGCCCTTGCACCGATTACACGCGACTTCAGCCCACCGTCAACAGGCCTTCTCGCTCCGATAAAACTGGAACGCCCAGTCAGTCGAGCCGCAGTCACTAAACGGTCAGGAATGTGTCAGGACGCCCCCTATGCAGCACTCTCAGATGAAGATGATCCCAGGGCCCGAGGAACAAGAATTTGAATTCAAGATGAGGAACGGTAGAAATCCACTCAGCAAATGCTCTTCCTTCGCCGACTTCATAGTCGTGGGTCCAGTCGTCAAATACTAGGAGGGAGCCGTGAACCAATCGATTGGATAAATACTCCAGGCATTGTTTGGCTGGTTCGTAGATGTCGCAATCAATGCGAGCAAAGGCTATATCTCCCAAGGAGGTGGCTTCGATTGATTTCAGGGACTCGCTAAAAAATCCTTCTACCAACTTGATTCTGGGGCGCGATAACGCGTGTACGTTTGCGCGGACTTCCTCCACAGAAGCTGCATACATACCCTCCTTCCAGAATGAAATGTCGTGCGTGGGACTCGGTGCCGACAACCCTTTAAAACTGTCGAATCCATAAATTAGCCGATCAGATAGATTTTCAGCCTCTGTCATTTCATAGAGCCTGTTAATCCAAGCTCCTTGAAAAATTCCAAACTCTGCGAAAGCACCTGGAACAAACTGCGCCCTGAGGTCGCGGATCAGGTCTTGAATACATTGATATTCTACAGAAAGGAGGACTTCATAGCATTTTTGGAAATAATTACTATTATCGCCATAGACCGAGAACATCTTCATGCTTCTCACATCGCGCGAGAGTCGGTGACCAAAATATTGGGTACTCAGATCCTCATAGTTCATACTCATTTCATTCTCCATAATTTAGATAGCGCATCACTTCCGTCTGCGATGCAATCATTTCTGCTGACCGCCGAGGCCGCGCTGATACCCCATCGGACGCCGCCAATAGCCAGCGGGTCTCTATCGCAGCCTCCGATGCGGCAAGAACATCGGAATTCCGATCGTCGAAGGACGATTCGAGATCAATACCCAGATCCTTGGATGCACGAAGCAGCATCGCCGGAACTACACTCGCGCAAGGACTGACCACTTGCTGCATCACGGAGAACAATATAACCTCGATCGATCCTCCAATGCAAAAATTGATTCCTCTGAGCAGCAAGGCTGGTGAATACTTCCTCTAAATAAGGACCCTTGCCAATTTCGCGACCCGCATGAGTTCGAATGCTCTCGAAGAACTTGAAGTCGGGGCGTCAGTAGGGCGCGGCTTCCTCGAACATCGCGGAACAGGGATGCCTCCGCCCCTTCCTTCGAGGCCAAGCCGGAAGTGGCGGGCTCGGATGATCACTGGATCATTGCCTGGTCATTGCCCTCTGTTCCCATTGAAAACTCTCCGGGGGACGAAGCCCAACATTTTGCTGGATCGATGCGTTCCCGAATTTAAAAAACTCGGCGGCCGCGGTTCCTGGCTTGGCCGCGACGATTGCGAGAACGTCACCAAGATAACCAAACACAAGGCTCCAACAATCGACGATAGCCACATTCACGAAGCCGACGTGCCTCATCTCTTCCAGCATGTCCCACCCAAATGATTGAAAACAAAGGATCCTCTGCTCGGAGTTGATAGGGTCGCCGTTGTATTTGTGCGGCAAGATGCGCCGAACATCCCCATCCGGATTGATTTCCGCTCGGATCGTGGTGTCCAGTGAATCTGGATCGAAAAGTGCGGTAGCGATGAAGACTCCGCCGGGCCGCAGGCAGCGAAACACCTCCCTCAAAGCGTCTCGATAGTTCGGAATGTGCTCCAGCACGTCAAAACTCAGAACTGCATCTTGCGAGGCATCTTCAAAAGGCAACCGAGTCAGGTCCTCATTTTGGACACCACTCACCTCGCTCCCAAGGGCACATCGGTCTCCAGGAAATTCCGATCCTGTGAGCTTCGGTAAGCGGCTCCGGATTGCATGGAACAAACTAGTGGATTTCTCCATGATGTGGACGGTGGACTCGGGGCTGATCGCCGCGTTGTTGAAGATCAAATGAGTTGCAGCGCGCATTCGACTATTCAATCCGCACCCTGAACATACGAGGCTTTCACTCCAGTTGACGAGCGGTCTCCGGGTTGCAGTGCGCGCGCTGTCTGGTTGATGCGCACACGACATCCGGACAACACCACATAGACAGCACTGTGCGCGGATCAAGATCGATCCGCCCGCCGCTTGAATGTGCCGCTCGATCTCACTTTGAGCCGCAAAACGGGCCGCACGATCGACGCCAGAATTCCAAGCGTCGTGACTGGTCATGAAAAATGGGCTGAAATCCCCTGGTGTCACGTGTGGGACTGTTGCGAACAGGTTCTGGATAGCGAGTTGGCTCGCATCGAAGAAGCGCTGATAGGCAGTACGACTCACTGCGGCCAGCCGGTCAAGTTCCGCCGGTTCGTCAACCAATCGCAGCAACTCACGCGCCAGCGAATCCGGGTTGTCCAGACGATGCAAAGGTTCATCGGTCTCTATACCCTTGCTGCCCAGTTCCGTGGACAGCAACGGCATCCCGTAGGCCATCGCCTGCACTGTCTTAACATTGATTCCGGTTCCGATGGTGACTGGAGACACTACCAAATCTGCTTCACCATAGAACCCCTCGATATCCGATACGAATCCGAGCAATCGCACCCAGGGCCTTCTGAAGAACGCCGAGTCTTCCTCTGGCAGCATGGGCACCATGTCTCTAACCTGACCTGCGATAGCGACGATGAAGGGGCACTCCCGTCTCTCGAGGGCGGTGTCGATCGCATGAAGGAACTCCTGCACTATGGAGAGATTGATTCTGTTTGCACTAGCCACGATGGCAACCCTGCGGAGCGACCGGAAGCGGCGGTCCGCAAACCGCGGCGCTTCGAAATGCGGCACCACCAATGAAGAATTCGTGCCAGTTACTTGGTTGAAGTAGTTAGCCTCCTCTTCGCGTCGCGCAATCACCACGTCTGCGCGGCGCAGATAGGCTCCCTCCTCCTCCAGTGTGCAAGAGAAAAATTCGACAGGCAGACCGCGAGCGCGCAGCATGTCGTAGCGACCGCCCATCTTGTCGTGTGTGTCGATCACCCGGAGTACATGGGAGGGCACATACTCCAGCATCTTCGACTGGAACACGTAAGAGCAAAACACAACATCGATATCGTAGCGCGCACACAACGCCCGAATGTGTTCACCCAGACCGTCCTGATACCAACCGTCGTAAGAGATCGGTGAACCGTCCGCCCACAAGGGGCGGCTATTCGGGAGGATATCAAAGGTGTCCCACGCCTCAGCCATTGCTCGCTGGGCGTCCGTGTCAAAGATACCGCTTTGAAGCAGGGCAAAGTGAACCCTATGCCCGAGCATCTGAAAGCGTTTTCCAAATTGCTGAATCGTTGCCTGATTGCCATGGTTGCTCGGATGGGAAGGAAACGGGCTGAAGTACAGGATATTTCTCGACCCGGACGACTTGCGTCGCGCCAATGTCGAAGGCGGAATCGTTCGCTCGCCGCGCGCTGCCACCAAGTGCCAGTCGGAACCGGCCGGGAGATGGTCACGCGCCAAGATTTGCCCCCACTTTTCCATAAGCAAGCCTTTGTTCGGGCGTTCCAGTTTGATTGCGGGCGCGGCGGGCTCTCCGGCGTGGCCCTGGCGTTCGAAATGAACAACCTCTGAGGCGGGCTCATAGACCACCCTAAAGCCTCGAGTGCGTGCCTTCATGGCCAGGTCGGCGCTCCCACAGTGGGTGTCGCCGTATCGCTCGTCGAATCCGCCGACCTCCCGCCAGAAGAGGCCACGTATCAATACGCAAGCGCCAGACAAAAAGTCTGTTTCACGCTCGAAATTGAATACCGGCTCATCTCTCTCAACCGGGGACGGGACGCTCCCGTTGAAAAGCCAGCGTCCAATAGTGACACCATCGCCAGTCGACAGCAGCCCACCACCCGCCTCCTGAATTCGTCCGCTCGGATACAAAAGCTTGGATCCGACGATAGCGATCGAAGGGTCCAAATTCATCGTTCGGTATAGCGCCTCGAGCCAGCCCGGTAGCACGATGGTCTCATTACTCAGCAGCAAAATATGCTGACCACGCGCATGCTGCGTGGCGTGATTGCAGTTGGACAGGAATCCGACACCAGATGACGATCGTATTACGCGCAGACCGGGAACCAGTTCTCGTGCGCGCATCGTATCGTCAGTCGAGCCTTCGTCAGCAAGAATCACCTCATATGACAGGCCACGCCCTGAACTCGCCTGAACGATAGACGTGAGGCAAGCTCGCGTGCGCGACCACTTGTTGAAGACCGGAACAATTATCGTGACCTCGACAGGAGTCTCGGGTGCGAGACTTGGAATCGACGTGGAACGCGAGTTCTCGCAGAATGCTTGAAATAATGGAATCGGCAGCGCACGGGCCTCGTTGAGAACCTTGAGCAATGAACCTCGATTCGCCGCATCGCTGAAACGAGCTCGCACCAGTTCCTGCCCTTTGCGAGACAGGCGACTCCAGAGCACCTCGTCCTCGTACAGCAGGATGACGGCTTCCGCGAAGCGTTGCGCCTGGTTTTCGATCAACGAATGCACGTTGTTCTCGATATCCATGCCTTCAGCGGCGATCTCGGTGCAAACGCATGGAATGCCAGCCCCCATGCTCATGGCCAGCTTGCCTTTGATCCCGGCACCATAAAACAGTGGAGCAACGCCGACCCTGTGCGATTCAAGAACCGGCTGCAGGTCCTCTACGAAGCCTACGACTTCAACGCCTGGGATCTGGCCCAACGCAACCACGGTGTCGGGCGCATCCGCGCCAACAATTCGAAACATAACTTCAGGCAGAGCCGCCCGAATGAGCGGCCATACCTCATTCACGAACCAATGGACTGCACTGATGTTCGGTGCATGGCCAAATCCGCCAAGGAAAAATATGTTGCGCCGTTCGGCAAATCCACGCGGTTCGTCCACGATCGGCGCATACAAAGCGGAAAAAACCGAAACAGGTTTGGCTTGCGAAAGTTCCCTGCGCAAGACAGGGAGTTCCGCGGGCCTGACAATAGCAACGTGGTCCGATTGACGCATCATCGCGAGTTCGTGCCGGAGCGTTTCTTCAGCGCGAGCGACCATGGCCGGATCTGTGAATATCTGCGCCTCGCGCGTGCCGCGAAGAAAGTGCAAATCCGACGCATGAAAGATCACTCGCGCACTTGGCGCCTTGCTTCGCATCCAGACTAGAGTGTTCTCCGCGACGTCAATCCGCACGATGTAGAAAACTCCGAAGCGAGCAGCATGGCGCTCGACATACTGCGCCATGCTCTCGAAACCGCATGCGCTAGTGATGACCTCGACGCCGTAACCGCGCAGTTCAGTTTCGTATTTAGGCGAAGGCGCCATATCGGTCGGAGCGAAAACTACTTCGTAGCCCAGTGCAACCAGATCGCGCAGTATGCCGACAGTTGCGAGTTCGCCCGAGGACGTATCACCGCGCGGAACACGGTAATCCAACACGAGCACGCGGCGTGCGATGGCGGCCTGATCTTGTGCACCTCCTATTTCCATGTCGCCTCCCGTGAACTCCGCTGCGAAGGGCGAAGCCGGCGAATCGGCCCGAGGAACTGTTTCGTAGATGCGGGTAAGAACTCCTCCTAGTCCCTCGGTCCGCATGATGCGCAACGCATTGCGAACTGCACGAGACACACTGCCCGCGAGAAAGACTCTTCGTCCCAACGAATAGCTCAGGAACGTCAACCGCCGGAACCAACGCGACCTTCTTAGGAGTTGTTCCCGAATCTCGCTCTCAGCGCCGAGGACTGTCGCAGCGAAATTTGGAACTCGCCGCCACGTACTGAACACCTTCCGGAAGCCACCGCAATAGACCGTGGCCGGAAGGAACAGCAACAATGCGAGTGCGCTTCGAAAAAGGATGCCAGACGCAGCCAATGCCTTGAACGGTTTTTTGATCGCGGCACCAATTGCGCGATAAGGCCGAGTAAGTCGCCATGAGCGCGAGCGCCGCATCTCATAGATAACGCCGTGCGCATCAGCTGCGTCTTGGCGAGCCAACTGCTCTTGCCGCCGTAGCTCGTCGATAGCGCCCAGTGCATCAGCTGCCCGTCGGCAAGCCAAGTGCTCTTGCCGCCGCAACTCAGCGATGATGCCCTGTGCGCTTACCGCTTCCTGGCGAGTCAAACCCACCTGGTGCTCAAGCGCCTCGACCGATTTGCCCCTATTTAAAACGGTCTGTTCGAGTTCCCGAATACGCGTATCGCGATCTAATACTACCTGCGCGAATCGATTGGCACGGCTTGCGGCTTGCGAGACCTCCTGCAGGAGTGCGCCAATGCGGGCATCGCGCTCCCGAAGCAAACTGGCGGTCTCTTTCATACGTTCGCGTACTTCATCCTCCCGACGCCACGAGGCATCAACCAATCCCAGCGATTCGCTGGCGATGGCATCGAAATGGGAAGAGCGTTGCATAAAGAGCGAGATCTTCGCGTCCAATTCGGCGCGCATGATGTTGAGGTCGTGCACCTGCGCCGATTCTCGCCTGACAATCTTGAGAAGAGCATCTGGACGCAATAGATAGGGTGCCACAGCCAGAGCACCCCACATGGAGGGAAGCCGAATTCTGGGCAGTATGTTTCCTTCGTAGTGCTCGACGCCGTCCGTCACGGTAGTCACAAAGACGGTTGAGATGCCCACCGATTCTGCAAAGTCTTGCCATTTCAGCGGAACATCAAGGAATCCAGGATCCCAAAAAGCAAATGGGCGCGCGTAGGCCGCTGCAACGATCGCAGCATGAAGCGAGGAAGAAAGCACAAAGCTCGCAGAGCACAGGGCGTTGATGAATGCTTCTATAGCCTCATTGGAGCCTTCGATGTTGGGACGCAGCACCAAATCCGCGCGGCTAATTTCCAGCAGTTCATGGTCTGAGCGTCGGTCATTGAAATGAGGGACGCAGATAGATTTTCCGCTGAACTTTTCGCGACCGACCGGCCCGTAGAGCGCGGGCAACAAAAGCGCGGGATCTCCTAGCGGAATTTCCGCGCCTAGTCGCAATTCACTGGCAGATACTGGCCCTCGAACTGACAGGATTTCCACTAGCTTTTGATTTTCGGGGCTGAGCCCACCACGCTCGCGGATGCCACCACCCCAAGCCACCAAATTGGTTCTGAGGCGCCTGACTTGGTTGGACTCCGCTTGCTTCGCGGCACCATCAATATGCCAGTTATGCAGGAAACTACCAATCAATCGGATCTGTGAAGCGTCGCGGGCGGTACGAAGGAATAAATGATCGACGAGATACTCCGTCAAGTAGTCGCCGAAATTCTGATCCTTCTCCCCCTTGAGCCAGTACGCGAGTTCGTTCACTACCAAACCTTCCATCTAGAAAGTACGCATGGCGCTGACCGTTTTAGGAACTTGCTCAGACGAAGAGCTAGCCTTAAGAGCAGCCCAACAGCTATTGGTGAGATTGCCTACAAGCCGTGCCACATTTCTGACACGCCTTGCTCAAACCGAATGCCGCACGTCGAGGTCGAGCGATGAGACGCGGTCAAAGACTCGGCCGTCTGCTAGGTGAATCTCGCGCTTCGGCGAGATACGCCGGCGGTTGTAGCGCTGCTCCCACCAGCCATCGGCGTAGGGGGAAAACGTTGGCGCGGAGGTGCGCCTGAAGACCGCAGTGAAGTAAATGATTTCTACCAAATCGAACATCTCGTCTTCGGCCAAGAAATCAGCCATGCGTCCGATGCTCGGAATTGCCACATCGTCGACGATCAAATAGCCACCCGGTTTGATGTGTGGATAGAAGAAGAAGTATTCAAGATCGGGGAAAGGGTAGCCGTGCGGTCCGTCGAGCAGTACTACGTCATAGGCCGGATGCTGGTGGTAGTCTGGTAAAGTCTTCTGTGTCGCGCCAAAGATCGCCTCAACGCGGTCGAGCTTTGTCAGAGGGCACTCGCGAAAATAGCGAACAGACGAGTGTTCAAGATTTTGATCGTCGAAAGCAAACACCTTATGCCGCTTGGAGATGTTCGAGAATAAGATGGTGGATTTGCCGCAGCCAGTCTCTGCCGAGTTCTCGATCGACGCAGGCAAAATCTGCTCCAAGCGTCTCAGTACCGCCGTAACGAATGCTCCTGCCGCATGACCAGCCTCGGCATTTGGTAGTGCGCTGTACGCGTCCATGATCGGCGACGGGCCGACAGACGCCCGATTGTCGCGGTGACGAGATGCCGCCAACGCAAGAGCGCCAGATGACTCTTCCATTGCCATTCGGGCCTCCTTCAGCGCGTGCTCTGCCTCTTCTTTACGGGCCGCCAGGTTCGCCACTGTCTGTGTTTTGTGAATCGAATAGCCGAAGGCCAACAGAGATTTTTGGATCGCTCGCTTCAACATTGGAATATTCGTTCCGTTTAACGCGGAGGGCCTACGACTCCCATTCTTCAACGCCTTCTGCTCCTGCCGCAGGAGCATGCTACATCACGCACGTCAGTGCGTCTCGATCCGGCCGTCTGACTGCGCAGCTTTGCTGCGGCGCCGAGCCGCATGGGTTGACCTGCCCGCACGAGAGCTTCAAAATCGATGCATTGAAAGACCTTAGCGCATGCCTGCTCTCTACTCCTGTGGACCTTGCTGGCCGTGCGCTTGGCTTTCAAATGCAAAGCTTCCCGTCGCTGAATTGTCCCAGGCCTCGCCTGCACGGCTCGAGCTGCACGTGATGCCTGCTCCTTCGCGCTCAAGAACAAAAGGCAGAGGGTGCGTGCTTGTGCTCCCATATCTTCGACGCGGCCCAAGGCTTGGTCGATGTGATCGGTCGAGCGGAGCACCAGTTTCGACCAGAGGCGGTGGTCGCACCGCTCGCGAGCTATTCGCGCGCCATCGACCAGCTCACCTACTCGCGCGGTGTACCCCGATGCGCAGGAAGGTGACCGAGGCTGAGAGTCATCGTTTGTGCTGCCCCTTCTCTTTTGCTGAATGACGAGTTGGATCTGGGGCATCGTCACCAGCACACGGCATGAATTGCGCAAATGAAAAGCAAAATCCAAAAACTGTTGGCCGTGCTGGGCTATAAAAGAAAGTCCGCAAAGCAGACGGCGGATGCGTTTTTGCGATTGAACCCCGAGTTCCCGGAACGTATCGACGAACAATACGCCGGCGCTGCTACGCCCATGGAGGAAGTGGACGCGAGCAGCTTTGCCCTTGGCACCGATGAATATTCCATCGGCATCCAACCTGGGAGCCCCATGGTCGGAAACTTCTATGACCTCGAATTGTCCGCGCGTCAGAAACTGGTTGCGGAGGCCGTCGCAACGCAGGAGACCTTAGTCTTCCGCTGGGAGCACTTGGCGGCAGAACGAACTGATTCGTGGTCGCTGCGCGCGAAGCGCGCAGCACAACTTATTGGTTCACAAGCTTCAGTGGTGGATTTGGGGTGCGGGATGATGACGCTCGAGGGCTTTCTAAATCCAACAGCCCTTTACATCCCGGTTGATGTAGTTCGCCGCGATGAACGCACACTACTCGTCGATCTCAATAAGGAAGATCTTCCCGACTTCGCTGCCGACTGCCTCGTGGGACTCGGGCTGCTCGAGTATATCTTCGACGTGCCAAAACTCCTCAAGCGCATATCGACCCGTTACGACACTGTGCTCTTGTCATACAGTTCCGTCGACAATTGTCCCAATCGGGACGAGCGCGCAGGCCACGCTTGGCTAAATCACTTCAGCATCGCCGAGATGGAATCCATGTTTCTCGCTAATGGTTTTCGCATCCACGAGTGTGTCCAACACGACGCCTTGCAAACCATGTGGAAGTTGGTCAGCGCTAAGCGAATCGCTGCACTCCGGTCGGGCGAGTTGCCAAGAGTCAAAGAAACTAACGGGGTCGCGTAGGCATCGCGACAAGTACGCGCACATCGCAGGCAATCTTCGGGCTCGCCCGCTCATCGTCGGCTAAACCGTAGTCGTCGCACAAACATCACTGCTTGGATCAACCTTGAAAAACGGTGGGCGGCGGTGTGGAAAGGTAGGTAGTATGCGGTCAATGAACCGCGCCCTTCCTGCCCGGACGCTGAACTAAGACCCTACGTCTCCATGTAGGTGAACATGGGGACGTGATGTCAGAGTGGATTTCGGAGTTGGCCAAGCGGCTGGTTACTGGTCGCAAGCGTGATGGCGCAACAACGCATTCAGATCGAGGTGTCCTTCAACTCAAGTGGCTTCAATATGCCGGAAACGCAGTGACTCCAATATGGCGGAAATCCACTGGCTCCATTACGCCGAAAACGAACTGGCTCCTATGTGCCGAAAGATGACAGAAGGCGCAGGTGCGCTTGTGTTCGCGATTCGCGCAACTGTCGGGCCGAGGCGTTCAGGCCAACAAGGTCTGCGTGGCGGTGGCGCGGGAGGTGGGGGCGTTCGTCTGGGCGATCGCCCAGCCCTGCGGCACGATAGTTTCCGCCAGTGGCACGAGGTGATGCGGCACGATCACGATAGGAAGTACCCTCACCTACACTATCCACAGAACTACGCACGGTCGCAGGTCTTCGCCGCGCACGATTCGTGGCAGGCTCGCTCATGGCCTAAGCGGTGGAAGTCGCCCGTGCAACGCGCGCATCGGCTGAGTTGACACGTCGTAGCCAAGCCACGAGAGTAGAAGCTGGAATCCAACAATGATGGGGAGTGCAGAGGCCATTACTGTGCCGGCGGATGCCGTGGCGCCGCTCATGCGATTCAACAGGAGATGCTCCGCACCATAAGCGATACCAAAAATCAGCAGTGGGATCGCTGCAACGAGTTCCAATGACGCGAGTGAAAAATCCGAGATGAAGTAGCGGTAAAAAATGCGCTTGAAGAAATTTCGCGTATTGCCTTTCAGGAAAGGCAGGACCACCCTCAACGGACTTAGGCTTGACGGTTCACCGTCATAGACCGCATGCATCGGCATTTCATCAACAACCGCCCTGAGAAGGTTCAGCCTGAAGAGCATGTCGGACTCAAAAAAGTAGCGGCGCGCAATTTTGCTAGTTTCCAACTCGGCAAGAACGCGCGTGTGTATGGCGGTATACCCATTGGTCGGATCGAACAGTTGCCAATACCCGCTTGACGCCTTGGTCATGAACGAAAGACCCACATTTCCCATCAATCGAAGCAGTGGCATATCGCCTACGCGGCCTGCGGGGTGAAATCTATTGCCCTTAACATAATCAGCCTGTCCCGACAGAATCGACTGGCAAAGCTGGGGGATCAACTCTGGAGCCATCTGGCCATCGCCGTCGATCTTCACGGCGACTAAGGCTGAGGTTTTCATGGCCGCGTCGTAGCCTGTAATCACGGCGCCACCCACTCCTTGGTTCTTGCTGTGAAACAGCACCGTGACTCGGGGATCCGAACACCTCGTCAATACCATTTGTCCAGTTTGGATGGGACAGCTGTCATCGACTACAAAGATCCAACCTACTTCTGGGCCTATGCGGCGGATCACGTCTAAAACGAGTTCACCGGATTTGTAGCAGGGGATGACAACCGCGATCGTGTGCGCCGTCGATTCCTGTGGTTGATTCATCGGTAAACCCAGGCCTTTGAAATAAAAAATGAGACAAAAGCCAACGCAAACTCAACACTGAGCTTGATCGCGAGCAAGCGCATATCTGTCGTTACCCGACTCGCCATCGTCATGAACTCGGAACTGACAAAAGTCAGAATCGACCAGAGAATCAATAGTCTAAAAAAACTCTTCTTGTTGACCGCAGACGAATTCTTGGACCGCCGGAACGTGAATGTTCCGTTCAGCAGGAATCCGAGAAAAAGCGCCAGGAGTCTAGATGTCGAATTCGCGATCCATGGTGGCGTCGAAATTTTCATTAAAAGATAAAATATCAGTGCATCAGTCATCAGCTGGGTCACGCCGATGAATCCAAAAAGAATAATTTGCCTCACGGTGCTAACGGGGTCGAAGTCGTCTACCAAAGTCACGCGAGTCGTACAGCGTGTCGCTACCGGTTGCAATCGGGTCCGCGCCGCACAGGCAATAGAGCGTGTGTTCGGGACCTGCCATGATCACGGACGCCCTTCCGAGTAGTGCCGCTGCGAGGGCGGGCCGATCAGGTACACCCGTCTTCGCTAGCACATAACGAATGCCTTTGCGTTCGAGCATTTCAATCCAACGCTCCCCCGTCAAGTCCGCATCGGCAACGGCCCCAGACTCCTGAAAGTCAGGGTCGTACCAGCTTTCCGCGAAGGCATGACCTGCGAATGGCGCTGTGAATGGTCGGCTCCGGTCTGCGAGCAACACCGATTCTGGCTCGGAAGGGGCATGCAGCACAGACGCTGCAACAACGGATTCAAAGGCATAGGTTTTAAGAATTTCCTGATTGACGCCTCTCCTATTAATGAGTGAACTCAACTGCATTTGCAGTAGATCGTTCTTTAGTACCCATGTTGAGGTCGGAATTAACAGTAAATTGACAACGATTAAGCAAGTCACTGCAACCGTCGCAATCTTTGCGGCAAGAAGCCTGGTCATTGAAAAAAGCGCCAGAGGAATGGTCACCACAAGAAGAGGCGCGATGTATCGAAGGTACTGAATCGCACCGAACATTCCAATCAGGGCAATCAATAGCCAAATTGTGGTGCGCCGCAAGGCGGGAACCAACAGTGTTGCGAGCAGAAATGGGCTCAGTGCCAGTGCCGAGATGCCGGCTCCGCCAACGTATATTTCCTGGTACTTGCCGGTATCAAAGGTCAGGTCCCACAGGCTGCGCCAGCTTAAGCCCTGTGACCAGCGGGGGTCATGAAAATTGATGCTCTCAAAGAAGGGAGACTTGAAGTAGCCATTGAACAGCGGAAACACTGGATTTCCGGTGATATACCAAGCGTAGACATAACTAGAGCTGCTGAATATCAACGCAACAACACCGGCCGCCACCAGTTTGCGCGATTCGGTCTTGAAGAAGACCGGGGCGCAAAGGAGAGCAAGGGGCACAATCACCAATACTTGCGAAGATTTCAGCGAGGCAAAAAGGCCTGCCAGAATTACAATTGCATATGGAGCGTTCGAATCCTTGTCTCTAAATATTTTAACGGAAAGTCCAGCGAGCACTATAGTAAGGGGTACCAGTGCATTTTCGACCTGAGCCGTTCCCAGAAGACCGCTGATGTACGGCTGACTCCCATACAACGCAATTCCGAGCCATTTCCAACGGTCACCGAGTTCGATGAGCGTACCAAATCGCCAGAGTGCGCAGCAGGCCAGAGCGAACCAACCGATGTTCACTGCGCCTCGCGATTCGGCGCCGGCCAGTACACTCACAACGGCATGGACAATGTCGGAGCTCCAGGGCGCAATGGCCCAGACTTGTGTAGCGACATCGAACCGGTAATGGCCCAATTGGACCAATTGGGCCGGCAGCATCAGATGATAGGCTAATTCGTCGTATTGAATGCTTGGTAGCCACGCAGTGGTTAGCGAGACGATAGCAACGATGAGTGCGAGACTCGCACTGGTTTTCGATCTTGAGACTGCGTCCGTCCAGCCTCGTAAAGCGGACGCAAGAATCTCGAAGACTGCGCGACGCTCGAGCAAGAGGAGTGTCGTCACTGCGACCGTATAGACAGGGCGAGTGTGAATTTCATAAGGCAGTAGCCAGCCGATAACACCCGTTAGTATAAAAACGCCGATAAACCCCGATACCAACGCGTCATCGATCCCGAAGCGCCTAGCAATTCGACGGCCAATCACCGCACAGACTAGACCGACGGCTGCAACTGCGATGACCGCAGGAAGGCCGACAAAATTAACTGACAGCATCACTAGAGCGAATAGAAGCAACCCGGTCGGATTTATCCGGAATAATCCAACTATGGCCGCGATGGCGCCGAGCACGGCGGCCAGCGCCGCGTGATATCTGGCATCCCACAGCATCTGCGCCAATTTGGCGTCCGAGCTCGCAACGCCAGCAACTAGACAAATCCCGATGGCTAGGCACACTAGCGATGACCGCTTCACAGAGGATGCGCTCAACACTTCTTGCATTTGGATTCCTGCGCTCATGTCGATCGAATATCCTGCGAGCGCCCGCCTGAGCAGCTTTCTGCGAAATGGTAAGGACGATGAAGACCCGGAGGAGCGTCACCCCGAATTTTGGGCATTATTTCATTGCCCTGAACGCCCCTCAAGTGCCCAGTTGGATCTTGGAAGTCTGCATTAAGACGAGACCACCGCACTCCAATCGTGTGTTCCAGTCGATGGCGCTCTGATCTCCAGAACGGACCCGCCAGTGATTCTGCGATCATTCGCAGCATTGCCATATTACCTCTCAAAATCTAATTGATAACCGCAAAGCCGGGGTGGACGATCAGTCCGAGCCGTCACGCAGGTGCTGCTACGCATCACAGAAAACGCCTCAACGCATGAAGTGCGGGGCGGACTGCGGTTAGACGCAATGCGGCCGCCGTCAAGAATTGACTTTTCAGTCCCGACTTCACCCTTTAGGCATGCTAGTCCCTTGCACCAATTGATCTAGAGTAGTCGGCTACTGTTTGACAACGGCTTTTTCGCCTCGAAGACTACCGGCAGCTCTCCAAGGATGCCGCGCTCCGGATCGCGAACATTCCACGCAGTGACTTCGAACCGCAGTTCGCTGAGTTTGAGTAGCATCTCCATTCCGAAGATCGTCCAAACAAGCACGCCCGTGTCGGGCCTCACCGGGTCGCCATGGAACAGTTGATCTGCCCTGTAGACGATTTCGCCATTTATCAACTCCGCACGCACGTCATCCCGCCCCTGACTGGGAATAAACGGCACCGTGAAGATGTGGCGCCCGCCAGGCCTGAGAACCCTAAAGATTTCTTCGTGCGCAATGTATGGCGCAGGCATATGTTCGAGCACATCGCTGGACAGCACCAGATCGATGCAGCCGTCACTGAATGACAGGCGTTGTAGATCCTCGTGGCGACGATCGCCGACCATAGTCCCTGGGGCAAACTCGGGGCCGAAGTATTCGGAACTGAGATAGTCAGGCATCGCGCGAAGAGCGGCATGGACTGCACCCGTTGTCTCTGTGTTATAGATCACCGTGCCCGCCGGAAAGACCAATGGTCCGTCGTCCCTCATTTGGAAACGTCGCCGAATGGTCGCAGCCATTTGGCGCTGGCGATTAAATGAACCACAATCCGAGCAAATTCCAGACTCTCGAAGATTGGATGTAAAGCCACTAAAGTTGACTTTGTGACCGCAAACTGGGCAAGACCCATGAAAGATGCTTCCCGGCAGAATCTCCTGCAACGGACTGCTCAGGTCACTTTCGGCGAAAGGATAGAGACGACGAGGACCAAGATGCGCGTTACCTCGAATTCCGAGTGCGATCTCATTGACCTGATACAGGGCGGCGTTTAAACGGCCAACTTGCTCCTGCAAGCTGGCCTCCAGAGGGGAAATCTGCGCCCGAAGCATGTGTTCGAGCCTATGACGCACCGGCGTCCAGAAGGGCCTCACCGCCGATTTTGCGATCGATCTCAGCATTGCCATATTACCTTTCATATTGATCGAGATCGCAACACCGAAAGCCGGGGAGAACAGATGGTGACTCACTAAGGCTAGGCATGGAGACCTCGTAGGAAGGCCTCGACGACCACGAGACCACTCACCTTCTGCGCCAAGGGGCATTCAGCGTTTTCACTGTCTGATCGCAGGAGAAATCGCTTTTTGACGCCTGCTGCAGCCGCCGCTTGCATATCTGATTCACTGTCGCCCACGAAGATGGAGCTGGACAAATCCAACTTCCGTTCGGCGGCAGCCCGAATGATCATCCCAGGCCGCGGTTTTCTGCACTCGCACGTCTTGAGATAGGGTCCGACTCCGTGAGTCGGGTGATGCGGGCAATAGTAAATACCGTCTATCCTGGCACCCTGTTCCTCAAACCTACCTTGCATCCAAGACATATACGTCTCGAACTCCTGTTCGGAATAGTAGCCACGGGCAATGCCGGCTTGATTCGTGATGATGACCACGTCATGGTGCTGGTTCGCGGTACGGACCAGTTCAAAGATTCCGTCGACGAACTCCGTACGTTCAGGGGTGCATACGTAACCATGATCGATATTGATCACGCCATCACGATCAAGAAGAAGCGCGGGACGGGTCATGCAATGCGGCCAAGAGCGGCACTTTCGTTTGACTGAGTTCGTAGTCTTCAGGCACGCCGATGTCAAGGAATCCACTAACACCCGCATACGCCAAGATGCTGAGTTGCCCCAGATGCCTCTCGAAGAAGTCCTTCTCGATGGAAAACTTCGCCGGAAGATCGAAGCTATCAAGGACCGTGCGCTTCAAGAGATAGATGCCCGTGCTGATCATGGCCGCACCCGGCGCGCCGGCCGCCAGATAGCCCACGACGCGTTCGCTCGCGTCGATCTCGAGCGTGCCATAGCGCGATGCATCGTCCACCTTCGCCACCGCGACCGCCGCGTCAAAAGTACCACCTTCAGCCTTGTGCTGCATCAGCTTCAAATCAATGGACGAGAAGGTGTCGCCATTCAGCGCCCAGAAGCTTTCGAATCCCTCCAGACGAGCGGCACGAAGCACCGCCCCGCCGGTACCAAGCGGTTCATCTTCGATGCAGTAACTCAGACGCATGCGCCCAAGTTTGTCGCCAAACGCATCCTGGATCATCGAGGCCTTGTAGCCGACCGAAATACAAGCGTGCTCGACGCCTTGCATTTCCAGATCGCTGAGCAGCCACCACAGAAACGGCTTACCGGCCACGGGCGCTAATGGCTTGGGAACATCGCTCACGACGCGACGAAGCCGCGTTCCCAACCCACCTGCGAGAACGATCACCGGATTCATGGACGTGGAAACATTCGGGCCTCGACCAGCCCGCATACGATATGGCCCAACACAAGATGGCCTTCCTGGATCTTTGGCGTCTCTGTGGAGGGAATTTCCACTGACACATCACAGATATCGGGCTCCGCCCAACCCCGAGCGCCAGTGAAGCCCATGACGAGCAGACCAGAAGATCGCGCTTGCCTCATGGCTGCCAGAATGTTCTTCGATTTCCCCGACGTGGAGTACGCCCAGAAGACATCGCCTTTGACGCCGGTCGCCTGAATCTGCCGCGCAAACAGGTGCTCGTACCCATAGTCGTTGCCGATTGCGGTGATGACCGACGTATCGGTGGTCAAAGCAAATGCCGGCAGACCTGGCCTGTCATACATGAAGCGGCTCACGAACTCTCCAGCGATGTGCTGTGCGTCAGCAGCGCTGCCGCCATTGCCGGCCAGCAAGACCTTGTTCCCCCGGTCGAGCGCGTCGCAAATCTTCAGCGCTGCAAGCTCCACAGTCTTCAGCAGTTGGTCATCGCTACGAATGGCCGTCATGGTCGACAGCGTCTTGTCAATCTCTTGTTCAATAAAACGAATCAATTCTTTCTCCAACATTGGGCACCGCCTTCGGTGAAATTACACGTGAATACCTGGCCCGGGAACGTCTGAAGGCGCCGCATGACCGCGGGCCTCGAAGATAGTTCTGTGAAGAACATCATGAATCCGCCGCCACCGGCGCCGGACACCTTTCCGCTCAACGCGCCGGCTCCGATCGCCGCTTCGTAAACCTCATCGATGGCAGCATTACTGATGCTCTTGGCAAGCTTCTTCTTTTCTTCCCAGCCCGTTCGCATCGACCGTGCAAATCCGTCCCAGTCACCCATCAGCACGGCCTCCTTCATCGCGGATGCTTCCGCCTTGACGCGATGCATGGCCTCCAGCGGTATCTCATGCTGTCGTTCTATGTGGACCGTTTGCTCTTCGATGATCTTGGCGGACTCACGCGATACGCCGGTATAAAACAGCACCAGGGAAGCCTCGAGTTCGGCCTTGATCCGATGCTTCATCCGCAACGGATTGACGATGACGCGATCCTTGTAGAACTCCATGAAATTCATGCCACCAAAAGTCGCGGCATACTGGTCCTGCTTACCGCCGGCCATCCCGAGATCCACACGTTCGATTTCGTAGGCGAGCTTTGCCACTTCGTACTCGCCCAGGGGCAAGGACAAGTATTCGCAAAACGCCTGCAGGATTGCCACGACCATGGCCGAGGACGAGCCCAAGCCCGAGCCCGGAGGGGCTTCCGAGTGCGTCGTGATTGAAACGCTCAATGGTTTCTTTGTGAAGTCACGGACGATTCGGTTGTAAACGCCGACGTGAAGGTCGAGCCCAGGAATTCGCTCCAGTATTTCGGTCGCTGCGCCGCTCCAACTGACATCGCTATCCGCAGCCAACATCGAAACCGAGCCAGGAGATGATGGTGTCAACGTCGCGTAGGCATACTTGTCAATGGTCACATTGAGAACTTGGCCACCAAACGTGTCCGAGTAGGGAGAAACATCCGTGCCGCCTCCAGCAAGGCCAAGCCTCAGCGGCGCGCGTGCACGTACGACCCCAGCCATGCATGCCAACGAGCTGTCGGTCATGCGACGCCTCCTGCGGTCTCGCCGCGCGACAGGTCAGCCCACGGCGCAGGATCGATGTCGAGTTCAAAAATACGCTTCATTGCTTCTCCCGAAAACTGGGCCGCTACAAAAGCAGGGCCACACTGTGACGCGGCCGTCCACGCCCCGTCATCAAATACCAGGCGAATGATGGCGTCTGCCATTGAGTCCGGGTCATCTGTCACGACCGCAGCCCGCTCCAGCCCCATCAACCCCTGCGCTCCGACGTTAGTAGTTACAAGAGGCACGCCATGATGCAAGGCTTCGACCACCTTGCTCTTGACGCCCGCGCCATAGCGCAACGGCACCACCGCCAGCCTCACACTCGCATAGAACGACGCCAATTGCTCGTCAGACACGTAGCCTGTTACCTCGATTTCTTCGTTGGCCAGATCGCGAATCTCCTGGGAAGGATTGGACCCTACCAACGATAGGCGCACGTCCGGCACAGCTTTCCGCACTGCCGGCCATACGTCCTTGACAAACCAGAGCGCGCCGTCGATGTTCGGAGGATGGGCAAAGCCAGCGACGAAAAGAATGTGCTGACGTCGCCGAACGCTCAATGAGGCGCGCTCCACTGGCGCAAAGAAATATGGCGGCAACGTCCTGGCAATCGCGCCCGGCACCGCCTTGAGAACTTCATCAGTCTCCGTACTCGACGGGTAGTAGACGCAATCGACTTCACGCCACAACTCTACTTCTTGAGCACGAGTGGCCGCAGCTTGCTTCAACAGGTCGTCCTGCCCGGTCAGCAACGCAAGTTTTTCCTCGCGCGCATGGTGCAGATCGTGACCGTAGTAAAGCACTTTTGCCCTGCTGGCGACCCTGATGGAGTGGAGGTATTCCACGGCAATATGCGGCCTGCTCAGAAGCACATAGTCGACTTCGTCCCCGTACTCGCGAATCCACAGATCGAAGCCATCTTGATATTCATCCCCGTAGATCACCTCGATGCCGTCTTGTTCGAGCGTCTTCGTGTAGTGGCCATCGAATAAAAGGTTCTGCGGCCAAAACTTGACGTTCATGCCCATCGCCAGGAATACGTCAAGGAAGCAGCGCATCGAGCGCGAGCCTGCATCCCTGTCCGGCTGCGGCACATAGTGGTCCATGACTAGGATAGTCTTCTTGAGCGTAGCGCGATCACGCGCTAGAAAGGCGTGCTCCCCATTGCTGAAATGGCGGGACTCCAGTACCTTGGCCCACCGCTGATAAAACTTGCGTTGGTTGGCAACCTGATAGGCCTTGACACCGACTGTCACGTCAGTGCCATGCGATACGCCTTCGTAGTGAACCACCACCGAAGCGGGCTGATACACGACCCGCAGCCCCAGTTCTCGAACGCGAAATGCCAGGTCCGAATCTTCGCAGTACGCCGGAAGATAGTACTCATCGAAGCCCCCGAGGCGCTCAAAGAGCTCGGTGGGCAACAATAGCGACGCGCCCGAGCAGTAGTCGACGTCCTTGACATAGTTATAGATGCTGCGCGCCGGGTTGTCATTTCGACCGAAGTTCCAAGCGCTGCCATCTTGCCAAAGAATGCCCCCGGCCTCTTGTAGTTTGCCGTTCGGAAAGACCAGCTTGGATCCGACCATTCCGATGGAACCGTCCCTCTTGAACAGTTCGACCATGCGGTCGAGCCACCCGGCCGTAACACGCGTGTCGTTGTTCAAGAGATAGATATACTTGCCACGCGCCAAATTGGCAGCTTCGTTGCAAGAACGTAGGAAGCCGAGATTCTGGGCGTTCTGCTTGAAGATCAACCCTGGCACATTTTCGAGCTTGAGGATCTCGGAATCACCTGATGCATCTTCCGCCACAATAATCTCGATCGGTACCGCCGGCATGTTGTCGGCAATCGACTCAAGGCAAATCAAAGTCTGAGGAAGATTCCCGTAAGTCGGAATGACAATGCTCACCTCTGGGTTCGCCGATGTGTTGAACCTCAGTTGTTCGAGCAGCTGCGCGTCCCTTCCCAGTCGCCGCCAGGCCTCATAGCGGGGGGTCTCACGAAATACCGGGCCGAAGATCCGAAACACCGCGTGCGCCATCGCGTCTCTGGCCGACTCGCTAAGAGGAACGGACTTGTATGTCAGATACGAGAGCCGCTGTACCCGCGCCTTGGCTAGAGCACGTGCGCCCGCACCCCTATTCGCCGAGAGATCCTTTAAGGCGCGGAGTGGTGCCGTCACACGCCAAGAAGTTGAGCGATACACCTCATCGAGCTGACGACGTAGGTTCTCGGACTGCCGCGTCATGGCGACAAGCTTGGCGATCGCTTGCTGCTGCCCCAAACCATGTCGCGCCGAAGCTGGGATACCAGCGCGAGGGCCCCCCTCTTTGTATCGCGGGCGTTCGGCGAGCCTTTGCTCCAGCAGGTCGCGCCGCCGTGCCAGTTCGTTATACCTGTTCTGCAGTTCGTCATACGAGTTCGAGACAGTGGTGAATTCGCGCTCCAACCCACTGTGAAGTTTTTGAAGGTCGTCAAGCCGTTCGCGAAGCGTGATCAGGTCCTCCTCACGCAAAGCGTTTAAACGCGACCGAAGGTCCTTGTTCTCCGCATCGAGCCTTAGGGCCCAAGCGCTCCCTTCTTCTGACTCGGCCTGAAGTCCACCATATCGCTTCGATAACGTATCGAATTCACCCTCCAACCCAGAAGCCCACCGCAGAACCTTCTGTTGCTCCCGGTAGATGTCCACCTCTGTCTCAAAAAAAGCCGACGGCCTCAGGTCCTTCAGCGATTCGGTGTCCGCCGCGCAAACGGCGACAAAGTACATCGGATCCGCAAGCGGCGCGGTCCGTAACTCCACTTTTCCTTCATGCAAGAGCAGCGCTTCGTACTGACCTTCACTGCCAGCGTCCAAAGGAAACAACGCAGAGGCTGTCATGAACCGTTGCCCCATGTACCGCACGCTCGGAAACTGCTCCTTCAACAACGCGTCAAACTCGTCCATATCGAGTTCCTTGACATGAAACTCGTTGACGAAATTGCGATTGTCGGAATAAACCTTCTTGTTTGGCGAAGAGATGATCAACAGCCCCGCCGGACGAAGGACCCGTCGCAGTTCCGCAATCATTTCTCGTTGGTCAGCAAGATGTTCGATCGTTTCGAAGGAAACGACTAGATCCACGCAGGCGTCCGGGAGAGGAATGGCTGTTGCGCTCCCTACCTTGAATCGCACATTCTGGAGTTCCCGATACTTGTCACTCGCGTGCGCAACTGCGTCCGCCGAAATATCGATGCCTATGACCGACTTGGCAGCATTTGCCAAGAGAGCTGTGCCGTAGCCCTCCCCACAGGCGATGTCGAGTACGTCGCAGCCCGCAGCATGTGCAACCGACCAGCCATATCGGTGCATGTGTTCGTAGTGGATTTCTCCGGCTTCACTCGGAATGAAGCGTTCGCCAGTAAATTCGATCATTAGTTTTGGGTACAGCTATCGCGCTTATCGAGTATCAATGCCAAGTTCCGAACGCCGAGCGCCGCGTCTCATTCCGCCCGACGTCGCTACTCAAAAACTTCCGCATCAGACAATGGTTTGCCCGCTTCATCCTTGCCGGAGAGCGCGGGGGGCTTGCCGACAGAGGGCCACTCGATTCCAATGGACTTGTCATTCCACGCGATCGATCGTTCGTGCATCGGGGCGTAGTAGTCAGTCGTCTTGTAGAGAAAGTCCGCCATCTCGCTCAACACCAAAAAACCGTGCGCGAAACCTGGTGGCACCCAAAACTGCCTTTGATTGTCCTCGTTAAGCTCTACACCAACCCATTTGCCGAAGGTCGGTGAACTCTTGCGAATATCGACCGCCACATCGAAGACCGAACCGCGCACAACCCTGACGAGCTTGCCCTGTGGCTGTTGAATTTGGTAATGCAGCCCTCGCAAAACACCCCTCACGGAACGCGAGTGGTTGTCCTGGACGAAGTCGACATGTGTGCCGAGGGCCTGGTCGAAGTCCTTCTGATTGAAGCTCTCAAGGAAGAAACCCCGCGAGTCCCCGAACAACTTTGGCTCGAGCACAAACACCTCGGGAATTGACGTCTGAATCACCTTCACGAGCGCACCTCATCCAAGAGCAATCGAGACAGATACTTTCCGTAAGTGTTCTTCTGCAAAGGCTCCGCCAGCCGCGCGAGCTGCTCTTTGTCGATAAAGCCGTGGCGCCATGCGATCTCTTCCGGGCATGCAATCTTGAGGCCCTGCCTGTGCTCCAGCGTTGCGATGAACTGGCCCGCCTCGAGCAAGCTTTCATGGGTGCCAGTATCGAGCCATGCGTAGCCGCGCTGCATGATCTGCACGTTCAAGCCGCCCATGTCTAGGTACGCTTGATTGACTGCTGTTATCTCGAGTTCGCCGCGCGCGCTGGGCTTGACAGACTTCGCAATATCGACAACTTGGTTGTCGTAAAAATAGAGTCCCGTCACCGCGTAGCTGCTCTTGGGATTCGTTGGCTTCTCTTCGATGCTGCTGGCCTTTCCGTCGGCATCGAACGCGACCACACCATATCGCTCAGGGTCATGGACGTGATAAGCGAAGACTGTCGCTCCGGCCGCTCGCGCATCAGCGGCCGCCAGCAGATTCACAAAATCATGGCCGTAGAAGATGTTGTCTCCCAACACCAAGGCACTCGGCGAACCGCTCAGAAACGCCTCGCCAATGATGAACGCCTGTGCCAGTCCATCAGGACTCGGCTGCACCGCATACTGCAAATCGATGCCCCACTGGCTGCCATCGCCCAGCAATTGCTGAAAGCGCGGCGTGTCCTGTGGCGTGCTGATAATTAGTATGTCGCGTATGCCACTTAGCATCAAAGTGCTCAACGGGTAGTAGATCATCGGCTTGTCGTACACCGGGAGCAGTTGCTTGCTGATCGCCAATGTAGCGGGGTGCAAGCGCGTACCGGATCCACCAGCCAGGATGATTCCTTTGCGTTCGGTCATTTTGTTGCGTGTTGAAGTTGGAAGGTCTCGTTCAGCATCCGTGCGACACCCTGTTGCCAATGTGGCAGTTTGAGATCAAATGCAGCCTGCAGTTTGTCAGTGTTGAGCCGAGAGTTGTGTGGGCGCTTGGCAGGTGTGGGGAATGCGCTGGTCGGCACAGGGTCGACGGACGCGGGCGACGCTTGGAGTTCAATACCAGCAGCCTGAGCCTGTTCCAGCACGAAGCGCGCGTAGCCATGCCAAGCGGTCTCGCCGCCGGCGACAAGGTGGTAGAGACCGGCTTTGACTGGTTCGCGCAGCGTGTCGCGAATCGCGTGCGCCGTCACATCGGCCAGCAATTCAGCCCCGGTCGGTGCGCCGAATTGGTCGTCAATGACCGTAAGCCGTTCACGCTCCTGTGCCAAACGCAGCATGGTCTTCGCGAAGTTGCCGCCGCGCGACGCATAGACCCAACTCGTGCGAAAAATGAGGTGGCGCGCGCAGTGCTGCGCCACCAGTTGCTCGCCTTCGAGCTTGGTACTGCCATACACACTGAGCGGCCCAGTAGCATCACCCTCCTGCCAGGGCCGCGTCCCGCTGCCGTCGAAGACATAGTCCGTCGAGTAGTGAACCATCAACGCGCCAATTTGCTGTGCAGCCTGCGCAACCACGCCGGGCGACGTTGCGTTGAGCTTTCGCGCGAGTTCCGGCTCGCTTTCCGCTTTGTCCACGGCCGTGTGCGCCGCCGCATTGACGATGACATCCGGCCGCACCCTGAGCACAGTGTCTGCTAGCTTCTCTGGCTGACTGAAGTCCGCGTGGAAATCCGTGCTGTGGAAATCGAGCGCTACCAGTTCGCCGAGTGGTGCCAGGCTGCGCTGCAATTCCCAGCCGACCTGCCCGCCCTTTCCGAGCAGTAGCACCTTCATGCTTGCGCCTTCGCGGGAGCGCCCGCGTATTGCTTCTGGACCCATTCGCGGTAGGCGCCGCTCTGAACGTTACGCACCCATTCGGCGTTCGCCAGATACCACTCGACCGTCTTGCGAATGCCCGTGTCGAAAGTCTCAGCCGGCTTCCAGCCCAACTCGCGTTCGAGCTTGCGCGCATCGATCGCATAGCGTCTGTCATGGCCAGGACGGTCTGTGACGTAGGTGATCTGCTCGCGGTAGCTCTTGCCATCGGCGCGAGGGCGGAGTTCGTCGAGCAGCGCGCAGACGGTATTGACGATCTCGATGTTGGGCTTCTCGTTCCAGCCGCCAACGTTGTAGGTCTCGCCGAGGCGCCCGGATTCGAGAACCCGACGGATCGCGCTGCAGTGGTCCTTGACGTAGAGCCAATCGCGTACCTGCATGCCGTCACCGTACACCGGCAACGACTTGCCGGCGAGCGCGTTGACGATCATCAGAGGGATAAGCTTCTCGGGGAAGTGGAACGGACCATAGTTGTTCGAGCAATTGGTCGTGACCACCGGCAGGCCATACGTGTGATGCCATGCCCGGACCAGATGGTCACTTGCCGCCTTGCTGGCCGAGTAGGGGCTGTTGGGCTCGTACTTGTTCTCTTCCGTGAAAGCCGGGTCGGATGCAGAGAGAGAGCCGTAAACCTCATCGGTCGAGACGTGCAGACAACGAAAGGCTTCTTTTTGATCGGCCGGCAATCCATTCCAATAGCCACGCACCGATTCGAGCAGTCGGAATGTCCCGAGCACATTGGTCTGCACGAAATCCTCGGGTCCGTGAATCGAGCGATCAACGTGCGATTCGGCTGCGAAATTGACCACTGCGCGGGGCTTGTGCTCGGCGAGCAGTTTGTCGACGAGGGCGCTGTCGCCGATGTCACCCTGCACGAAGACGTGCTTCGGGTTGGCCTTCAGCGATGAGAGCGTCTCCAGATTTCCAGCGTAGGTCAGCTTGTCCAGATTGACGACCGCTTCCTCGCTTTGCGCAATCCAGTCGAGAACGAAATTAGCGCCAATGAAGCCCGCGCCGCCGGTAACCAGAATCATGTGGGTCCCTCGTTGTTGTCCGAATAATCTAACCGCCTGCCGGCGCTCAAGCGGGGCATTATCCCATTCGTAAATGTTTCAATCCGCAGCTAGAACCCGGCCTCTACACGGAACCTGTCTTCCGCGGCTAGAGTGTCGTGGCGCTTAAAGGATCCCTCTATGTCCACCCCCCAAGACGACAACAAGTCCACCGACCGCATCAAAGACTCCGCCCAACAAATCTGGCTAGCCGGCCTCGGCGCCTTCGCCAAGATGCAGCAGGAAGGCAGCAAGGCCTTCGAGGCGCTCGTCAAGGACGGCGTCGGCGTCCAGAAGCGCACCCAGCAGGCCGCCGAAGAAACGCTGGCCCAGGCCCAAGCCCGAATGGCTGGCTTCGCCAGCGAGTTCGGCACAAAAGCCGCCGGCGGATGGGGCAAGCTCGAGAACATCTTCGAGGACCGCGTCGCGCGCGCCCTCGAAAAGCTGGGCATGCCGTCGGCCCAGGAGGTGGCGGCGCTGCAGGCACGGGTCGAGGCCCTCGAAGCGGCATTGCGTCGCAAGGAGGCCGCCAGTGCACCGGCGAATGCTGCAGCGCGCAAGACGACCGTGCGCAAGTCGTCCGATACGACCAAGCCCTCGACGGCAAAGCCCTCGCAGCGACGCACACTCGGCGGCGACTGATAAGCCCTGACCGGAGGCCAGGCCTCCCGGTCTTCGCGGGACAAGCGGCGCTCAACGCCCTGCGCCGCCACAACTTGCGCTAGAGTGTCCCCCAGAGACAAAACGGGGCTACGACATGGCCAAGAAAGCGCCACGCCGCACTGCACAACGCATCCTCGAAGCCGCACTTGACCTGTTCAATCGGTTCGGGGAACCGAACGTCTCGACGACACTGGTCGCAGGCGAACTCAACATCAGTCCCGGCAACCTCTACTACCACTATCCCGCGAAGGACGAGCTGATCAACCGGCTCTATGAAGGCTACGAGACGGAGCTCAACGAGTTGCTGCACGCGAGCCAGGGCGTTCACGACGTCGAGGATGCATGGTTCTTCATGCACAGTCTTTTCGAGCTGATCTGGCGCTACCGCTTCCTCTATCGCGATCTCAACGACCTCCTGAGCAAGAACCGGCACCTCGAAACGCAGTTCCAGCTGGTGCTCAAGAACAAGGCACGCGCCATTCGCGCCCTCCTCGCCGGGCTCAGCCAGGCCGGCCACCTCGACATCGACTCGCGCGAGGTCGACACACTCGCGCAAAGCATGGTGGTCGTGCTGACCTATTGGCTCAGCTATGAATACGTGCGCAATCCACGTGAAGCCCTGGAGCCGGCCCACGCCCAGGGTGCGCTGCTGCGCGGCGCCCACCACACACTGCACCTGTTGGCGCCCTATTTGGCAACGGAGCAGCGGAGGCATTTGCTGACACTCAGTTGCGCCTATTCGGGCGAAGATCAACCTGCAACGGTCTGACTTGAATATTTCTTTTTGAATGACCCACCCGGACCTCCAACCCCTCCCGCGGCTGTCCAGCAGCCACACGCCGACGACAGGGCCCTGGACTCGAATGCCCTACCGGGATACGCCTCGCTTCGATGCGTCGAGTGTGGTGGAGCACTGGTCTCGCCTGCATATCGGCCAGGGCATCCCGCCGCCGGCGCCGGGCCCGCTGGCGGAGGGTTGGGCCCTCTATCACGGCGGGGAGTTCGAGCGGGCTGTCGACGTCGCCCTGAATCAGGGGCGTGAGGGCTTGGCGCTCGCCAATCAGGCGACTGCGATCTACGCCAACTATCTCGAGCCGCGCGAAGGGACCCGTCTGGCCCTCTTCAGACAAGTGGCCGAACGCGCCACCGCACAGGTTTCCACGGAGCCGAACAACTGCGAGGCGCTCTATTGGCAAGCCTACGCGCTGGGCCGCTATAGCCAGGGCATCAGCGTGGCGCGCGCGTTGGCGCAAGGCCTGGGATCCAAGGTCAAGGGCGCGCTCGAGCGCGTGATCGAGCTGCAACCGCACCACGGCGAAGCCCATGTCGCGCTCGCGGCCTTCCACGCCGAGGTCATCGACAAGGTTGGCGCGCTGGTCGGCCGAATGACTTACGGTGTGCGGGCGGAGGCCGCGGTCGAATTGTTCGAGCGCGGCCTGCAACTCAACCCGCATTCGGCCATCGCGCTGATGGAATATGCGCGGGGGCTCTTGATGCTGTATGGCGAATCGCGCATGGCCGAAGCGACCCGGCTCTATGAAAAGGCGGCCGGCCTCGAACCGGCAGATGCCCGCGAACGGCTTGACGTTGAACTGGCGCGCGCAGGCCTCTCCGACTGACCGCCACGGTCAGGCGGCGAACCATCGGCGTTCACCTAGAATTCATCCCCATGAGGCACCTTTGGGGGTTGGCTTCGGCCGGCCGCCCAAGGCCCGGCACTCCAACCCAGACTCCCTCCTGCCTGCCCAAGATCGATGAAGATGACTGCCAATCAGCGTTACGGCGCGACCAACGCCGACGCTGACGACCGGCTCGCCCCTTCTGCCACGACAAGCTCCCGAAGCACCGCATCATGGACCACCCTGGGCCTGGTGCTGTTGCTCGCGGCGCTGTGCCTGATCTGGTTCGTCAGTCTCGGTACGCGCTCCCTCATCACGCCCGATGAAGGCCGCTATGCCACGCTCGCGCTCGAGATGGCGCGCAGCGGCGACTGGGTGACGCCCCGCCTGAACGGGCTCCTCTATTTCGAGAAACCGGTCCTTCAATACTGGGTCGGCGCGTTGGCCTTCCTGGCCTTCGGCGTTTCGGATTTCACGGCGCGCCTGTGGCCCGGCGTGGCGGGCTTCCTGACGCTGCTGGCCGTCGGCTTCACTGCCGGCCGTCTCTGGGGCCGGGAGGCCGGCATCCGGGCGCTCGCCATCACCGCGTCGACGACCTGGATCGTCGGCAACAGCCACTTCCTCACGCTCGACGCCGGGCTGACGCTGTTTCTCACGCTGGCGCTTTGCGGCGTGCTGCTGGCCAACGACAGCGCTACTTCGGACGTGTCGGACGTGCGCGCTCGCCGCCGCTGGATCTGGCTCGCCTGGGCCGCGATGGCCGGCGCGGTGCTGAGCAAGGGCCTGGTCGGCATCGCCATCCCCGGGGCCGTGCTGGTCATCGTCAGCATCTGGCGGCGCAACATGCAACTCTGGCGAGGCATGCACTGGTTCTCGGGCTTGCTCATCTTCTTCGTGCTCGCGACACCGTGGTTCGTGCTGGTATCGGCGCGCAATCCCTCCTTCGCACAGTTCTTCTTCATTCACGAGCACTGGCAGCGCTATGTGTCCAACGTGCACCAACGCGTGGGTGCGTGGTGGTACTACGTTCCCCTCCTCTTGGGCGGGATGCTGCCCTGGACCGGCGCACTGCCATGGCTGTTCCGCAAGGAGAGTCCGGACAGCGGTCGGCCGCCGATCTCCGCCCGCGACATCCTGCTGGTCTGGTGCGTCTTCATCTTCCTGTTTTTCTCCGCGTCGGGCTCCAAGCTTCCGTCGTACATCCTGCCGATGTTCCCGGCGCTGGCGCTGTTGATCACCATGCAGTTGCGCGATGCCTCGTCGTCCGCCTTGCGTTGGCATCTGCTGTTGCCGGTCCTGGCTTGGGGACTGGTCTTTGTCGTCTCGACGCAAACCGATCGCTTCGTCTCGCTCACCACGCCGGCCGAGATGCTCGCGCCGATGGCCGCAGCCGTGCGGGTGGGTGCCGCCGTCTTCCTCGTGGGCGCGGCCATCGCCTGGTGGTGCCTGGGTCGGCGCAAGGTCACGGCGGCCGTGCTGAGCCTGGCGTTCTGCCACCTGATCGGGACCACCGTGGTCCTGCAGTCGCACAACACCTACGGCCAGCTCAAGAGCGCCGCAACCCTGGTGCCCATCCTGCAGCGCGAGATCACGCCTGACACGCCGGTCTTTTCCGTTCGCGCCTACGACCAGACGCTACCCTTCTACCTGGGGCGCGAGGTGACGTTGGTTGAGTACATCGATGAATTCGCCCTCGGCGAAATCCAGGAGCCGGACCGCTGGATCAAGTCGCTCGACGAGTTCGTGGCCCGCTGGCAGTCGCTGCCCCAGGCAGCCGCCTACATGGGGCGGGACACGTGGATGGAACTCCAGCAGCGCGGCCTGCCGATGCGAATCGTGTTCGAAGACCAGCGACGCGTCGTGGTCACCAAGAAATAAATGAAAGCACTTGATTTCCTGTGGGTCCTGAGCGGCGTGCTGCTCAACGCCGTAGCCCAGCTTCTCCTCAAGGCCGGTGCCAACAGCGCCGGCGAGATCTCCATGTCGGCCGGTGCGCCCGCCCTCTTCCGGACGGCCCTCGGTCTCGCCCATCACCCCGGCATCCTGGGCGGACTGGCCTGTTACGCCATCAGCGTGGTGGTCTGGATCATCGCGCTGTCGCGCGTCGAAGTGAGCATCGCGTACCCTATGCTCTCCATCGGCTACGTCGTCAATGCCATGCTTGCCTGGTGGCTATTCGGCGAAGACGTCAATCTGCAGCGCTGGTTGGGCATTGGTGTGATCATCGTCGGCGTGATCCTGGTAGCCCGCAGCGGGAGTACCGCATGAGTTCACTACCGTTTCTTCCTTTCACTCGCCCGTCGATCGACGAACGCACCATCGCCGAAGTCGGCGACGTGCTGCGCTCGGGCTGGATCACGACCGGCCCCAAATGCCAGGCGCTCGAAGCGGCCCTGTCGCAACGCCTGGGCGGCCGGCCCGTACGGCTGGTGAGCTCGGCCACCGCCTCTTTGGAACTCGGCCTGCGGCTGTGTGGCATCGGTCCCGGCGACGAGGTCATCACCACGCCGCTGAGCTGGGTGGCCACTGCCAATGTAGTGCTCGCAGTGGGCGCAACGCCTGTGTTCGTGGATGCCGATGCGAAGACCCGCAACATCGATCTCGACCTGATGGAACGCGCCATCACGCCGCGCACCCGCGCGCTGCTGCCGGTCGACCTCGCCGGCCTGCCGGTGGATCGTGACCGGCTCAATGCAGTGGCCCGGAAGCACAACCTCCGCGTGGTCGAAGACGCGGCGCAATCCTTCGGTTCCCATTGGGGCGACCGCGAGATCGGCAGCTTCGGCGACCTGGTGTCGTTCAGTTTCCACGCCAACAAGAACTTCACGACCTCCGAAGGCGGCTGCCTGGTCCTCAACAACGAGGATGAAGCGCGGCGTTTCGAAAAGCTCCGCCTCCAGGGCGTGACCCGCCTTCCGGACGGCGGCATGGAAGTCGAGGAGTGGGGCAGCAAGGCCAACCTCACCGACGTGGCAGCCGCCATCGGGCTGGGACAACTCCGGCAGGTCGACGACTTCAACATCCGCCGGCGGCAACTGGCCGAGCGCTATCTCGCGCAATGGGACACCACGCTCGGATTCGAACTGCCTCCCGCCGACCTGACGCGGCAAGGCAACTGGCACATGTTCCAGCCCCTGCTTCCGCGCGAACTCGCGCCGCGCCGGGGCGACTTCATCGCGGCGATGCGGGCGCAAGGCATCGGCGTCGGCGTGCATTACCCCGCCATGCATCTCTTCTCCATGTTCCGCAAGCGCGGTTGCGCGCCGGGCGATTTCCCGGTCGCCGAAGACATCGGCGCGCGGACGCTCACGCTCCCCCTGTTCCCGGCCATGACCGACGCCGACGTGGATCGCGTCTGTGCCGCGGTTGCCACCGTCATGGCCGAGCTGCGCTGAAAATGAAGCTCACCCCCAGCCTCGCCCACTTCGTGTGGCTCGGACACCCCCTCTCCGGGGGCAACCCCAGCGGCCCGGCCAAGCCGGTTCCGCGGGGTTTCTGGCCTCGGCTGTGCCGGTTCCAAGGGTCGTGGGTCGCTCGAAGCGCGGCGGGAAACTGACATGCAGATGAACGACACCGCTACTTCGGCGATCACGCAACCACCGTTCCTGGCGGACCGGCCGACGCTGAGCGTCGTGATCCCGGTCTACAACGAGGAGGCGGGGCTGGCCGCCCTGTTCGAGCGGCTCTATCCCGCGCTCGACGCACTGGCGCTCGCGTACGAGATCGTCTTCATCGACGACGGCAGCCGCGACCGCTCGGCATCGTTGCTGGCAGCGCAATTCGAAAGTCGGCCGGACGTCACGCGCGTGATCCTGCTCAACGGCAATTTCGGCCAGCACCGGGCGATCCTCGCGGGCTTCGAGCATTGCCGCGGCGATCGCGTCGTCACGCTCGATGCCGACCTGCAGAACCCGCCGGAGGACATTCGCCTGCTCCTCGAGGCGATGGACGAGGGCTCCGACTACGTCGGTTCGATCCGGCGTGATCGCCAGGACGTCGCCTGGCGCCGTTGGGCCTCGCGCGCGATGAACGGGCTTCGGCACCGGCTCACCGGCATCGCGATGACCGATCAGGGTTCGATGATGCGGTCGTACAGCCGCGACGTCATTCAGCTCATCAACCAGTGCAACGAGATGAACACTTTCATCCCGGCGCTGGCCTATCAGTTCGCCAAGCATCCGACCGAAGTGTTGATCGGCCACGAGGCGCGGCATGCCGGTGAATCCAAATATTCGCTGTACAGCCTGATTCGCCTGAACTTCGATCTCGTCACCGGCTTTTCGCTGGTGCCGCTGCAGGCCTTCTCGATGCTGGGACTCGTCGTCTCGCTGCTCTCGGGGCTGCTGTTCGTGATCCTGGCGGGACGGCGTCTCATCCTCGGCCCCGAAGTGGGCGGTGTGTTCACGCTGTTCGCGCTGGTGTTCCTGCTGATCGGCCTGGCCCTCTTCGGCATCGGGCTGCTCGGCGAGTACATCGGCCGCATCTACCAGGAAGTCCGGGCACGGCCGCGCTACCTGGTCAGCGCCATCCTGGAGCGCAGGGAATGAGCGCCGCCGGACGCGCGCCGCGCGCGATCGTCTTCGCCTATCACGATGTCGGCGTGCGCTGCCTGCAGGTGTTGCTCGACGCAGGCGTCGA
This sequence comes from Variovorax sp. 05L425, assembly GCF_056397705.1. Classification (NCBI taxonomy): domain Bacteria; kingdom Pseudomonadati; phylum Pseudomonadota; class Betaproteobacteria; order Burkholderiales; family Comamonadaceae; genus Variovorax; species Variovorax sp. 05L425. The sequence continues at coordinate 3,116 of NZ_JBFTNY010000003.1, read as the reverse complement.
CGTCGGACTGGTCGTGACACATACCGACTCGCCGAACGAAACGATCTGGTTCGGCAGCGTGGCGTCCGTGGCGGCGGAACAAGGGCTGCGATTCGTCACGCCCGCTGATCCGCACGATCCGGCGCTGCTTGAAAGCGCGCGCGCGTTCGATCCCGATTTCCTGTTCTCCTTCTACTACCGGCAGATGTTGAAGCGCGAATGGCTCGACATGCCGCGCCGCGGCGCCTTCAACATGCACGGCTCGCTGCTGCCGCAATACCGGGGCCGCGCGCCCGTGAACTGGGCCGTCCTCCACGGTGCGCGCGAGACGGGCGCGACCCTGCATCGCATGAACGAAAAGCCGGACAACGGCGCCATCGTCGACCAGTTCGCCGTGCCCATTCTTTCCAACGACACGGCCCGCGACGTGTTCGGCAAGGTGACACTCGCGGCCGAGATCGTCCTGGCGCGATGCCTGCCGGGACTGCTCGACGGCACGGCCGTGGAGCGCCCGCAGGATCTCTCGCAGGGCGGCTACTTCGGAGGGCGTCGTCCGGAAGACGGGCGCATTCCCAACGATGCGAGCGCCCGGCAAGCCCATGACCTCGTGCGCGCACTCGCGCCGCCCTATCCGTGCGCATTCCTGACCTTCAAGGGTCAGCGCGTCCTCATCGAACGCACGCTGCATGCAGCCGCGCCCGCTGAAGCGCCCGGTCGCGGCCTGCGCCTGTGGACCGACGGCCAGACGCTGTGGCTGACTGCGGCCGACGGGAGTACCCTGCGCGTCCTGTCGGCCCGCCGCGAAGGCGATGCCAAGCCGTTCAACGCCCACGATTTCGAAACGCTCTTCTCCGCCCGCTGGCTCGAAGCCGACGCCTGAGAAGCCCCCATTACCTTCAAGAAAAGCAGATTCACATGCTCAAAGTCCTGATCCTCGGCGTCAACGGCTTCATCGGTCACCACCTGACGCGTCACATCATCGAGACCACCGACTGGGAAGTCCACGGCATGGACATGATGTCGGACCGCGTCGAGCCCTGGCTCGACAACCCGCGCTTCCACTTCTTCGAGGGTGACATCACCATCAACAAGGAGTGGATCGAATACCACGTGAAGAAATGCGACGTGGTGCTGCCGCTGGTGGCGATCGCCACGCCGGCCACCTATGTGCGCGAGCCGCTGCGCGTGTTCGAGCTCGACTTCGAGGCCAATCTCCCCATCATCCGGCAGTGCGTGCGCTACGGAAAACGCGTGGTCTTCCCGTCGACCAGCGAGGTCTACGGCATGTCGACCGACGCGGCCTTCGATCCCGAAGCGTCGAACCTCGTCTACGGCCCGATCAACAAGCCGCGCTGGATCTACGCCTGCGCCAAGCAGCTGATGGATCGCGTGATCCATGCCTACGGCCAGGAGCAAGGCCTGCGCTACACCCTCTTCCGCCCCTTCAACTGGATCGGCCCCGGGCTGGACAGCCTGCATGCACCGAAGGAAGGTTCGAGCCGCGTCATCACCCAATTCCTCGGCCACATCGTGCGCGGCGAGCCGATCCGGCTGGTCGACGGCGGCAGCCAGCAGCGCGCCTTCACCTACGTGGACGACGGCATCTCGGCGCTTGTGAAGATCATCGCCAACAAGGACGGCGTCGCCGACAGCAAGATCTACAACATCGGCAATCCGGCCAACAACCATTCCATCCGCGCGCTCGCCAACATGATGCTGAGCCTGGCGGCCACCTTGCCCGAATACCGGGACGCCGCGGCGAAGGTCAAGCTCATCGACGTCGCCGCGGATGACTACTACGGCAGCGGCTACCAGGACGTCCTGCAGCGCGTGCCTGACATCCGCCGGACCATCTCGGACCTCGACTGGAAGCCCACCGTGGGCATGGAAGACGCGCTGCGCGCGCTGTTCGCGTACTACAGCGATCACGCCGCTGCTGCCGCCGCCGATCTGGAAGCCTGAGCGCGATGGCGCGCATCGCACTCAAGATCGACGTCGACACCCTGCGGGGCACGCGTGAAGGCGTTCCGCCGCTGGTCAAGGTGTTGACCGATGCGGGTGCCGGCGCAAGCTTTCTCTTCAGCCTCGGACCGGATCACACCGGCCGCGCCATCCTGCGCGTGCTGCGCCCGGGATTTCTCAGCAAGGTCTCGCGCACATCCGTGCTCGAGCACTACGGCCTGAAGACCTTGCTCTACGGCGTCTTGCTGCCGGGACCGGACATCGGCCGCAGCGAAGCCGCTACGTTGCGTGCCGTTCGTGACGCGGGATTCGAGGTCGGGGTTCACTGCTGGGACCACGTGCGCTGGCAAGACCAACTCATGGCACACGACGGCGCCTGGGCCGAGCGCGAGATGCGCCTGGCAACAGAACGCCACGCCGAAGTGTTCGGCACGCCGCCGCGCCTGCACGGCGCAGCGGGCTGGCAATTCAACCCTGCTGCCGCCAAGGCCGAAACATCACTGGGCATCACCTTCGCATCGGATTCGCGCGGCACGCATCCCTTCGTACCTGTTGGTGACGACGGCAAGGTGCTCGGCCCACCGCAGTATCCGACCACGCTGCCGACGCTCGACGAACTCATCGGCATCGACGACATCACCGTCGACAACGTGCACGAGCATCTGCTCGCCCTGACCGCGGGCACCACGCAAGACCAGGTCTACACGCTGCACGCCGAACTCGAAGGCATGAAGCTGCGCTCGGTGTTCGAGCGCCTGCTCGCGGGCTGGCGTGCGCAAGGGCACTCGCTCGTCGCCATGCGCGACCTGCACGACGAGTCCGCGAGCGCCACCCTGCCACGGCATCGTCTGGAACAGGGCACCGTGCCGGGGCGATCCGGCCTGCTGGCCGTGCAAGGCGAGGCCTTGGCGGCCTAGGGCCTGTTCACACTACTTCCGGGGATCGCGTTGCCGTGCAAAGGGGCTGGATGCAAGGCGCCCGCGCGCAGCAAGGCTTTGGCCTTGCAAGCGTGGGCAACGCCGCAGCCGGCCCCTTTGCACGGCAACCCGAAGGGAAGGTATGCCAGGACGGGCCACTCGGCGTTGCGCTCCTTGCATGTGCCAACGCACATGCGGCGTCGCGCGCCTTGATTGGCCCGTCCTGGCATACCTTCGCGACCCCGGAAGTAGTGTGAA